>NZ_JBEXMT010000022.1:0-180951 GCF_040610675.1 Nonomuraea sp. NPDC003804
TATAGACGATGGGGTTGATAGGCCGGAGGTGGAAGCGCGGTAACGTGTGGAGCTGACCGGTACTAATAGGCCGAGGACTTGACCTCAAAGCTTTTTGCTCGCGTCCACTACGCAATTCTGAGACAGCAAACGGTCTCTCGGGGTTGCGGCGGTTATGGCGGGAAGGAAACACCCGGTTACATTCCGAACCCGGAAGTTAAGCTTCTCTGCGCCGATGGTACTGCACTCGAAGGGGTGTGGGAGAGTAGGTCGCCGCCGCGCAATCTTTACGGTAAGGGCCATCCCGGTTGGGGTGGCCCTTTCTGCTTTTCCGGCGGTGTTGTGGCCGGGGCTTGCTGGGTGTGCTCGGTCTTCGACATGGTGCGGAGGCCCCGTTGGCAGTGGCGGGGTGCCGGGGCCCCGGTTGACAGGACGGGCCTCCGGCGACGGTAATGGGCCAGCCATTGCGTCCGCGGCAGTCTCGTGGACTCCCCTCATGGACAGGGGCGTCGGCGGCCAGGCGCGTGGACGCTCCCATGAGCAGGGACGTCGGCGCCAGGCTTGTGGAACTACCGTAACGGGCACCAGGTGTCGTCCGCGGGCCTTGACGACTGCCGGCGCTCCTGTCCTGTCGAGTGGGTGAGCTTGGAGGCGCTGCCATCGCCGGCGGGCAGGCAGCGGGGCGGCTCCCGGCGGGCACGAAGCGCCTGCGGGACGGAAACCTGCGTCATGGAAGGCGCCAGTTTCAGCCAGCAGAACAACCAACCCTGCGCCGCGACTGGCAAGCCGCAGCCGACAGAATCCTGCGTCGCGAGAGGGCGGGCAGGCAGAGCCAAAGAACCCTGCGTCGCAGAAGGTGGGCGAACCTCAGCCAACGGAATGCTGTATGGCGGGGGCCGGGTAAGCCGCAACCTGTTGCCGTCACCGGAGGCGGGCGAGGCGGAAACCCAGGTCGTCGATGCGGAAACTCGGGTGGCTCTTGCGGCGGCACGACGCTCGGCAGCCACGCGGGCGATCATGCGCGCCACCGCCGCGGAAGACGCGATACGGGCCGTAGACGCTGGGATCGTAGACATCCCAGCACCACTCCCACACGTTGCCGATCATGTCGTGCAGGCCCCACGCGTTCGGCGCCTTGGTCCCGACATCGTGCACTTCGCCGCCGGAGTTTCCGCGGTACCAGGCGATCTCGTCCAGTTCTCCGTAGCGGACGGCGGATGTGCCGGCCCGGCACGCGTACTCCCACTCCGCCTCGGACGAGAGGCGGTAGCCGTCAGCTTCCCACTCGCAGACCGTGTCCTGCCCGTCGGGGTCCTCGCCCATCGAGTAGCACGGTTGGAGCCCCGTCGCCGCCGACAGCCGGTTGCAGAACCGAACGGCGTCCATCCAGGAGACTTCGGTCACCGGCGTTCGCGACCTCGACGGGCCGGTGGTCCCCCCGCCGATGACGGCGTGGTACTGCTCACGGGTCACGGGATGCGGCGCCATGCGGAAGGCTCCGACCTCGACCGTCCAGTGCGTCTTCGTGCCCTCGTCCCGCAGGACGATCTCGCCGGCGGGAATCTCCACCATGTTCGCGGCTATCGCCTGGGGCGGCTTGGGTTCAGTGATCATCGCGGATCCTCCGCACACGGTCGGTACATGTCGAGACGCCGGCCTTCGACCGGGGCCAGGCTTGAGGTGCTGGGTGTCCATCCGGTGGGTGGTCGGTGCCACCGATTCGATGCGACCTTACTGTTACTGCCTCGCCATCCACTCAGGCACGGTCGTCCTCCCTGTCGAGCAGGCCGCTGTCGCCGTAGAGGACGGTGTCGAGCAGGCGCAGCATCTCGGCGGTGGCGGCGGTGCCGCCCAGGATCACGAGCTTCATACGGTCCCGTTCCTCGTCGTGGACGGTCTGGACGCGTAGGGGGTGCGCGGGGTCGTGACCGGTGTTCGCCGCGGCCAGCACGAGCGTGCTCAACCGGTCGGCCGCGGCCCGGTCGACTCCGTCGATCTGTACGATGCTCGACACCTCCGCCGTCGCGACGCGGGCGGGCTGGGCCGGGTCCGTCTGCGGCCGCCCGATCAGCGCCTCGAGGTCGGCACGGGCGATCCGATACTGCTTGCCGATCCGTACCGCTTTGAGGCGGCCGGTTCGGATGTAGGCGCGGACGGTGCGCACATGCAGTCCGAGCCGGTCAGCCACCTGCTCAACGGAGTACAGTTCTTCCTTCATCAGTCCCTAACTTAGGGGATTAAGGGAGTGATAGGGAAGGTTGCAGTACTGCGACGCGTACCATGGGTGGTGACCGTACGTATCGCGTGGTTGGCTCCGCCGGATTGTCGGAGACGGCCGCTACGGTGCCTGGCATGGACTTTCTCCCCCACCTCCGGCGTGAGCTGGACGCCTTCCGCGCCTGCCTTGACGGTGATCTGTCCGCGTCCATCGAGTCCTGCGGCGACTGGACGTTGCGCGACCTCGCCGAACACCTCGGCGGATCGAACCTCTGGGCCGCCAAGGCAGTGACGGAGAAGCGGGGCGACTTCGTGCCACCGGCCGCGCCGCGGGATCCCGCCGGGTTGAGGGAATGGTTCGACGCGGCGTCGCAAACGTTGCTGGCGGCGTTGGACGTCGATCCGGCGGCCGAGGCGTGGACGTTCCACCCGCCGGCGACGGCCGGGTTCTGGCAGCGGCGCCGGTGTGTGGAGGCTCTGTTGCACCGGTGGGACGCCGAGCGGGCGACGGGTACGGCCCGTCCCCTCGATCCGGAGTTGGCGGGTGAAGGGGTGGCCGAGGTGTTCGAGGTGATGGCGCCGCGCCAGATCGTGCGGGGGCGGGCTCAGTCGCCCGATCACGCGCTGCGGCTGGTTGCCTCTGACATCGGTCGTTCGTGGACGTATGGGCCGGGCGCCCCGGTGGCCGAGCTGTCCGGCAGGGCTGAGGACCTGGTGTTGATGGTGTGGGGCCGCATGCCGAGTGACGACGAGGTGTTCGGCTGGGCGGGGGATCGGTCAGCGGGGCGGCGCGTCCTGACCGGTCCGCTGACCGCCTGATCGGTTGGTCGACGTGTGCGGAAGTGGTCGACGTGTGCGGAAGTGATGGTGACCTGCGGCGCCTGGGCGCCCGTCCCGATGGCCCGCGGCGCGCGGATGTTCGTTCCGATGGCCCGCGGCCCGCGGGTGTTCGTTCCGATGGTTGGCAGCGCGTGGGTGTCGGTCCGGACGGTCGGCAGCGCGTGGTGCCCGTCCAGACGGTGGGGGGCGTGTGGGTGCGGGTCCTGACGGTGGGCCGCGTGTGGGTGTCTGCGCCGGCGGCGGGCGTGCGTGGGTGCGTGCCTGTCACCGGCCGTCGGCGAGGTGCTTACGGGTTGACCAGGAGCTCGCCGGAGACGACGGTGACCGCTCGGCCTGCCAGGTCCACCCGGTCGCCCCGCGCGGTCGTACGGACGAGGCCGCCGCGGGCCGACAGCTGGGCGCCGACCAGCGAGGCCCGGCCGAGGCGAGCCGCCCAGAAGGGGGCGAGGGCACAATGAGCCGAGCCCGTGACCGGATCCTCGGGGACGCCGACGCGTGGGGCGAAGAATCGCGACACGTAGTCGTAGCGGACGGTGTCCGGAGCGGCGGAGGTGGCGTCGGCTGGTGCCGCAGGCGATCCAGTGGCTGGAACGGTGGCCTGGGCGGTGACGATGATGCCGCGCGCGTCGACGGTCTCGAGGGCGGTGATGTCGGGGTCGAGCGAGCGGACCGCTTCTTCCGACTCCAGCTCGACGAGGAGGTCGAGCTCGCTGCGTCCGACACCTGCTACCGCAGCTCCGAGCGCCTTTTCCAGCCCGTCGGGAACAGTGGCCGGCGTCACTTCTTTGGCGGGGAAATCCATCGAGATCAGTCCGTCGGTGGAGCGATTGACGGTGAGGATTCCACCCTTCGTCGCGAATTGGATCTCTCCGTTGGCCGCTCCTGTGGAATAGAGCACATGGGCGGTGGCCAGCGTCGCGTGACCGCACAGCGATACCTCGACCGCCGGAGTGAACCACCGCAACGAATTACCCAGCAGGAACGCCGTCTCGGAGAGCCGCATCTCGGCGGCCACGGACTGCATCCAAGTGTCGGAAGCGGCTGACTCCAGGAGGCAGACAGCGGCAGGATTACCGTGGAATGCTGTGTCAGTGAAGGCGTCGACGGTGAACAGGCGCATGAGCTCGATGCTATAGGTGGCCGATATCCAGTCGAAACCGGGATGCTTGCCGTACAAAATGGAATATGTGTTGGGCGTGTCGCATGGCGAACGTCGAATCGTCGGTTACCGTCCAATGTGTAGGGACGTGCCGATTACGGTGAGTTCCTGAGGAAAGGACAAGCCGATGGGGGCAGTGCGCAAGGTGGTGAGCTACCTTGGCCTGGGCGGGATCGACCAATACGATGACGGATACGACGACGAGCAGTACGAAGACGAGTACATGCCGGCGTCGGAGCGTGCCGCGAAGCGGTGGCGGTCCACCGTCGAGTCGTCACGGATCGTGATGGTCCAGCCGCTGAAATACAACGACGCACCGTTGATCGGGCAGCATTTCCGCGAGGGGCAGACGGTCATCATGGACGTCACCGGCATGCCCATGCCGGAGGCGACCAGGATGGTCGACTTCGCGGCCGGGCTGGCCTACGGGTGCGACGGTCGGATCGAGCGCATCGCGGACCGGGTGTTCCTGCTCGCGCCCGCGCATGTGGAGATCGAGAGCACCTGACGTGTGACTGTGCGCCGGGCCGGTCCTGGGGAGGCTGGTCTGGCGCAGATGTCCACGTCAGGTGGCACATGTCCTTTCCGTATGCCCACGATCGGCCGTTGGTCCGTGCATCCCGGCCCGCTGCTCCGTACGGCGGCTGCCCGCGTGTCGGCGTCGGGCCGCACGTCGGCGGCGTTCAACGGCCGGTTGGATCTGCCGTTCGCCTGGTCGAGGCGGCCAGGGTGTAGCGGTGCCGGTCGGCGTACGGGCGTACCCGGAGCGCGGCCGGCTCTTGCGGTCAGTCCATGGGACGGCGGGCCTGGTTCGTCTCGCGAACGACCGCCCAGGCGTCCGCCACCGGGCCCAGGTGCCGCAGCTTGTCGGGGTTGATCACCGCGCGGATCGCCTGGATCTGTCCGTCGAGGATGTCGAGCGCCAAGGTGTTGACGACCTTGCCGTCCCGGTCTCGGAAGATCGCGCCCGGCTGGCCGTTCACCAAATGCGGCTCCACGACACCGCCGATCCGGACGAACGGCGCGACGAACGCGGCCAGCATCCGGGACACGTTGTCGGCGCCGAAGACACCCGTGCCCCACAGCGGGGCCTTGCCGCCACTGTCGCCGACCATCTGCACGTCGGCGGCCAGCAGGTTCCGCAGCCCGTCCACGTTTCCCTCCCGGAAGGCATCGAAGAACCGCTCGGCGAGTTCTTCTCGCTCCCGGCGATCCGCCTCGAACCGAGCGCGTCCCGCGTCCATGTGGCGGCGCGCCGCACCGCGAGCTGGCGGCACGCCGCCTCCGACCTGCCCACCGCCGAGGCGACCTCCCCGAAGCCGAACCCGAACACCTCCCGCAGCACGAACACCGCCCGCTCGAGCGGGCTGAGCCGTTCCAGCAGCAACAGCGCCGCCATCGACACCGAGTCGGCCAGCTCCGCCGAGCGCACCGGATCCTCGTACGGGTCGGCCAGCAGCGGCTCGGGGAACCACTGCCCGGCATACTCCTCCCGCCGGACGCGCGCCGAGTAGCGGTGAGCGGGTCTCGACCTGCAAGAACCGGACCCGGGGGGAAAGGCGGCGCGGGAGCGTCGGCGCGCCGGCCGGCCCGCGGAAAGGGGCGGGGAGAACGGCTTGGTGCCAGCCGGCGCGAGGGGGCGAGGGGCGGCGCGAGGGGGCGAGGGGCTGGGTGCCAGGCGGTGAGGGGGGGAAGCGGCGCGGTGCCAGACGGCGCGAGGGGGCGAGGGGCGGCGCGAGGGGGCGAGCGGCTCGGTGCTAGGCGGCGCGGGGGCCGCGGCGCAGGAGGCGGGTGAGCTCGGCGGCGTCCTCGGCCGCCTGCTTGGCGCGCTCCTCCGCCTCGCGGGCATAGGCGTGCAGTGCCCAGACCGCGCCGTCGGCGAGGTCCTTGAGCTCGGCCAGGCGCCTTTCGACGTAGGCGGCGTCGGACAGCCGGGCCTGCCGCAGCCGCCAGAGCCGCCATCCGCCCAGGCCGGCCAGGACGGCGCCGAGCAGCGCGAGCGGCCACCACACGACCCCGGCGGCGACGAAGAGCGTGACGGCCAGCGCCAGCGCCAGGTACGGCAGCCACGGCAGCCCGCGGTCGGGCATGCCGTCCGCGACGATCTCACGTTCGGCGGCGGCCATGGAGGTCGCGTCGGGGCCCTCGGGGCGGAGCTCCAGGCGGTGGCCGAGCACGGGCACGGTGATCGCGTCGGGAGGCGGGAGTTCGGTGTCGGCGGCCAGCTTCGCGGCGACGTCGCGCAGGATCGGCGCGGCCACGTGCAGCGCGATGGCGGCCAGGAAGGGGTCGGCGCCGGGGCGCAGGTCGTCGAGCAGGTGGCTGACGAGCGAGCCCATCGGTCCGGGAGGGCCGCCGAGCCCGGCCATCGTGCGGAGGACGGCGAGCGGCTCCTCCTCCGCCCACGCGGTGGCGGGGGCGGCGGTCGCGTTCGTGAGCGAGGTGCGCGACTCGGAGTCGGCCTGCCGGGTCGAGGTGATCTCGGTGCAGCGGGCGCGGAGCCTGGCCAGCCTGGCCGCGGCCTGGACGGGCGTGGCCAGTTCGGGGATCTCGGCCAGCTCGGGGAAGTCGACGAGCGCGGCCGGTATGACGACGGCGGGCTCGCCCGGGGCCAGGGCCTGCACCCACGTGTTCGCCTCGGTATGGCCGGGGATGGCGAGCGCGTCGAGCCTGCGGAGGACGAAGATCTTGCCGGCCGGGCCGTACGCGCCTCTGGCGGCGGCCAGCCACAGCGCGCGCTGGCCGTGGGGGAGGGGCAGGTCGAGGGACAGCTCGCCGAAGGCGGTGCCGAGCCACGAGGCGTGGATGCGGTCGCCGTGGCCGGCCACCGCCAGGGCGAGGCAGAGGAAGAGCGCGGTGTTCTGCTGGTCGCGGCCCGCCGCCCTGGTCAGCGGTTCGAGCGGGTCGTCGCCGACGAGGATGGCGGCCAGCGCCTGTACGGCGGGCGGCAGCCAGGAGCCCGGGTCGTCCTGGAAGGTGGGCGCGGCCGGTGGCGTGGAGCTGTCGGCGGCGAGGCTGGCCAGCAGGGCTTCGACGTATCGGTGGAGCTCCGTGGTGGCCTGGGGGCTCGCGGTCAGATCCGTTGCCAAGGCAGAGAACTCCCCCAATATCGGCCTCATTCCATGACCGCGTAAAGCCTAGCCGGGGGGCGCGCCAACCTTGCGGAGGCGCGCCCACGACTCACATGCGCTCGGGTACGGGGACGCCCAGGAGGTCGAGGCCGGTTTCGAGCACCCGCAGGGTCAGCGCGCACAGGGCGAGCCGGGAGGCGCGGGTGTCGGCGTCGACGTCGTCGCGCAGGACGGGGCACTCCTCGTAGAAGGTGCTGAAGAGGCTGGCCGTCTCGAACAGGAACGAGCCGAGCCGGTGCGGCTCGACCAGGGTGGCGACCTGGTCGACGACCGCGCCGAAGCCGAGCAGGTGCAGGGCCAGGGCGCGCTCGGCCGGTACGCCGAGGACGATCGGGCCGCGCGCGTCGGCCGGATCGACCCCGGCCTTGCGGAAGATGGAGCGGATCCGGGCCGTGGCGTACTGCATGTACGGGCCGGTGTTGCCGGAGAAGCTCAGCATCCGGTCGAAGTCGAAGACGTACTCGCTGTCGTGGCTGATCGACAGGTCGGCGTACTTGACCGCGCCCATGCCGACGGCGTGGGCGATCTCGGCCTTGGTCTCCTCGTCGTAGCCGCGCTCGGCGATGGCCGCCGACGCGCGGTCGACGGCCTCCTGGAGCAGGTCGGTGAGCTTGACCGACTCGCCGGAGCGGGTCTTGAAGCGGCGGCCGTCCTTGCCGAGCATCATGCCGATTTGGACGTGCTCGGCGGAGACGGTGTCGGGCAGCCAGCCGGCCTGCTTGGCGGCGGCGAAGACCATGCGGAAGTGGAGCGCCTGGTCCGCGCCGACGACGTAGAGGACGCGGTCGGCCTTGAGGTCCTCGACCCGGTAGCGGATCGCGGCCATGTCGGTGGAGGCGTAGCCGTAACCGCCGTCGCTCTTGCGGATGATCAGCGGGAGCGGCTTGTCGTCGGAGCCGGTGAACCCGGGCGGGAACAGGCAGAGCGCGCCTTCGCTCATGGTCGCCACGCCCATGGCCTGGAGATCGTCGCAGGTCTTCTCGAGCATCGGGTTGTACATGCTCTCGCCGGCGATGTCGGCGTCGGTGAGCGTGACGCCGAGCATGTCGTAGACCTTGTCGAAGTAGCGGATGGTGGCGTCCATGAAGACGTGCCAGAGCCGCATGGTCTCGGGGTCGCCCGACTGGAGCGTGGTGACCCGCCGGCGGGAGCGGGCCTTGAACGACTCGTCGCTGTCGAACTTGACGCGGGCGGCCTGGTAGTACTCGGTGCCCTGGCCGGCCTCGAGCTGGGCGACGGCGGCCGCCTCGCCGATGTCGAGCAGGTGCTCGATGAGCATGCCGAACGGCGTGCCCCAGTCGCCGAGGTGGTTCTGCCGCACGACGGTGCTGCCGAGGTGCTCGTAGACGCGGGCCATCGCGTCGCCCACGATCGTGGTGCGCAGGTGGCCGACGTGCATCTCCTTGGCCGCGTTGGGCGCGGAGTAGTCGATCACGATGCGCTGCGGCGGCATGACCGTGCCGACGCCGGTGCGCGGGTCGGCGAGCATCTCGTTGGCCTGGCCGGTGACCCAGCCGTCGGACAGGGCGATGTTGAGGAAACCGGGACCGCTGACCTCGATCGTGCCGGGGAAGTCGGAGAGCTGGTCAGCGATCTCCTGGGCGACCTCCCGCGGGGCTCGTCGCAGGCGCTTGGCCAGGCTCATCGCGACGTTCGCCTGGAAGTCGGCGAACTGGGAGGGCCGGATCAGCGGGTCTGCGTCGGCGTACTCGGGGCCGAACGCGGTGGCCAGCGCACGCTGGACGCGCTCGGTGAGCACTATCTGCGGGTCGGTCATGTTCCAAGGGTACCGGTGAGCCTGACCGAGACGCTGATGCACGCCGCGCCCACGACGGAGATGGCGACGGCCTCCCAGCCACCCGTGCCGAGCTCGAAGAACGCGCGGGTGGCGGGGACGGCGAGCGCGACGGCGAACAGCACCGCCATCGCCCCGACGAGCACGGCCTTCCAGGCGTTGAGCGGCCGGGCGACGAGCACCAGCACCCACCAGGTGACCAGGAAGAGCGTGATGACCGCGGGCGTGCGGTCGCCGCCGGCGAGCGTGAAGGAGAGCATCACCGCGGCCCCGGTGACCAGCCCGGCCGGTACGGCGAAGCGGAGCACGCGCGGCACGAACCCTGGCAGGGACCGCTCGGCCGTCGGCGCGAGCGCGAGGAAGAAGGCGGGCACGCCGATGGTCAGCGCGTTGACCAGGGTCGAGTGCCGGGGCGCGAACGGGAACATGACGCCGAGCAGGCCGACCACGAGCGACAGCGCGAGCGCGTAGAAGGTCTTGGTGAGGAACAGGTTGGAGACGCGTTCGATGTTGGCCAGCACCTTGCGCCCCTCGGCCACCACCTCCGGGAGCGAGGCGAACCTGTTGTCCAGCAGCACGACCTGCGCGACCGCCTTGGTGGCGGGGCTGCCCGCGCCCATCGCGATGCCGAGGTCGGCGTCCTTGAGCGCGAGCACGTCGTTGACGCCGTCGCCGGTCATCGCCACCGTGTGGCCGCGCGACTGCAGCGCGGTGACGAACTGCCGCTTCTGCTGCGGGCTGACCCTGCCGAAGACGGTGTTGCCCTCCAGGATCTCGGCGAGCTTGTCCTCGTCGTCGGGGAGCGTCCTTGCGTCGACGGCGCGGTCGCCGCCGGGGATGTCGAGCGCGGTGGCGATGGCCGCGACCGCGTCGGGGTGGTCGCCGGAGATGACCTTGACGGCGACGCCCTGCTCGGCGAAGTACCGCAGCGTCTGGCGGGCGTCGGGCCTGATCCGCTGCTTGAACGTCACCAGCGCGACGGGCTCCCTGCCGTCGGTACGGCAGAGCGCCACGACGCGGGCGCCGGTCGCGGCCAGCTCGGCGGCGGTGCCGTACGCGGTGGTGCCGGGGGTCAGCAGCACGTCGGGGGCGCCGAGCGACCAGGTGCCGTGCCCGTCGAAGGTGGCGGCGCACCATTTGCGGGCCGACGAGAACGGCACGATGTCGGTGCTGGTCCAGCCGGGCGCCTCGGGGTAGCCGGCCTGGATGGCCTGGGCGGTGGCGTTGGGGCGCGGGTCGACGTGTGCCAGGGCGGCGAGGGCGGCGTCGACGGGGGCGTCCTCCTTGAGCGGGATGACCTCGTCGAGGTCCATGCCGCCTGCCGTGAGGGTGCCGGTCTTGTCGAGGCACAGGATGTCTGTCCGCGCGAGGCCCTCGATGGCGGGCAGCTCCTGGACCAGGGCGTCGCGCTGGCCGAGCCGGACGACGCCGACGGCGAAGGCGATGCTGGTCATGAGCACCAGGCCCTCGGGGATCATGGTGACGATGCCGGCGACCGCGCCGGTGATGGCCGACCCGAAGTCCTCGTGGTTGCGCACCTGGCTGTAGATGAGCAGGGCGCCGATCGGGATGACCAGCCAGGTGATGTACCTGATGAACCGGGCGACGCCGTCGCGCAGCTCGGAGTGGGCCAGGTGGAACCTGCTGGCCTGCTCGGTGAGCCTGGCGGCGTAGGCGTCCTCGCCGACCTTCGTCGCGGTGAAGGCGCCCGAGCCGGCGACGACGAAGCTGCCGGACAGGACCTCGTCGCCGGGCCGCTTGTGGACGGGGTCGGCCTCGCCGGTGAGCAGCGACTCGTCGATCTCCAGCCCTTCGGCCGCGACGACCTCCCCGTCGACCAGCACCCGGTCGCCGGGTCCGAGCAGGACCAGGTCGCCCAGCACGATCTGGCCGGGGTGGATGCGCTGGTCGGCGCCGTCTCTCCGGACGGTGACGGGTGCCTCGTTGACCACGGCGAGGCGGTCGAGCGTGCGTTTGGCGCGTAGTTCCTGGACGATGCCGATCATCGCGTTGGCCACGATCACCAGGCCGAACAGGCTGTCCTGCCAGGCGCCGAAGATGAGGATGAGAGCGAACAGGACGCCGATGACCAGGTTGAAGAGCGTGAGGACGTTGGCCCGGATGATCGCCGACAGCGACCTGCTCGTCCGGCGTGGGACGGTGTTCTTCTTGGCGACCGCCACTTGGGCAGATGTCAGACCTTCCACGCGTTTCCCCCGAATTCCCCCGAAATCGCGGTATCGATCACCATAGCCGGTGGGGGCGATGGCCGGTCCCGAGACGCTCGCCGATGCGCGTGACGATGCCCCTGCGGGAGAGCGTCGCGGCGAGCTGGCAGGCGGCGCTGACGCCGGCGGCCTTGGCGGCGCCGTGGGCGATGACGACCGTGCCGTTCAGGCCGAGGAGGGCGGCGCCGCCGTACGCCTCGGAGTCGAGCCTGGCCGACAGGTCCCTGAGGCGGGCCCGCTGCATGAGCGCGCCCATCCTGGCCAGCGTGCTCTCGTTGACCGACGCCCGCAGCTCGGTGAGGGCGTAGCGGACCGCGCCCTCCATGGTCTTGAGCGCGACGTTGCCGGTGAAGCCGTCGGTCACGATGACGTCGACCGCGCCCGTCAGCAGCTCGTGGCCCTCGACGTTGCCCAGGAAGTGGATGCCGGGTACGGCCCGCAGCAGCTCGTGCGCGCGCCTGACGAGCTTGTCGCCCTTCTCGGGTTCGGAGCCGATCGTGAGCAGGCCGACGCGGGGGTTGCGGATGTCGTGCGCGGTCTCGGCGTAGGCGGAGCCCAGGTGCGCGAACTGCACCAGCATCTCCGGCTTGACCTCGGCGTTGGCGCCGGCGTCGAGCAGGATCGTGGGCGTGGGCCTGGTGGGCAGGGTGACGGCGAGGGCGGGCCTGATGACCGACTGCTGCGCCTTCAGCCGGAGCTTGCCGGTGGCGACGATGCCGCCGGTCGAGCCCGCGGACACCACGGCCGAGGCGTCGCCCCGCCTGAGCAGGTGGCAGGCGACGGCGATGCTGGAGCGAGGGCGGCGCAGGCTGGCGAGCGCGCCCTCGTCCATGGCGAGCGCCTCTTCCGCCCGCACGATCGGGATCTCGGAGGTGGCGTCGTGGTCGGCCAGCGACTCGTAGAGCACCCGCGGCGAGCCGACCAGGACGATCGGCAGGCCGCGCGTCCTGACCGCGTGCACGGCGCCGGCCACGATCTCGTGCGGCGCGTGGTCGCCGCCCATGGCGTCGAGCGCGATCGGCGGTTCGGACTCTGGCACAGTTCGAATCGTATGGTTGTTATGCCAGGTTCCAGTCAGTGACCCCGCGGGCCACGATGAGCTTGGCGAACATCGATCGTCCCGTGACGCGGATCAGCGGCCCGTCACCGCCCGAGCCGCCCGACACGTTGCGCTTGCCGAACATCGATGCGCCCTCGTCGATGACGTGGGCGTTCTCGGGAACCCGGATGATCATCTTGCTGAAGCGGGCGTCGGCCTGGATCGTGATCTCCCTTCCGGGCAGGACGGCGTCGGACAGATCCATGATCAGGGCGCCGAAGGTGGCGCTCAGCCTGGTGTGCCGGGAGGCGACCCAGCGGCCCTTGCGGATGACCTTGCTGAAGACCGCGTTCACGGTCTGCTGCTCGACCAGCGCGGGCCTGGCGCCGGCCGCGATGTCGGGCAGGTCGTGGGTGACGGGGACGAGCTCCCCGACGGTCTTGGCCGTGTAGGCGGCCTCGAGCCGGTCGGCGTGCTCGACGCTGGTGAGTCTGCCGGTGGCGAGGGCCTCCCCGAGGACTGCCGCGACGCGGTCGCGGTCGGCGTCGGAGGCTCGCATTGCTGCGTCGTCGGTCACAGTCCGCCAGTGTATGTCCATTCGCGATATGTCGCGAGTGGTCAAAGCTCGCCGGAAACTTGGGTTTCAGTGGAACCAGAAGGCGCCGCCGCCGCGTCCGGTAATAAGAGCCCCTAGACGCGCGAGGGGGCTCATAGGTTTACCTCCGATCGAACAAAAAAGATGGGAAAGGCCTAGTGATCTTGAATCAAGCGGGAACGCGACGCTTCAAGGCCTACACCTCCAAGCATCTCGACGAGCTCCTTCTGCGAGCGGGCCTCGACGAGACGGAGCGCCTGAAGGTCAGGGCAGTGGCCACAGTTCTGCCGTTTCGGACGAACGCGTACGTCGTCGACGAACTCGTCGACTGGTCGGCCGCACCCGACGATCCCCTCTACCGCCTGGTCTTCCCCCAGGCGGACATGCTGCCGAGCCCCGATGTTGACAGGCTCGCCGACCTCCTGAAGGCCGAGGCGCCGAACGCGGAGATCCAGGCGGAGGCCAACAGGGTCCGGATGAAACTCAACCCGCACCCGGCGGGGCAGCTCTCGCTCAACGTGCCGCGCATCGGCACGGAACCCGTGCCCGGCATGCAGCACAAGTATCCGGAGACGGTGCTCTTCTTCCCCAAACAGGGGCAGACGTGTCACGCCTACTGCACCTACTGCTTCAGGTGGGCGCAGTTCGTCGGCGACGCGGACCTCAAGTTCGCCTCCGACGACGTCGGCCAGCTCGTGTCCTACCTCGGCGCGCACCCCGAGGTCACCAGCGTGCTGCTGACGGGTGGCGACCCCATGATCATGGGCGAGCCCGTGCTCAGGCGCTACGTCGAGCCGCTGCTGGAGATCGAGCAGCTGGAGTCGATCCGCATCGGCACCAAGTCCCTGGCCTACTGGCCGCAGCGCTTCACCACCGACCCCGACGCCGACGACACGCTGCGCCTGTTCGAGAGCGTCACCGCGGCGGGCAAGAACCTCGCGTTCATGGCCCACTTCTCCCATCCGCGCGAGCTGGACTCGCCCCTGGTGGGGCAGGCGGTCTCGCGCATCCTCGCCTCGGGGGCGACCATCCGCACGCAGGCGCCGCTGATCAGGTCCATCAACGACGATCCCGAGGTGTGGTCGTCGATGTGGCGGCGGCAGCTCGGGATGGGGATGATCCCCTACTACATGTTCGTCGAGCGGGACACGGGACCGCAGGACTACTTCGCCGTGCCCCTCGCCAGGGCCTACGAGGTCTTCAGGGACGCGTACGCGTCGGTGTCGGGGCTCTGCCGTACGGTTCGGGGGCCTTCGATGTCGGCGACGCCGGGAAAGGTCTGCGTCGACGGCGTCACCGAGATCGCGGGGCAGAAGGTCTTCGTCCTCCATCTCATCCAGTCGCGCGATCCCTCCTTGGTCGCCAGGCCGTTCTTCGCCCGCTACGACCCGACGGCCGTGTGGCTGACTGATCTGCGGCCCGCCTTCGCCGATCGATTCCCGTGGGAGGCGGTCACGGAGGACGCTCTCCTGTCGGCCTGAGCGGTCAAGCGGATATCCCGCTACGGAAAAATCTGAGCCCCCGGCCCGTGGCATTTGTTTCCCGTGCCGTTGTAACGGGCCGGTGGCACTCCCTTGATCGACTGGTTGGGCGTCGGGGGAATATCCGAAATCCACCCTCCCTATGTCCGGACTTGTCGACCTCCCTCTTGATCCCATGCTGGGGCTCCAACCGAGGTGGGGCCCGTGTTTGCCGGGGCTGCCGGCCGTTCGCGGTGGTGATAGAACTGCGTCGGTAGCTCAGCCGGACGGCGCGCGCTCCCTGTGGCGCCCATAGCGTGCACGCCGGCTTTCGGGGACTTCGAATCGCGATTCGAATATCGAACGACGCGAATCGAAAAAGAGCCGGGAAGGCAATCATGAAGCGAATTATCAAGGCAGCGGTAGCCGTCGCCGTCTGCGGGCTCGCCGCGGCTGTGGCGGTGCCCGCGCAGGCCGACACCTCCGTCCGCGTCGACGGGAGCGGCATCGTCGAGTCCTTCGGCGTCAAGCAGGCGGCAGGCCTGCACAACCTCCCGCCGTTCGCCGAGCGCGTCTCGCTGCGGACGGACAACGAGCTCGCCGACAGGACGCTGGGCCCGGCCGCCTCGGCCACGGGCGGCTCCCTGCTCAACGGCCAGGACCTCGCGACGGTGACGCAGTCCACCGAGGCCGGCGGCCCCTACGAGGAGGTCGACCGCTTCGTCAAGTGGGTGCTGGGGATCTCCCCCAAGGAGGTCTACGAGGCCACCACGGGCGAGGAGTACCCCACCGACAACCCGATCATCGACGTGGCCGACCTCGTCGACGCCGACAGCGACAGCGACACGGCCGCCGCCTCCCGCGAGGGCATGAGGAGCCGCAAGGACGCCGCCGAGGAGGGCCGCACGGGTCCCAGGCTGGCGCCCGTGGTCCGCGAGGTGGCGCCCGTCGAGGCCGCGCCGATCGCCGACACGCTGCCCGGCCTGGTGAACGCCGTTTCGCTCGACGAGATCGCCCCGCTCGTCGATGCCTCCACCGACGTCGTCGACAACAACACCAACAGGGTCGTCAGCTCGGCCGGCGAGACCCAGGGTGGGGTCGCCGAGTCGGTCGCCCAGACGACCGACCTCCACGCCGAGGACTGAGCCGAGGACACGCGGCGGCCTCACGGCCGCGCGACACCTCACCTGACGGGGGTCGCACCCCAGCACACACTTCTTGACCGCGGGCACGTCCTCCCAGGTGCCGGTAGGGCCGCAACCGCGCGTCATCACCGGTGCTGGCGGGCGTGACACCGTACGGCAAGCCCGGCCGAGCGCGTTTGCGCAGGCGCATGGCCGGGGCCAGCCGGAGGGCCGCTCCCGGGAGCGCTCCTTACGCGCCGCGACGGCGCCCGTGAACCACGACCGTTCGACGACGTTGGGACGGAACGTCGAACGGGCGGCGGTGATCGGGAGCCGGAGGGAGAGCCGGCGGCACCTGGCGCCGACTCGGCCGGCGGGCGTGAGCCACGGGCTCACGGGACGGACCGCCCGCCGGTCGGCTCACAGGTCGACCGCCACTCCTCCTCCATGACGCGGGCCGGCACGGCTGGCTCCACGAAACCGGTGGCCCTGGGTCAGGCCACCGGTTTCGCCATGTCCGCCACGCCACCACCCGCTCGCCGACGGAGCGGCGGGAGAGCCCGCCCGTCCAGCCGGCAGCCGAGCGACATCAGGAACCCTTGCCGTCCGGCGGGCGGCGGGTCGGCATCAGGAATCGCGCCCGTCCGTACGGGACGGAGCAGTATCAGGAACCCCGCCCGTTCGGACGGCGTGGAGCGGCATCAGGAACCGCGGCTTTCGACGGACCGTGGCCTTCCGGCAAGCGGTGGGTGAGCGGCGCAACCCCGACTTCCGGCAGGAGCCGAGGGGCGCGGACCGGTCTCTGGAACTCCCTCTCCGGCGAGCGGGCGGAAACGCCGGTGCGGGTCGTTTGAGGGCCAGGTCGCCGTGGTCGTGGCCGGGCGTACGGCCCGGCCACCCGCGGGAGGTGGCCGTGGCGCACGGGCGGTGGTGAGCCGCGCCGGTCGCGGCGACCGAGAGACCGGCGGGGCTGGACGGTAGGACGGCGGGTCGCCCTCAGCGGCCGCGACAGCGCTTCAGAGCGGTCGCGGCGGCGGGAAGGGCCGGATACGGGTCAGGTGATGCGGACGCCCGTACGCCGGGCGATCTGGGCCTGGAGCCTGGCCATCTGCCAGTGCAGCTCGATCAGTTGCTCGGCGAGCTCGGCCCTGGGGATCTCGGACGGATCCTCGATGGCCAGGTGGTCAATCGCGGTCGACAGCTCTCGCATCGCGCGCCCCCACTCCATCATGTTCCTCAGCTCGAAACAGCGTTCGAATCATATCGGAACGGCGAGGGCGGTGTCAGGCCTTTCCCGGGGCGTCGCTCAGGTTTCGTACACAGGTGCGATAAAGCCTCTGGCCAGCGTGTTCGCGGTGATGTTGAAGCCGACAACGGCGGCGGGACTGTCGGGGTCGATGCCGAGCGAATCGACGCTCAGTGCGTGGACGGCGAACAGGTACCGGTGCGGGTGGCCGGGCGGCGGGGCGGCTCCGCCGTACGCCTTGGTGTTGTAGTCGTTGCGCGCATGGACGCCGGTCTTGGAGTCGGCGGTGCCGGCGCCGGTGGGCAGTTCGGTGACGTCGGCGGGGATGTCGTACAGCAGCCAGTGCCAGAAGCCGCTGCCGGTGGGGGCGTCGGGGTCGAAGCAGGTGACCGCGAAGCTCCTGGTGCCCTCGGGGGCGCCCGACCAGCGCAGGTGGGGCGAGAGGTTCTGGCCTGTCATGCCCCAGTCGTCGAACACGTGGGCGTCGGGCAGGCGCTCCCCGTCGCGGACGTCGTCGCTCTCGACGGTCAGGGCGGGGACCTCGGGCAGGAAGTCGTAAGGAATGGGCGGCTGTGCGGGCAAGATGCACCTCCGGTGAGTACGCGGGCTTACCGTCTCCCATCTTCCACCCGGAAGGGCGGCGATGGTGATCGGCTTCCCGGTACCCGGCGGGTCTTTGCCGGGAGGCCCCGGGTCAGCCCTTGTTGTAGGCGGCGATGACCTCCTTGGGGTCACCGTCCATCCTGATCTTGCCCTTGTGCAGCCAGATGACCCTGTTGCAGGTCTCCTCGATCACCTTGAGGTCGTGGGCCACGAGGAACACCGTGCCGGCCGACTCGCGGATCTGCTTGATCCGCTTCTCGCTCTTCTTGCGGAACTCCCGGTCGCCGGTGGCCAGGGCCTCGTCGATCAGCAGCACGTCGTGCGTCTTGGCCGAGGAGATGGCGAAGCGCAGGCGGGCGCCCATGCCGGAGGAGTAGGTGGACATCGGCAGCTGCACGAAGTCACCGATGCCGGAGAAGTCGACGATCTCGTCGTACTTCTCCTTGACCTGCGAGGGGGTCATGCCCATGGCGTAGCAGCCCAGCACGATGTTGCGCTCGCCGGTCAGCTCGCGCATCAGCGCGGCGTTGACGCCGAGCAGGGACGGCTGGCCGTCGGTGTAGACCGCGCCCGAGTGGGGCGGCAGCAGGCCCGCGATGGCCCGCAGGAGCGTGGACTTGCCCGAGCCGTTACGGCCCACGATGCCGATGGCGTCGCCGTGGTAGGCCACGAACGTGACGCCCTTGACCGCGTGGACCTCCTTCATCTGCGGCCGCCCCTGGCGCTTGACCATGCGCATGAGGGCGTTGACCGCGTTGCCCTTCTCGTGGTCGGAGGTGGCGCCGTAGACGCGGTAGACGATGTGGAGGTCGTCGACGATGACGGTGGGAGTACCCGTCGTGGGAGCGGGGGGCTCCGGGTTGGGGTGGACCCTGACGTCCTTGTTGGGGACGCCGGGCTCCTCAGCCTTCACTTGGGACAGCTCCTCCGTCAGCTCAGCCACGGCCGTACCTCTCCTCGGCGCGCCAGAAGTACCAGAAGCCGAAGGCGAGTGCGAACACTGCCCAGAATACGCAGCTCATCCAGACCCACGGACGGGGGCTGTGGTCGTCGATCAGGATGTCGCGCATGAACTCGATGTACGAGGCCGCGGGGTTGGCGTACATGATGTCCGCCACCCACTGCGGCAGGCCCGCGCCGTCGGGTGAGACCACCTTCTCCTGGATGGAGAAGAAGACGCCGGAGGCGTACAGCCAGGTGCGCATGATGAAGGGCAGCAGCTGGTTCATGTCGCGCACGGCGGAGCCGACGCGGGCCATGACCAGGCTGGCGCCCACGTTGAACATCGTCTGCAGCAGCAGCGCGACCGGGATCATCAGCCAGAGCAGGGTGGGGAACTCGCCGGTGACGACGACGATCGCCAGCAGGATGCCCATGGAGATGACGAGCTGCTGGAGCTCCTGGATCGTGTACGCCAGGGGCAGCGCCGCGCGCGGGAAGTGCAGGGCTCTGATCAGCGAGAGGTTGCCCGAGACCGACTTGGCGCCCGCCGTCACCGACCGCTGTGTATAGGTGAAGACGAACATCCCCGTCAGGAGGAAGGCCGTGTAATTCTCGATGGTGCCCTTGCCGCCGAGGATGAGGCCGAACATCAGGTAGTAGATGCCGGCGTTCAGCAGCGGCGTCAGCACCTGCCACAGCTGGCCGAGTGCCGAGCTGCTGTACTTCGAGACGTTGCGCGAGGTCGCGTACGTCTTGATGAAGTGTCGCCGCTCCCAGAGTTGGCGCAGGTAGGCGTGGAACCTCGGCCGTGCGATGGCACGGCGAAGCCCGTATCGCTTGGCGAGCTTGCTCAGCGGTTCTCCGCTGCGGCCGCCCGCCTGGGCGTCCGCGACCGCGGATTCCGGCTGGCTCATGGCAAGGACTCTATTGGATCCTGGTAGGTGGGGTGCTTCGCGCGGCGGTTTGCCGCAGAGAGTTGGACGTCGCCTTGGGGAGGTCGGGTTCCATGTCCGGTCCAAGACTTGGTCAACGGTAGCCCAGGAGCGCTCGCGGTGTGCCTGTGGTGAGAGCACTGTCCGATGAGGTGTATTTTGACTCGACGATTCAGGTGCCTTGCTCATCCCATAATGACCGGTTTGTCCTCATGAGGGTCCCCCCACGACCGGTGGGCGGATGGGTGTGACGCCGGACTCGCAGACGTGTGACCGAACTGCAATGTGCCAGAGACTCGCTGGTGGCAAGTAGTGAGGGATAGTCGCGATCGACTGGCAGGGCGTCAGCTGGTTTGACCATGTCAGCCAAACCCGGGGGACAGACAAGGCTCCTCCGTCAGGCTGCCTAGGACTTCGCAGCTCAGCGCTTACGCCCACCTGTAGAGGGAGGAAAATCTACTAATGCGTGTTACTAAGGGCGCACAGATCGTCGCCGGTACCGCGCTTCTGGCCGTCGCGGTCGCCGCGTGCGGCGGGGGCGGCGGTGGGACGACCGGCAACTCCAGCGGAGGGTCCGCCGCCCAGCCGGTCAGGGTCGAGATCGCCAAGCCGCAGCACGAGCTGAGCCCCACCAACACCAACGACACCAGTGGTGCCGAGGTGCTGAACGCGCTGTTCGTCGGACTTGTCGACTACGACAAGGACAAGAACGTCGTCCTCCGTGGCGCGGAGTCGATCGAGCCTGACGCCGAGTCCAAGGTCTGGACGATCAAGCTGAAGGACGGCTACAAGTTCCACAACGGCGAGGCCGTCACCGCCAAGAGCTACGTCGACGCCTGGAACGCCGCCGCCTACGGCCCCAACGTCCAGGAAGGCGGCCACTTCTTCTCCGCCGTCGAGGGCTACGACGACGTCGCCCCCCTCGACCCGGACGGCGAGGAGGGCCCGCAGAAGGCCCCCGAGCCCAAGGCCAAGACCCTCGCGGGCCTCAAGGTCGTCGACGACAAGACCTTCACCGTCACGCTGGCCCACCCCTACTCGGGCTTCAAGACGATGCTGGGCTACACCACCTTCATGCCGATGCCGAGCGTGGCCTTCGACGGCAACGGCGGCATCAAGAAGGAGTTCGGCGAGAACCCGATCGGCAACGGTCCCTTCAAGATGGCCAAGCCGTTCAAGCCCGCGACCGACACCACCATCTCGCTCGTGCGCTACGACGAGTTCGTCGAGGGCAAGGCGAAGGTCGACGCGGTCGACTTCAAGATCTTCAGTGACCTCGGCACCGCGTGGAACGAGCTGCGGGCCGGCAACCTGGACATCATGGACCAGCTGCCGCCCGAGGCCATCGCCACCGCCAAGCAGGAGCTGGGCGACCGCTACATCGAGCAGCCGTCCTCCGGTGTGGGCTACTTCGGCTTCAACACCAAGAACGGCGAGGCGTGGGCCAAGAACGTCGAGCTGCGCAAGGCCCTCTCGATGGCGATCGACCGGAAGACCATCACCGAGCAGGTCTTCTCCGGCACCCGCGTGCCCGCCGACGACTTCGTCAGCCCCATCGTGGCCGGCTACCGCAAGGGCGCCTGCACCGCGTGCGTCTACGACCCCGCCAAGGCCAAGGAGCTGTGGGACAAGAACGGTGGCGGCAAGGGCCCCGTCACCCTGGCCTACAACGGTGACGGCGGCCACAAGGAGTGGATCGAGGCCGCTGCCAACAACCTGCGCCAGAACCTGGGCGTCGACGTGAAGGCCGAGTCCTACGAGTCCTTCGCCTCCATCCTCGACGAGCTGGACAAGGGCAAGGTCGGCGGCGCCTTCCGCATGGCCTGGATCATGGACTACCCGTCCATGGAGAACTACCTGCGTCCGATCTACGGCACCGGCGGCAGCTCCAACCACGGCCGCTACTCGAACAAGGACTTCGACGACCTGCTGGTCAAGGGCGACTCCGCCAAGACCGACCAGGAGGGCATCACGTTCTACCAGCAGGCGGCCGACCTGCTGGTGAAGGACATGCCGTACGTGCCGGTGTACTTCTACCAGACCAACGCTGGTTACTCGCAGAACGTCAAGAACGTGACCATCGACCCGTTCGAGCGGATCGACCTGGCCAAGGTCGAGCGGGCCTCCTGACCATGACCCGCACTCTCGGGCGGGCGTCCACCAGATGCCGTTCCGAGGGGCCCTGAACAACTGAAGGGCAGCCCGGAGGTTGCCGGGCTGCCCTTCGCAATGATCGGGAGACATCATGGGCCGCTACGTGATCAGGCGCCTGCTCCAGGCGATCCCTGTTCTACTGGGTTCCACATTCCTCATCTTCTGCACCGTCTATGCCCTGCCCGGCGATCCCGTGGCCATCCTGGGCGGTGAACGCCGCATCGACCCCGTGCTCGCGGCGCAGCTGCGCGAGCAGTACGGGCTCAACGATCCGCTGATCGTCCAGTACTGGCACTACATCTCAGGAATCTTCGTCGGCGACTTCGGCGAGACGTTCCAGGGCGTGCAGGTCTCCGACCTGTTCGCCGGAAAGTTCCAGGTCACCATCCAGCTCGCGGTCACCGCCCTCGTCATCGAGGCGATCGTCGGCCTGGGTCTGGGCCTGCTCGCCGCCCTCCGCCGCGGCCGCTGGGAGGACCACGCCATCCTGGCCCTCACGCTGCTGCTGGTGTCGGTCCCCACGCTGGTGAGCGGCTTCGTCCTGCAGCTCGTCCTGGGCGTCAAGCTCAAGACCTCGGCGGGCATCGACTTCTTCCCCATCTCCGGCACCGACGCGGGGTGGCGCAGCTTCCTCGTGCCGGGCTTCGTGCTGGCCGGCACGTCGATCGCCTACCTGGTCCGGCTCACCAGGACCAGTCTCATGGAGACCCTGAGGGCCGACTACATCCGTACGGCGGTCGCCAAGGGCATGCCCCGTCGGAGGGTTCTCGGCAGGCACGCGCTGCGCAACTCGCTCATCCCGTTGATCACCTATCTGGGCGCCGACCTCGGCTCGCTGATGGGCGGCGCGGTCATCACCGAGGCCATCTTCAACCTGAACGGGATCGGGCAGCAGCTCTTCCAGTCGGTCGCAAGGCGCGAGAACGCCGTCGTCGTCGGCATCGTCACGGTTCTCGTTCTCGTGTACCTGCTCGCGAACCTCATCGTCGACCTGCTGTACGCCGTCCTAGACCCCAGGATCCGCTATGAGTGACACGAACACCGTCACGGCGCCCAAGGCGCCCTCGCGCAGGAAGCCGAAGGAGAGGAAGCCGGCCAGTCTCTGGTCGGACGCCTGGTACGACCTGCGCAGGAACAAGGTCTTCGTGGCCGGCTCGCTCATCGCGGTCGTGCTGGTCCTGATGGCGTTCTTCCCCAGCGTCTTCGCGCCGCAGAACCCCAGCGCCTGCAACCTGGCCGACGCACGCCAGGGCATCAGCTCGGCCCACTGGTTCGGCCTGGACAACCAGGGGTGCGACACCTACGCGCGCGTCATCCACGGCGCGAGGGTCTCGATCCTCGTCGGTGTGCTGACCTCGCTCGTGACCGGCCTGGTGGGCGGCACGCTCGGCCTGATCGCCGGGTTCTACGGCCGCTACGTGGACGTGATCCTCTCCCGCGTGGCCGAGATCTTCTTCGCCATCCCCTCGATCCTCGGCGCGCTGCTGCTGCTGTCGGTCGTCGGCAGGGACAAAGCGGGCGTCTGGACCGTCGTGATCGCGCTGGCGATCCTGGCCTGGCCGATGGTGCTGCGCATCATGCGCGCGGCCGTCATCACCGCCAAGAACCAGGACTACGTCACCGCGGCGCGGGCGCTGGGCGCGAGCCCGTGGCGCATCTCGGTCCGGCACATCCTGCCCAACGCGCTGGCACCGGTCATCGTGGTCTGCACGATGAACCTGGGCGTGTTCATCGCGGGCGAGGCGGCGCTGTCGTTCCTCGGGGTCGGCATCCAGTCGCCCAACATCTCGTGGGGTCTGATGATCGCCGACGCGCGCAACAGGTTCCTCATGGCTCCGGAGCCGCTGATCTTCCCGGCGGTCTTCCTGAGCATCACGGTCCTGAGCTTCGTCATGATCGGCGACGCCGTACGCGACGCACTCGACCCGAAGCTGCGATAGAGAGGGGGGATTCGCGATGAAGAAGAAGTCGGCAATCGACGTGTTGCCAGCCGAGGGAGGGCTGGGCAACGAGCCGCTGCTGGCTGTGGACAACCTCCACGTGGAGTTCCACACCAGGGCGGGCGTCGTCAGGGCGGTCAACGGCGTCAGCTACTCGCTGAGCGCCGGCGAGACGCTGGCCGTCCTCGGAGAGTCGGGGTCGGGCAAGTCCGTGACCGCACAGGCGATCATGGGCATCCTCGACATGCCGCCGGCGAAGATCCCCCAGGGGGAGATCCGCTTCCACGGCACCGACCTGCTGAAGCTGTCGGAGGAGGCCAGGAGCCAGATCCGCGGCGAGCGCATCGCCATGATCTTCCAGGACGCGCTCTCGGCGCTCAACCCGGTCTTCACCGTGGGCTGGCAGATCAGCGAGATGTTCCGCGTGCACCGCGGGATGAGCAAGCGCGACGGCATGAAGAAGGCCGTCGAGCTGATGGACCGGGTGCGCATCCCGGCGGCGAGGCAGCGGGTGAACGACTACCCGCACCAGTTCTCCGGCGGTATGCGCCAGCGCATCATGATCGCGATGTCGATCGCGCTCGACCCCGAGGTGCTGATCGCCGACGAGCCGACCACCGCGCTCGACGTCACCGTGCAGGCCCAGATCATGGAGCTCCTGGCGGAGCTCCAGCGCGAGAGCAACATGGGCCTGATCCTGATCACCCACGACCTCGGCGTGGTCGCCGACGTCGCGGACAAGATCTCGGTCATGTACGGCGGGCGGATCGTCGAGAACGCCCCGGTCTACGACATCTACAAGGCTCCCGCGCACCCCTACTCCAAGGGCCTGCTCGACTCGATCCCCAGGGTCGACATGAAGGGCCAGGAGCTGTACGCGATCAAGGGCCTGCCGCCCAACCTGCTCGACATGCCGTCGGGCTGCGCGTTCCACCCCCGGTGCCCCTACCGGCAGGACAACTGCGTGACCGACGCCCCCCCGCTCTACGAGATCAGCGGCGTGCGCGGCAGCGCCTGCCACTACTGGAGGGAGGTCCTCGATGGCAGCCGTGGGTGAGCCGATCCTCGAGGTCCGCGACCTGGTCAAGCACTTCCCGCTGACTCAGGGCATCGTCCTCAAGCGGCAGATCGGCGCGATCAAGGCCGTCGACGGCGTCTCCTTCGATCTGCACAAGGGCGAGACCCTCGGCATCGTCGGCGAGTCGGGCTGCGGCAAGTCGACGCTGGCCAAGCTCCTGATGGCGCTGGAGCGGCCGACGTCGGGCTCGGTCAGGGTGAACGGCAGGGACATCGCCGCCGCCAGGGGCGCCGAGCTCAAGCGGATGCGCCGCAACATCCAGATGGTGATGCAGGACCCGTACACCTCGCTGAACCCCCGGATGACCGTCGGCGACATCATCGGCGAGCCGTTCGACATCCACACCGAGGTCGCGCCGAAGGGTGACCGCCGCAGGAAGGTGCAGGAGCTGCTCGAGGTGGTCGGCCTCAACCCCGACCACGTCAACCGCTACCCGCACCAGTTCTCCGGCGGCCAGCGGCAGCGCATCGGCATCGCCCGGGGTCTGGCGCTCCAGCCGGAGGTCATCGTCTGCGACGAGCCGGTGTCGGCGCTGGACGTGTCGATCCAGGCGCAGGTCATCAACCTGCTGGAGCGGCTGCAGAACGAGTTCGACCTGGCCTACATCTTCATCGCCCACGACCTGTCGGTGGTGCGCCACATCTCCGACCGGGTCGGGGTGATGTACCTGGGCAAGTTCGTCGAGCTCGGCAAGGACAGCGAGATCTACGACCGGCCCGCGCACCCCTACACGCAGGCGCTGCTGTCGGCCGTGCCGGTGCCTGACCCCGAGGGCAGGGAGCAGCGCGAGCGGATCATCCTCCAGGGTGACCCGCCCTCGCCGGCCAACCCGCCGTCGGGCTGCCGCTTCCGCACCCGCTGCTGGAAGGCGCAGGAGATCTGCGCCGAGCAGGAGCCGCCGCTGCAGATCTGGCCGGGCACGAGCCACGAGAGCGCGTGCCACTTCGCCGAGACGCACGACGTGGTGCACGCGAGCTGAGCCACGCGTGAGAGGCCCCCCACCCGTCTTCGGGTGGGGGGCCTCTGCTGCTCCCGCCTACTTCATGGCGGCGGGTGCCGCGGTGTCCGTGTCGGTTCAGGCGTCGGTCTCGGCTTCTGTCACGTCGGTCTCGGCGTCGCTGTCGGCATCGGCGTCGGTGGCCGTGGCGGCGTCGGCGTCGCTGTCGGCATCGGCGCCCGAGGATGAACCGGTGCCCGAGGATGAACCGGTGCCCGAGGATGAACCGGCGCCCGAGGCGGAATCGGTTTCGGCGTCGGTGGCGGCGTCGGTGTTGGTGTCGGCGTCGGTGGCGGCGTCCCTGTCGGTGTCGGCATCCGTGACGCCGGCGGTGTCGGCGTCGGTGCTGCTGTCGCTGTTGCTGTCGGTCGAGGTGTTGCTGGAGGTGCTGGTGGTTTCGGTGCTCTCGCTGCTGACGCTGTCGCTGGCGGGATCGGGTCCGTAGAAGACCTCCGCCGAAGCGGAGCACACAGGCCCGGTCACCGCGAGTCCAGCCAGAGCGGCAGCGACGATAATGGAACGGATCATTGGTATTTCCCCCTGAAGCAAGGTGCCAGAGCGCCGGATCCGTGACGCTCCGTAGTCACGTTGTTACTTTCCGTGTTCAAGTAGAACATGCCAGGGGCGAAGGGTTCAATCCGGGTCACCTCATAGCGATAACCGCTGAACCATGACCAAACAGTCCTTGGTTCACCGCCATGCCCACCTGGGCGTCCTCGACCTGCCGCGGGCCCGCCGTACGGCGCAGCTGCCAGGTCAGCTCGCAGACCTGGGCGATGGCCTGCGCGGGGATCGCCTCGCCGAAGGAGGCCAGCCCCCCCGAGGGGTTCACCGGGACGCGGCCGCCGAGCGCGGTGTCGCCCGCGCGCAGCAGCTTGTCGGCCTCGCCGGGGGCGCACAGGCCGAGGTCCTCCATCCAGTCGAGTTCGAGCGCGGTGGACAGGTCGTAGACCTCGGCGAAGGACAGGTCGCGCGGGCCGAGTCCGGCCTCCTCGTAGGCGGCCCCTGCGAGAGCGGCGCGGAACGGGACGCTCTCGCGGACGGGCGGGTCGGTGGCGAAGTCGGGCAGGTCCAGGACGGTCTTGGGGTAGGTGGGCGTGACCGTCGAGACCGCGGCCAGCGTCACCGGACGCGCGGCGCCGATCCTGCGCGCGTAAGCGGCCGAGGCGAGCACGAGCGCCGCGCCGCCGTCGGAGGTGGCGCAGATGTCCATCAGCCGCAGCGGGTCGGCGACCATGGGGGAGGCGAGGACCTCCTCGGCCGTGACCTGCTTGCGGTAGCGGGCGTACGGGTTCAGCGAGCCGGCGAGGGCGTTCTTGACCTTCACCGCGGCGAAGTCGGCCGGCGTCGAGCCGTACAGGGCCATGCGGCGGCGGGCGGACAGGGCGAAGTAGGCGGGGTTGGTGGCGCCGAGGAGCCGGAAGCGCAGCCAGTCGGGGTCGTCGGGGCGGTCGCCGCCGACCGGGGTGAAGAAGCCCTTGGGGGCGGCGTCGGCGCCGATGACCATGGCGACCTCGCAGCGGCCCGCCAGGATGGCGGTGCGGGCCAGGTCGAGCGCCTGGGCGCCGGAGGCGCAGGCGGCGTAGCAGGAGGCGATGCGGGCGCCCGACCAGCCGAGCACGCGGGCGTAGGTGGCGCCCGCGACGAAGCCGGGGTAGCCGTTCCTGATGGTGTCCGCGCCCACGACGTACTGCACGTCGCGCCACGCGACACCGGCGTCGGCCAGGGCGGCTCTGGCGGCGGCCACGCCGTACTCGTGGAAGGGCCTGCCCTGCTTGCCCCACGGGTGCATGCCCGCGCCGATCACGACGACGCTCATCGCGGCGACCCCCACATCCACACCGGGGCGCCGTCGGCGAGCGTGCCCGCGGTCAGCTCCAGCGCCATGCCGACGCTGAGGTCGTCGACCGTCAGGTCCTTCACCTGACCGAGGACGACGATGCGCTCCTCGTCGAGCTCCACCGCCGCGAGCGTCACCGGCTCGTACGGCTCGGCCGTCACGAACGGCGGCGGCGGCGGGTAGCAGGCGTTGGTGTAGGACCACACGGTGCCGCGCCGGGACAGCCGGTGCTCCACGAGTTCCTCGCCCTCGCACCACGGATCGCGGCAGAAGCCGTGGTGTGGGGGGAAGAAGACGGCCTGGCAGGTCGTGCACCGGGTGCCGAGCAGGGCGGTGCCGTCGAACCACGTCATGTGCAGCAGTATCACACAAGCGCTTGCTCGGTACTAGCGGTGCCGCCGCCTGCTGCGCGCCACTGTCCTGACCGCCAGCGCGGCGGCCGCCAGCACGAGCACGGTGATCACCAGCGGCCTGGAGTCGGGGACGGGAGCCGCGGGGCCGCCGCCGAAGTAGGGCAGCGCCCTGCGTGCGGCCGGCGGCTCCCGATCACTCAGGCGGCGTGCCTCGGCCAGCGCCCGTGCCGCGTCGACCACGCCGTGGCCGTAGGCGCTGCTGTGCCCCCGCCCGCCCGCGCCGCTCTCGATGGCCCGCCGTACCTGCAGCGGCGTGAGCCGCGGGTAGGCGGATCTGATCAGCGCCGCGATGCCCGCCACCATCGCGGCGGCCGAGCTGGTGCCGTCGCCGATCACGTAGGAGCGGGGGCCGTCGGCGCTGACGATCTGCTTGCCGGGTGCGACCACCGACAGGTAGGGCCGGCGGTTGGAGAAGGGCGTCACCCGCAGCTTCCTGTCGACCGCGCCGACCGCGATCACCCCGGGGTAGGCGGCGGGGAAGTTCTTCCTGTTGGGGCCGTCGCCGTCGTTGCCGGCCGACGCGACGAGCACCGCGCCGCGCGCCAGCGCGTACTGCACCGCCTCCTCCTCGGCGGCCGAACCCTCCCACGTGCCGCTGCCCCCGCCGAGCGACATGCTGATCACCTGCGCGCCCTGGTCGGCCGCGTAGCGGATGCCTCTGGCCAGCGCGTCCTGGCCGCTGGCCCTGGTGCGCTGGAACTCGCGGCGCGGATCGTCGTTCTCCAGCGTGACCCGCACCGACAGCACGGTCGCCTCGGGCGCGATGCCGAGCACCCCGGCGTCCCGGCCCTCGCCGTGGCCGCGGCCGGCGATGAGGCTGGCCATCGCGGTCCCGTGGTGGCCCCAGCGGGCCCCGCTCGCGGCCTGTCCGGTGAGGTCCGGGCCCTTGATCACCGCGCCCGTGAGGTCGGGATGGCGGGCGTCGACGCCGGTGTCCAGCACGGCCACCGTGACGCCGCCACCCCTGGTGACACGCCAGGCCTCCGCCATGCGCAGCGGCGCGAGCTGCCACTGCCGTTCGCGCGCCGTGGCGCCGACCTCGTCGGCGACCGTGGGCGTGCTGATGGTGAGCAGGGCCGCCAGCAGGGCGGCGGCGAAGGCCCGCCTCATCCGGTGAGCCGCCGGTGGAGCGCCGTCGCCAGTTCCCGCGCCATGCCGCGCAGCCGCGGCGGCGCGCCCTGGCCCTTCGTGTACGGCCGGCCGTCGGTGTATCCGGCGGCGGTCATGACCACGTAGCGCGGGCCTGAGCCGATCCGGGCGCCGGTGATGTACTGGCGGGTCCCGAACAGTTCGGCGGGCCCGCCGGGCACCGTGTACGGCGTGACGGTCGCGGGCCGGGGATCTCCCCGCTCGGCGGGCGGCGGGGGAGCGCCGGTGAGCACGGCGACGCCGGCGGTGGCGACGAAGGTCTGGGTGGTGTCGACGTAGGTGGCGCGAAGGGCGGTGAGGCAGCCGCGCAGCAGGGCGCCGGGATGGAAGGCGCGGGCGCACGGGGCTTCGGGCGCGATGCCGGCCAGGACGTAGGCGGTGCGGGCGCCTGAGGGGGTGGTGCCGGGCAGCCTCGCGGGGAAGACCTCGGAGGCCGGCCATGCCCGCCATCGCTCGGCCACCGGCGGCTCCGCCGGCGCCCAGGTCATGGCGATGATGGGGATGAGGGCGATGGACAGTCGGATCACGTCGGCCTCGAACCGGGAGGAGGGGGACGCTTCGGTGCCGTGCATTCTGGCACGCGCACGATGGTGCAATCCGACGGTTCGGTAAACAGCCCGATACGCGGTGTAACTACCTCTTCTTACTCTTCAACCGCATGAGACCGGTTTTGTCGCAGGAGTCAGTGGAGCGCGCACAGCCGGACATGGGCCCCCGGCGGAAGTCCCAGCCGCTGTGCCGCGTCACCCGAGTTGACGGCGAGCGCGATCAACCCCGCCGAGTCCGTGAACGCCACCAGCTCTCCCGGCGGCACCGCCGCGAACGACTCCCGGTAGGGCAGCGACACCTGCCGCCGCCCCAGCCACACCGACAGCGTGTCGCCCACCAGCACCCCGACCGCCGCCAGGTCGTCGGCCGCGATCGACAGCTGGGTGTTGCCGAACCTGTCCACGGAGACGACCTCGCCCTCCACCGCGCCCTCGCGCACGTACGTGACGGGCGACGGCAGCGACACCAGCCGGTCCAGCGGGAGCTCGGGGCCGACCTCCGGCAGCTTGCGTCCCGCGCACAGGTGCGCCGACACCGGCGAGTACACGTCGCGCCCGTGGAAGGTCGGCGAGACGGGGCTGAGGAACAGCTCGGCGTTGGCGACCTCATAGGCGGCCGTGGCACCACCGCTGGCGGTGATCGCCCAGGACAGCAGTCCGTTGTCAGGGCCGACGAAGACGCGCGCGCCCGCCTCGACGGCCACGGCGCGGCGCGCGCCGCCCGTGCCGGGATCGACGGTCCCGACGTGGATGCCCGTGGGCAGGTACGGGATGGTCTGGGCGAGGATCGCGGCACCTCTGCGGACGTCCCCCGAAGGCACGAGGTGGCACACGTCGATCACGCGGGCCTGCGGAGCGATCCCCGCTATCACCCCGTGACAGGCGGCCACGTATCCGTCCTCGAGTCCGTAGTCGGTGAGAAGCGTGATGACTGGGCTCACACTTCGCGACTGTACGTCTCCCCAACCGCCGTGAACAGCCGCACTCCGCACATTACGATGGGCCACGGGCCGCGCCGACCGAGGAGGAGACCCATGGACACTGCACCGGTCGCCGGCGACGGTGCTGCCCGGAAACCGCCACGCCCCCTGTCCGAGCGCGACCTGCAGATCCTGGCCTTCGAACGCCAGTGGTGGCGCCACGCGGGTGCCAAGGAGCACGCGATCCGCGACGCCTTCGGCTTCTCCGCCACCCGCTACTACCAATTGCTGGGCGATCTCATCGACAGGCCGGAGGCCATCGAGCACGACCCGATGCTGGTCAAGCGCCTGAGGCGGCTGCGCGCCGCCCGCCAGAGGGAGCGCGCGGCCCGCCGGCTTGGAATGCGCCCCTGACTGCCTGGGTACGGCGAGCCGCGTGATGAGCAATCCAGGAATCCAAGCCATTGTGCGTGATCCGGACGGCGCGGTGATCGGGCTCGACTTCGACGGCACCCTCGCGCCGATCGTGCCCGACCCCCGTGACGCCAGGATCCATCCCGACGCTCCGGCCGTCCTGGTCGAGCTGGGCGGTCTGGTGGGGGCGGTGGTCATCGTGACCGGCCGGCCCGCCGCCACCGTCCTCGAGTACGGCCAGGGGCTGGAGAAGGTCCCAGGGCTGGTCGTGCTCGGTCACTACGGGTTCGAGCGGTGGGAGGGCGGCAGGGTGAGCGCCCCGCCGCCACCGCCCGGTGTCATGCGGGCGAAGGCGGAGCTGCCCCGCATCGTCGACCGCGTCGAGGGCGTCACGATCGAGGACAAGCAGCGGGCGGTGGCCGTGCACACCAGGCGCGCCCCCGATCCGGCCAGGGCGCTGGAGCTGCTGCGCGACCCGCTCGCGAAGCTGGCGGCGGCGCACTCCCTCGTGGTCGAGCCCGGCCGGATGGTGCTCGAGCTGCGGCCACCCGGCATGGACAAGGGCCACGCGCTCGACCTGTTCCTGGCCGAGCGGGTGGCGCGTGCGGTGCTGTTCGCGGGTGACGACCTGGGCGACCTGGCGGCGTTCGGCGCGGTGCGGGCCTCCGGTCTGCCGGGGGTGACGGTGTGCAGCGGCTCGGCCGAGGTGACCGAGCTCGCCGAGCGCGCCGACCTGGTCGTCGACGGGCCCGACGGCGTCGTCGCGCTGCTGGCCGACCTGGTGAAAGCCATCCGCCATTCCGCTGCAACCGGGGCGGACTAGCTTCGCGATCATGCTGATGACACTGGCCGTGACGGCCTCCCTCGCCCTGTCCGGAGCCCCCGCCGGAGCCCCCGCCGGCGCCCTTGCCGGAGCCCCCGCCGGAGCCTCTGCCGGCGCCACGCAGTCGGTGACCTACCGGGGCGCCACGATCACGCTGCCCGCCTCGTGGAAGGTCGAGAAGGCCGACTCCGGCGCCGTCCACGTGATCACCGGGTCCTGCTCCAGGCGCGCCACCGAGTGCCAGGGGTTCTGGCTGATGGGTCCGCAGTACATCCGGTACGCCACCGAGGGAAACCCGTTCCGGGTCGACGAGCCGTACCACCCGAGCAGCGGCGTGATGGAGTGCGTGCGCGACAGGCGCTACTACTCCTCGCCCATGCCGGTCAAGCCGCAGGTGTCGGAGCTCAGGCCGGTCGGTGCCGGGCACAAGGCGTACTACCGGCAGTGGAAGATCACCTGCCACACCCCGAGCGGCAAGCCGACCAGCGTGACCTACCCGCAGCGGATCTGGTACCTGCCCGCGTCGAAGATCCTCGTCGTGGACCAGTGGTCGACGCCGGGGCTGAACGCCGCTCTCACGCGGGCCGTCTGGCGCTGAGCACGCCGGCCGCGGCCAGAGCGGCCAGTACGGGCACCATGACGAACGCGGTGTGCGTGCCGTACCCGTCGGCGAGGGCGCCGAGCGCGAAGGGCCCGGCGCCCATGGCCAGCCCCGCCCAGACGGGGGCGGCCGCCGCGGCCAGACCGGGGCGGTCGCCGGAGGCGGCGATCACCCCGGCCATCGCCAGCGGGAAGTGCATGGCGGCGCCCAGACCGCTGATCACCAGGCCGGTGTAGGCCACGAGCGGCCTGGTGCCGAGCCAGAACAGCAGCCAGCCGGCTCCCGTCACGGCCAGCGCGCACACCAGCAGCGTCGTGGACGGCAGCAGCAGCGCCAGTCGCGCGCCCGCGAACCTGCCGGCCGCGAGGCCGCCGATGAAGGCGGTCAGCCCCGTGGCCGCGGTCGCCGCGCTCAGCCCCGTACGGCCGGCCAGCAGCTCGGCGCCGAACAGGTTGAAGGAGAACTCGATGGCCACGCAGCAGAACAGCACCGCGCAGGCCACGTGGAAGCGCCAGTCGGGCCGGCCGGTGAGCCTGGCCGTGCGCTCCTGCGCCGCCCCCAGCCTGGTCCCGCCCATGGTGAGCGCCAGCAGCCCGGACAGGAGCGGGGTGAGCAGCAGGGCCGCCCGCCAGCCGAGGACCGACTGCGCCGCCAGGCTGACCAGCAGGGTGGCCGCCATGCCGACGACGACGGCGATCGCGTTGGCCTCGCTGATGGCCGCCGGGCCGGCCGGCCCCTGATGGTCGCTGAGGACGGCCATCGCGGTGTAGAGCATGACCGAGCCGAAGCCGCCCGCCAGCGCGAAGCCCGTGAGGGTGCCGGGTAACGCGGGGACCGCCACGACGGTGACGACGCCCGCGTTCATGCCCGCCAGGCCGATCCAGACTGTGGCGCGCCTGCCGTACCTGCGGGTGAGGAGGGGGATCGCCGCCCCCGCCGCGATGGTGGCGGCGGCCATGGCGGTGCCGTGCAGGGCGCCGACCGTGGCGGAGACACCGAGGTCGGCGCGCAGCAGGGGCAGGGCGGCGCTGAGGCCGTACATGAACGTCGCGAAGACGGCGAGCTGGAGGTAGACGAGCCAGGTGATCCGGTCTCTGGTCAAGCGGTCAGAGGCAGGCAAGTTGTTCGCCGAGCCATCGTCGCGGTGGCAGCGCGGTGGCGGCGGCATTGAGTCGCGCGCCGCGCCGTACCCGCTCCTCCTCCGGCATCTCCAGGCCCGCGTGCAGTGCCTCGGCGGTCTCGCAGACGTCGTAGGGGTTGATCACGAGCGCGTGCGCGCCGAGCTCGGCGGCGGCGCCCGCCTCGCGTGAGAGCACCAGCGCGCAGCGCGGGGACAGGATGGGGCCCTCCTTGGCGACCAGGTTCATGCCGTCGCGGATGGGGTTGACCAGCAGCACGTCGGCGAGCCGGTAGGCGGCCAGCGAGCGGGGGTAGTCGTCGTTGACGTTGAGGATCAGGGGGTCCCAGTCCTCGGTGGCGTACTCGTCCTCGATCTCCTTGGCGCAGCGTTGCACAGCGGCAGTGTATTCGCGGTATTCAGGCAGGTCGTGGCGGGATGGGTAGGCGAAGGCGAGGTGCACCACCCGTCCGTGCCACTCGGGGTGGGCGTCCAGGAACTCCCTGTAGGCCAGCAGGCCGCGGACGATGTTCTTCGACAGCTCCGTGCGGTCGATGCGGACGATCAGCCGCCGGTCGCCGACCTGCTCGCGCAGCGCGGCCATGTGCGACTCGACGTCGGGCTCGCAGGCCCGCCTCCACAGCGACTCGCCGTCGACGCCGAGACCGTGCACGCCGATGCGGGTGGTGCGGCCGTCGTGGGTGACCGACCGGTCGGCGACCTTGGCGCCCAGCAGGCTCCTGCAGCAGTCCATGAACGCCTCGGCCCATCGCTCGGTCAGGAATCCGGCGTGGTCGGCGCCGAGGATGCCCTCGAGCACCTCGCGCCCGACGTCGTCGGGCAGCAGCGAGAAGTACTCCGGCGGCGCCCACGGCGTGTGGCTGAAATGGGCGATGCGCAGGTCGGGCCGCTCGGCGCGGAGCATCGCGGGGGTGAGCGTCAGGTGGTAGTCCTGCACCATCACCTTGGCCCCGTGACTCGCCTCCTCGGCCAGCGCCATCGCGAACGCGCCGTTGTAGTCGCGGTAGGAGTCCCACTCCCGGGTGAACCTCGTGCCGAAGTGGGGGGCGTTGGGGGTGTCGTACAGCAGGTGGTTGACGAACCAGAGGGTCGAGTTGGCCACCGCGTTGTAGGCGCGGTGGAAGGTGGCGGGCGGAATGTCCAGCATGCGCAGCTTGCCGGTGTCATAGCCGGCATGGTCGAGTCGGCCGCCGGGAGCCAGCCGTACGGCGCTGCGGTCGCCGTCGGACAGCGCGGCGCACACCCAGAGCACGCCCTCGTCCCTGACGGCTCCGGAAAGCCCCGACACCAGGCCGCCGCCGCCACGCTTCATGGTCAGCTCGCCGTCGTCGGAGAGGGTGAAGGAGACAGGCCCACGGTTGGAAGCCACAAGAACGCTGTTCACAACATCCACCATGACCCCGAACATAGGATCTCGCTATGGCCCTAGATGAGCTAACCGAGGAACTGGCCCGTTCCGCCGCGGGCGGCGACCATCGCGCGCTTGGCGAGCTCCTGAAGCGGATCGAGCCCGACGTGCTGCGCCACTGCGCCCGCATCCTGCCCTACCACCAGGACGCCGAGGAGGCGTGCCAGGACACCTTGCTCGCGGTGGCCCGTAACATCGGGCGTTTCGAGGGCAGGGCCAGGTTCAGCACCTGGCTGCACATCGTGACGGCCAACTGTGCGCGCACCACCTACCGGTCGCTGAAGCGCAGGGCCGCCGAGCAGACCTCGGACGAACTGCCCGTCCAGAAGCCCGACGTGCGCCGGGTGAGCGTCATCGCGGGTTCGCGGCTCGACCTGCTCGACGCCATGGAGGCGCTGGAGGCCGACAAGCCCGACCTGGCCCAGGCGCTGGTGCTGCGCGACATCGTCCAGCTCGACTACAACGAGGTGGCCGAGCAGCTCGGCATCCCGCTCGGCACCGCCAAGTCGCGGATCCACCAGGCGCGCAAGTACGTCCAGGCCGCGCTGGGTGATACGTATCGTCTCAGTTAGTGAGACGGTCGGTCATGTCGTGAGCATGGCCGGGTATGGTGATTCGCATAACTCCATATTGCTCATCCAGAGGGGTGGAGGGACCGGCCCTGCGAAGCCCCGGCAACCCTCCCGGACTGAGCTCGTGAAGTGACGAGGCCGGCCGGGACAGGTGCCAATTCCGGTCTGTGGCCAGGGTGGTCGCAGACGAAGATGAGGGAAGGCCTCGCTTCATGTCGCTTGACTTCGGTCCTGCTGTCGCTCTGTCCTGCCGCGAGTGCGGCGCACGCTACGACCTCGGCCCCAACTTCGCGTGTCTGGAGTGTTTCGGCCCGCTCGAGGTGGCCTACTCCTTCGGGTCGGTCTCCCGCGCCGACATCGAGGCAGGACCCGCGAACATCTGGCGCTACCGCTCGCTGCTGCCGGTCCCCGTCGACGTGGCCGGCAAGCAGAACATGAACCCCGGCTGGACGAAGCTCGTCCAGGCCACCAACCTCGGCAAGGTCCTGGGCCTGCGCGACCTGTACGTGAAGGACGACTCGGGCAACCCCACCCACTCCTTTAAGGACCGGGTGGTCGCCATCGCCGTCGAGGCGGCGCGCAACTTCGGCTTCCACACGCTGTCGTGCTCCTCCACCGGCAACCTGGCCGGCGCGGTGACCGCGGCCGCCGCCAGGGCCGGGTTCGAGGCGTGCGTCTTCATCCCCGCGGACCTGGAGCAGGCGAAGATCGCCATGGCCCGGGTCTTCGGCGGCAAGCTGGTCGGCATCCAGGGCACCTACGACGAGGTCAACCGCTTCTGCTCCGAGCTCATCGGCGACCCGCTCGGCGACAAGTGGGGCTTCGTCAACGTCAACCTGCGGCCCTACTACGCCGAGGGCTCCAAGACCCTGGCCTACGAGATCGCCGAGCAGCTCGGGTGGCGGCTGCCCGACCAGATCGTCATCCCGGTGGCCTCCGGGTCGCAGCTCACCAAGATCGACAAGGGCTTCAAGGAGCTGATCGCGCTCGGCCTGGTCGAGGACACCCCTTACAAGATCTTCGGGGCCCAGGCGCTCGGCTGCTCGCCGGTGTCCACAGCCTTCAAGGCGGGCCACGACGTGGTCCAGCCGGTCAAGCCGGACACCATCGCCAAGTCGCTGGCCATCGGCAACCCGGCCGACGGGCCGTACGTGCTCGACATCGCGCGCCGTACCGGCGGGGCGGTCGAGGACGTCACCGACGCCGAGGTGGTGTCGGCCATCAAGCTGCTGGCCTCCACGGAGGGCGTCTTCGCCGAGACCGCGGGCGGCGTGACGGTGGGCGTGCTGAAGAAGCTCGTCGAGACGGGTCAGCTCGACCCCGCGCTGACCACCGTGGTGCTCAACACCGGTGACGGGCTCAAGACGCTCGACGCGATCGCGGACGACGCCACGCCCACGGCCGTGATCAGGCCGTCCCTCGACGCGTTCCGCGCGGCTGTCTGAGCTGTCTGTCTGGGCTGTCTGGGCTGTCTGAAAGGAAAGGTACTAGTCATGAGCGTTTCGGTGCGGATCCCCACCATTCTGCGCACATACACCGGCGGCAGCTCCGAGGTGAGCGGCGAGGGCGCCACCCTTCGCGAGGTGCTGCAGAAGCTCGACGCCGACTACCCGGGTATCGGCGCGCGCATTTTGGATGAATCGGGCAAGATTCGCCGTTTTGTCAACGTTTATGTCGGCGAAGAGGACGTCCGTTTTGTCGACGGCCTCGAGAGCGCCACTCCCGAGGGAGTGCAGATCTCCATCATCCCGGCCGTGGCCGGCGGCTGACCGTATTCCGGCTTCACGGACGCCCGCGAGGATTGCCTCGCGGGCGTTTTCGTAACTTTTGACCGTTTTCTGGGTGGTGTGGCGGCAATCGCGGGCCCTGCCTCGGGAGTGGCCCGGCGTGGCGGCGCGGACACCCTTCCGCGGCGGTGTCCTGGCCGAAAGTCGCAGGTTGTCCATGCCAGGTGAGAGGGTTTCTTCATCGGAAGATGGAATATTTGACTAACCTTTAGGCCACTACAAGAATGCCCGTCACGAACACCGAGAACGAGTTTGGCGATTGACTCTGTTGTTCTACGGCATGCCACAGGTATGGTCGAGGGCGATCGTCCGGCTGATTTCCCCATAAGTCGTGGCGATCGCGGATCTCGCGAGTGAATGGGCGGGGTCCGGAGCCCAGTAAGAGGAGTCGGAAGTGGCGCAGGGCACCGTCAAGTGGTTCAACGCGGACAAGGGCTACGGCTTCATCGCGGTAGACGGTGGTAAGGATGTATTCGTCCATTACTCAGCGATCTTGATGGACGGCTATCGGGCACTCGAGCAGGGCCAGCGGGTCGAGTTCGAGATAACCCAGGGTCAGAAGGGTCCCCAGGCGGAATCCGTCAGGACTGTCTGAACCAGAACCATCAAGGCACCGGCAGCTCACACGGCGGCGCAGTCCGTGCGGATCTGTCATGTCCTTTTCGTCGATCCGGGCAGGTCCGGTCCGCGTCAGCCGATCGGGCCTGCCCGTCGTACTCTGGAGCCATGGGGCAGGGGGCGGACGGCTCCGCGTGGCCGCGTGACGAAAGCGGCGATGATCGCGAAGCGTTCTCCGCGATGACCCGCGTGCGGGGTTGACCTGGGCGAAAGCGCGCCTCGCTTGCACTCGGCAGGGTAGAGTGCTAAACAGTTCGTTGGCACTCTGGTTATGAGAGTGCCAGACACTGGGATCGAGACGATGGGGTCCGCCGAATGGAGTCGGGCCCATGCCGTCGCGGGCGTCGGCTCGGTCCGCTGCAAGCCACCCTGCATCTGGGAGGTCTAGCCTTATGGCAGCCAAGATGATCGCGTTTGACGAGGACGCCCGGCGCGGTCTCGAGCGCGGTATGAACCAGCTCGCCGACGCCGTCAAGGTGACCCTCGGCCCCAAGGGCCGCAACGTCGTGCTGGAGAAGAAGTGGGGCGCTCCCACGATCACCAACGATGGTGTCTCCATCGCCAAGGAGATCGAGCTCGAGGACCCGTGGGAGAAGATCGGCGCCGAGCTGGTCAAGGAAGTCGCCAAGAAGACGGACGACGTCGCGGGTGACGGCACCACCACCGCCACCGTGCTCGCCCAGGCGCTGGTACGCGAGGGCCTGCGCAACGTCGCCGCCGGCGCCAACCCGATGTCCCTGAAGAAGGGCATCGAGGCCGCCGTCGAGCGCGTCAGCGAGGAGCTCTCCAAGCTGGCCAAGGACGTGGAGACCAAGGAGCAGATCGCCTCCACCGCCTCCATCTCCGCCGGCGACGCCGAGATCGGCAACCTCATCGCCGAGGCGATGGACAAGGTCGGCAAGGAAGGCGTCATCACCGTCGAGGAGAGCAACACCTTCGGCCTCGAGCTCGAGCTCACCGAGGGCATGCGCTTCGACAAGGGCTACGTCTCCGGTTACTTCGTGACCGACCCCGAGCGCATGGAGGCGGTCCTCGAGGACCCCTACATCCTCATCGTCAACTCCAAGGTCTCGGCCAACAAGGACCTGCTGCCGCTGCTCGACAAGGTCGTGCAGGCCGGCAAGCCGCTGCTGATCATCGCTGAGGACATCGAGGGCGAGGCCCTGGCCACCCTGGTCGTCAACAAGATCCGCGGCCTGTTCAAGTCGGTCGCCGTCAAGGCTCCCGGCTTCGGTGACCGCCGCAAGGCCATGCTGGGCGACATCGCCACCCTGACCGGTGGCCAGGTCGTCTCCGAGGAGGTCGGCCTCAAGCTCGAGTCCGCCACCCTCGACCTGCTCGGCCGCGCCCGCAAGGTCGTCGTCACCAAGGACGAGACCACCATCGTCGACGGCGCCGGTGACCCCGAGCAGATCGCCGGCCGGGTCAACGAGATCCGCGCCGAGATCGAGCGCACCGACTCCGACTACGACCGCGAGAAGCTCCAGGAGCGCCTGGCCAAGCTCGCCGGTGGTGTCGCCGTCATCAAGGCCGGTGCCGCGACCGAGGTCGAGCTCAAGGAGCGCAAGCACCGCATCGAGGACGCCGTCCGCAACGCGAAGGCGGCCGTCGAGGAGGGCATCGTCCCCGGCGGTGGCGTGGCCCTGCTGCAGGCCGGCACCAAGGCGTTCGACAAGCTCGAGCTCCAGGGTGACGAGGCCACCGGTGCGGCGATCGTCCGCAAGGCGCTGGAGGAGCCGCTGAAGCAGATCGCGGTCAACGCCGGCCTCGAGGGCGGCGTCGTGGTCGAGCGCGTGCGCAACCTCACCCCCGGTGAGGGCCTCAACGCCGCGTCCGGCGAGTACGTCAACATGTTCGAGGCGGGCATCCTCGACCCGGCCAAGGTGACGCGGTCGGCGCTGCAGAACGCCGCTTCCATCGCGGCGCTGTTCCTGACCACCGAGGCGGTCATCGCCGAGAAGCCGGAGAAGACCCCGGCTGCTCCGGCGGGCATGCCCGGCGGCGGGGACATGGACTTCTAAGTCCTGCCCAAGCTGAAAGGGGCGGCACCCGTTCGCGGGTGGCGCCCCTTTTCGCATGCGTAGCCGCATACTTCAGTATGCTGATTGTGTGGCCGACACGACTCGTATCACCGTCACCTTGCCTTCTGAGCAGGTAGCCGAACTGAAGAAGCTCACCGACAACGTCTCCGGCTATGTGGCCGAAGCGGTGGCCCGCCAGATCAGACACCAACTTCTCGGCGATGACTTGCGGCGATACCAGGAGGAGCACGGCGACTTCAGCGAGGATGAGCTGGCGGCAGCCTATGCGAAGATCTTCGGCGACCCCTCCAGGGCGTCGACATGATCGGGCATATCGAAACCGTCGTTCTCGACGCCGAAGGGTTGTCCGCCTGGATCGCTCATGATCGGAAGCATCTTGCCGTTCTGCAGGCCTTCCACGCGATGGGCAGTGATCTCGTGATCAGCGCGAACACCATCGTGGAGGTCGCTCATTCCAAGGTGAACCTTCCACAACTGCAGTGGGTGCTGTCCAGAGTCCGGATAGAGCCGGTCACCGAGCGGACGGCCAGGAGATCGGCGAGCATCCTCAAGGCGGCGGGTCTCCACGGGCACAAGTACGCCATCGACGCGACTGTCGCGGAGATGGCTCTCCGCCAGCGAGGGCCGGTGGCGATGCTGACCTCAGATCTTGATGACATGGCACGCCTTTGTGGCGACCGGGTGCGGCTCATCGCCTGCTGAGGCGTTCCGCGGGTCCTCAGGGCGCCCTCTCCGGGACGTGGCGGAGAGGGCGTGAGGGGGCGGCCGGGGCTGGTCGGGTGGCGCGTCAGGCGGTCGCGAGCTGCGCCGGGAGCGGCTTGGCGTGCAGCACCGTCAGCGAGGTGACCGCGCGGGTGAGCACCACGTACAGCCGGGCCAGACCGCGTGGCTCGGCCTCGACGATGTCCGCCGGCTCGACGACGATGACGTGGTCGTACTCCAGGCCCTTGGCCAGCGTGGCGGGGATGACCAGGAGCCGGTGCTCCTCGGTCGAGTCGGGCCCGAGCAGGGCGTGCGGGACGCCGTCGAGGGAGCGCGACACCGCCTCGGCCATGGCGTCCGGGACGATGACGCCGATCGAACCCTCCTTGGCGAGCGCGTCACGGACGGCTTCGACCACCTCGCCGCTCTGCCGTACCGTCAGCGAGCCCTGGCCGGGGCGGAGGGAGCGGGGGGCGGCCAGGTCGGGGGCGATGGAGGGCAGCAACCGGGCGGCGTAGTCGAGCACCTCGCGGGGCACGCGGAAGCCGAGGGTGAGCTCGGTGACCTCGCCGGAGTCCTGGCCGAGGTGTCGCAGCACGCTGCTCCACGAGCGGGTCGACCACGGCGTGGTGCCCTGGGCGAGGTCGCCGAGGACCGTGGCCGATCCCGTACGGCAGCGCCGTCCAAGCGCCCGCAGCTGCATCTCCGACAGGTCCTGCGCCTCGTCGACGACCAGATGGCCGAGGGAGGGCGTGCGTTCGACGAGGTCGGCGAGCTCGTCGAGCAGCGCGGCGTCGGCGGCCGACCACCTGGCCGACTTCCACGACCGGTACGGCTTGCCCCACAGCAGTGTCCGCTGCTCCTCGGCCGTCAGGTCGGAGCGCGCGGCGGCGGCCAGGAAGTCGGCGTCCGACAGCAGGCGGAAGAGCACCTGGGCGGGCGTCACCTTGGGCCATACCGCCTCGACCAGCTGCTTGACCGGCTTGGACCGGGCCACCGCGTCCTGGACCCTGTCGTCGGGAGAGTCGCCGCGCTGCTCCATGCGCACCAGCACCTGGTGGGCCAGCCGCTGGGCGAGGGCGGCGCGGCCGGGGCCGTACCTGGTGGTGCCGCGCAGCGAGGCCACCATCTCGCGCACCTCGTGGTCGGCGACGCGGAAGCGGTAGGCGCCCCTGGTGTAGACGAGGCCCTCGGTGGGCTTGACGATGTGCAGCCAGAGCGCGCGCTCGAGCACCTTGGCCATGCGGGCGTCGCCCTTGACGGCGGCCACGAGCGGGTCTTCGGGGGTGTCGTGGTCGCCGAGGAGCTCGGCGACCGTGGTCTGGTCGACCTTGACCTCGCCGAGGGCGGGAAGCACCGAGGAGATGTAGGACAGGAAGGCCTTGTTCGGGCCGACGATCATGACGCCGGCCCTGCCGAGCTTCTCGCGGTGGGTGAACAGCAGGTAGGCGGCGCGGTGCAGGCCGACGGCGGTCTTGCCGGTGCCGGGGGCGCCCTGGACGCAGACGGTCTGGGTCAGCGCGGCGCGGACGATCTCGTCCTGGTCGGGCTGGATGGTGGCCACGATGTCGCGCATGGGGCCGGTGCGCGGGCGCTCGATCTCCTCGGTGAGGATCTTCGAGGTGCCGAGCTCGGCGCCGTCTTCGAGATGCTCGTCCTCGAAGGCGGTCAGGTCGCCGCCGTGGTAGCCGAAGCGGCGGCGCCGTACGACGCCCATCGGGTCGGCGGGGCTGGCCTGGTAGAAGGCGCCCGAGACGGGGGCGCGCCAGTCGATCACCAGGGGGCGGCTGGTGCCGTCGTGGACGTGGCGGCGGCCGACGTAGATGACGCCGGGAAGGTCGTCGTGGTCCTCCCGGTCGAGCCTGCCGAAGAACAGGGGGGTGTCCGGATGGTCGGCGAGCGCCGCGACGCGCTGGTCGAGCAGGGACTGCAGGATCTGCTGCGAGACCCAGTCGCCCGCCGCGTCGGCGGACAGCGACTGGGCGTGCTCGCGCATCGCCCGCAGCGCCGCGCGGGACTCGGCCAGATGGGCGCGTTCGGCGGCGAGCACGTCGGTGGGTATGTCGGGAGCCAACTGGTTTCCGGGCATGCGAAAGCGCCTCCCCATTCGATAACGGAGGTGGTAGACAAGGCAGCGAACCGTTGAGCTTACCCCCGGGCTCGGGAGCTTCCAATCGATTAATCAGGAGGCAGCGTGAGGATCTCCCCAGTCATTCCGACGGTCGCCAGCCTCCTGCTGGCGGCGTTGTGGGGATTGTCGGTGTATGCCGGGTGGGGGCTGGAGGCGTTCTGCACCGACGGTGAGACCTCCGCGGCGTGTGCCGACCGTCTCGACAGCGCCTCGATGCTGTCGGGGCTGTTCGCGGTGGTCGCGGCGGTCATGACCGTCGGCGCGTGGCTGTTCCCCGCGCGTTTCGCCGTACTGATCGGCGGCGCGCTGCTCGCCTGGGTGGTCGCCGAGGGTGTGCTCTTCGTCGGCGGGATGCTGGCCCGGTAATCCCTCCCCAAAAACCGAAAAATCCGGGCATCTGCGGTGGATTCGACGGATCATGGGGGTATGTCGCATCGCGATAGCAGTCGCCGGTGAGGGGGTGGCCCGATGTTGAAGGCCCGCGGGGTTTCGTGGACCTAGCTCCAGGTGTGGACGGCTCGCGCGACAGTCATCGCGCGAGCCTTTTCACTGGTGGAGATCTTTACTGGTGGACGTCGTCGGCGTCGATGATCTGGTAGGCGTAGCCCTGCTCGGCCAGGAAGCGCTGGCGATGCGCGGCGAACTCCTGGTCGACCGTGTCGCGGCTGACCACCGTGTAGAAGCGCGCGCCGCCGCCGTCGGCCTTCGGCCGCAGCACCCTGCCGAGCCGCTGCGCCTCCTCCTGCCGTGACCCGAAGGTGCCCGACACCTGGATGGCGACGGCCGCCTCCGGCAGGTCGATGGAGAAGTTGGCCACCTTGGAGACCACCAGCACCTGGAGCTCCTTGTCGCGGAAGGCCTGGAACAGCCGCTCCCGCTCCTTGATCGGCGTCTCGCCCTTGATGACCGGCGCGCCGAGGTGCTCGGCGAGCTCGTCGAGCTGGTCGATGTACTGGCCGATGACCAGCACCTGCTCGCCGAGGTGGCGGCGGACCAGCGCCTCGGTCACCCGCGTCTTGGACGGCGTGGTCGCGGCGAACCGGTAACGCTCCTCGGCCTCCGCCATCGCGTAGGCCAGGCGTTCCTCGTCCGACAGCGTGACCCGGACCTCGACGCAGTCGGCGGGCGCGATCCAGCCCTGGTTCTCCATCTCCTTCCACGGCGCGTCGTAGCGCTTGGGGCCGATGAGGGAGAACACGTCGCCCTCCCTGCCGTCCTCGCGCACCAGCGTCGCGGTGAGCCCGACGCGGCGCCGGGCCTGAAGGTCGGCGGTCATCCTGAAGATCGGCGCCGGCAGCAGGTGCACCTCGTCGTAGACGATCAGGCCCCAGTCGCGCGCGTCGAACAGCTCCAGGTGGGCGTAGACGCCCTTCCGCCTGGTCGTCATCACCTGGTAGGTGGCGATGGTGACCGGGCGGATCTCCTTCTTGCTGCCGGAGTACTCGCCGATCTCGTCCTCGGTCAGCGAGGTGCGCCGCAGCAGCTCCTGCTTCCACTGGTGGGCCGAGACGGTGTTGGTGACCAGGATCAGCGTCGTGGCCTCGGCGTGGGCCATCGCGGCCGCGCCGACGATCGTCTTGCCGGCGCCGCAGGGCAGCACGACCACGCCCGAGCCGCCGTGCCAGAACGCGTCGGCGGCCTCCTGCTGGTAGGGCCGCAGCGCCCAGCCGTCCTGCCGCAGCTTGATCGGGTGGCTCTCGCCGTCGACGTAGCCGGCCAGGTCCTCGGCCGGCCAGCCGAGCTTGAGCAGCGCCTGCTTGATGTTGCCGCGCTCGCTCGGGTGGACGGCGACCGAGTCGTGGCCGATGCGCTCGCCCAGCATCGGCTGGATCTTCTTCGAGCGCAGCACCTCTTCGAGGACCGCGCGGTCGGTCGAGGCCAGCACCAAGCCGTGGGCGGGGTCCTTCTCCAGGCGCAGCCTGCCGTAGCGGGCCATCGTCTCGGCCACGTCGACCAGCAGCGCGTGGGGCACCGGGTAGCGGCTGAACCCGATGAGGGCGTCGATGACCTGCTCGGCGTCGTGGCCGGCGGCCCGCGCGTTCCACAGAGCCAGCGGGGTGACGCGGTAGGTGTGGACGTGCTCGGGCGCGCGCTCCAGTTCGGCGAACGGCGCGATCGCCTTGCGACACTCGTCGGCCCGCTCGTGGTCGACCTCGAGCAGCAGGGTCTTGTCGGATTGCACGATCAGTGGGCCGTCGTTCACAGGCATCTCTCCGGGGTCGGTACGGCTACCGCATATCCAACACCCGGAGACCGGCGGTTAGTCCAGGTTCCCTGATACTCCCAGCGCGATGATCACGCCGAATCCCACGACGACCAGCGCGACGTTGATGCCGATGCTGATCCATGTCCATTTGAGCAGGTTGCGCGCCTTGTCGGGCATGGTGTCGACCTGTCCGAGCGCGATGCCCGACATGATCGCGCCGGCGATGCCGCCGGGGGTGATGTAGCAGCTGAGCGCGAGCACGATGCTGATGACGAGTGCCACGATCGCGTGCGTGCGCGGGCCCTGCTGGGGCGGCGGGTAGCCGTAACCGTAGCCGGGCTGCTGGCCGTACGGCGGGCCGTAGGGGTTCTGCTGGCTGTTGTAGGGCGAGCCGTACGGCTGCTGCTGGCCGTAGGGCTGGTCCTGGCCGTAGGGGCCCTGCTCGCCCGAACTGTCGTAACCGCTGCTCACTGTGTCACCTTCTCGCTCACCGGCAAGGTCAACAGATATCACGAAATGTAGTGACATTCAGGGTAGACGGGCACGCAAGGCTTTCCGGTCAAGTTTCAGCACACTGGTCATGGGAACGTGGTCGGTGAAATGGATCTCGCGGGGGTACTTCACCCTGCCGACGCGCTCCCTCGCCCACGCGATCAGCTCCTCCGCGGTGGCCGTGGCGCCCGGCACCAGCTGGACGAAGGCCACGACCTCCTCGCCGTGCACGGGGTCGGGACGGCCCACCACACCCGACATGGCGACCGACGGATGGGCGTTCAGCGCGTCCTCCACGTCGCGGGGGAAGACGTTGAAGCCGCCCCTGATGACGAGGTCCTTCTTCCGGTCCACGACGTACAGGTAGCCGTCGTCGTCGAGGCAGCCGACGTCGCCCGTGCGCAGCTCGCCGTCGACGACCGGGGAGTCGAGGCCGCCCCAGTAGCCGAGCATCAGCGACTCGCCGGCGACGCAGATCTCGCCGATGTCGCCCGCCTCCACCTCCTCGCCGTCGTCGTCCCTGATCGTGATCGTGTAGCCGGGGAGAGGCAGGCCGACGCTGCCCGGCTTGCGCCTGCCCGGCGGGTTGAAGGTGGTGACGGCGCTCGTCTCCGTCAGGCCGTACCCCTCCAGGATCCGCACTCTGGGCACCCGGCGCTCGAACTCCTCCAGCACCGCGCGGCTCAGCGGGGCCGCGCCACAGGTGAGATGGCGCAGATCGGGCAGCGCGGTGTCCTCGAGCGGCTCGGCGAGCAGCATCTGCAGCATCGAGGGGACGACGGTGCCGTACTGCACGCGCTGCTCGGCCGCCAGCCGCAGGAACACCTTGGGGTCGAACCAGCGCATGAGAACCGACTGCTGCGGCTCCCTGGCGTGCATGCCCGCGATCGAGACGATCAGGCCGTAGGCGTGGGACAGCGGGACCGGCACGATCGCCCGGGTGAGGCCCGGCTGGTAGGCCAGGTCGAAGGCGTCCTTCGCGACCTGCCACAGGCCGCCGTGGCTGAGCATCACGCCCTTGGCCCTGCCGGTGGTGCCGCCCGTGTACATCACGGCGGCCAGGTCGCCCGGATCCCTGGCGAGCGGCCCGTGCTCGGCGCCGCCGGCCAGCCTCTCGGCGTCCACGAAGACCGGCACCGCCGGCTCGGCCGCCTCCACCGTGTCCAGCAGCTCGGGCGAGGTCACGATCGCCACGGCGCCGCTGTCGGTGACGATGTGCCGCAGCTCCTGTGCGCCGACCAGGAACACCACGGGGGTCACCACCGCGCCCGCCGCCCACACGGCCTGGTAGACGACAGGGACGTCGGGGCTGGTCGCCATCATCACGACCACGCGGTCACCGGGACGGACGCCCGCCTCGACCAGGCCGCCGGTGACGCGCCTGGCACGCGCGGCGAGCGTGTGACTGCGATGCCAGAACCCCTCGTAGAAGACGGCGTCGTGGTCGTCGAAGCGCGCCCACGAGTCCTCCGCCAGGCGGCCCAGCGTGTGGTTGGTCACGCCTAACACGGTGATCCGCCCTCCAGACGGAGTCAAGCGGCCGGTAGAGCCTGGCGGGCCTCAGGTGACGGGGGCGACGCCGGTGATGCGGTGCAGGGCGAAGCGGTGCACCGCCGCCCGCGTCTCGTCGTAGGCCGTCAGGTATCCGCCCTCCATCCGCGCCGGCTCCAGGATGCGGCTGGTCGCGTTGCCCTGGGAGTCGAGGTAGCCGATCCACACCCGCACGCCCTGGCGGATCGCGTCCTGCAGCGCCGAGATGGTGGCGGTGGCGGGCCCGCGGGGGATCGCGCCGTCGGGCGCGTCGAGCGGGGCGCGGCGGGCGTCACCGGCCCGCATGGCGCGGACGGCGGCCGCCACCACGTCGGGGTCGAGCCCGTTGAACGACGAGTGCGCCCTGGCGACCGGCAGCCCCTCGGTGCGCCTGGCCTCGAGCTGGGTGACGATGACGTCGCCCTCCAGGGACTCGGCGACGGGCGCGAACCCCATCGCCCGCAGCGAGTCGACCAGCGCGGCCCTGGAGGTGCGCGAGGCGATGACCGTGGGCGCCAGCCGCCGCAGCCGCAGCGGCGCCGACCGCCGGTCGGCGATGAGCTGGTCGAGCATGGACGGGTCGTCGCTGCGGATGTAGGCGCTGGCCGTGCCGACGCGCATCCGGCCGTGCCGCCGCGCCACGTCGGTCACCAGGTAGGTCAGCGGCTGCGGCACGGGCGTGGCCGAGTGGCGGGTCAGCATGGACAGCAACTCGTCGGCCCCCTGCCCCGCGTCGAGCGCGCGCCTGATGGACGGCTCGCCGAACCGGTAGACGGTCGCCCCGCCCGTCGACTCCACGTCGGCGGCGAGCGTCAGCCAGCGCGCCAGCTCGCTGGTGAGCGGGCCGGGCGCGACGGCCGTCAGGTCGGCCTGGAGCAGGACGTGGTCGACCGGTTCGGGCAGCAGCGGGGCGAGGAGGGCGGCCGCCTCCGGCGAGCCCGTGAGCACGGCCCGGCCGTGCGTGGACAGCGCGCCGAGACCGGTGAAGCCGATCTGCTCCGCCTCGCGGAGCGTGAAGTCGGTCAGCTGCTCCCGCAGCGGCCCCCTGCGCCTGGGCTGCTCCCATGCCAGGCGCCGCAGCACGGACTCGCGGGACGGCGCGAGGCTGGGGGCGGCGCCGAGCACGCGCAGCGTGGCCTGCCGTACCTCGGGAGCCGAGGAGCGGCGCAGGTCGGGGTGGAGGGCGTTGAGCAGCCGGTCGCGCTCGTCGCGCTCGCCCACGATGCCGGGCACGCGGTCGGTGTGCAGCCAGGTGGCCGCCAGCGACGCCCAGCGGTCCTCAGTGGACTTGACGCGCCAGGTGTCGTAGGAGGGGGTGGGCAGCCACTCGCCGTCGACGCTGCCGCCCGCGCCCAGCAGCCCGGCGGCGTGGGCGACCTCGATCACCAGCGCGGCGGCCCACTCGGGCAGGTCGAGCTGGGTCGCGGTGCGCTTGAGGTCGCGTACGCCGAGGCCGCCGGTGCGCAGCACGCCGGGAGCGTCGAGGCTCCAGCGCTCGCACATCTCCTCCACCGCCCTGACGAACGTGAACGCCTGGCCGGCGGCGGTCCTGTCGCCGAGCTGCCGGGAGCGCTCGGCGCCCTCCAGCGGCGGCGGCACGGGAGACAGGTCGCGGTGCACCCGTCCCTCACGCAGGTACAGGCCGACCTCGCGGGGCAGGGCCACGCTCTCCTCGCCGGTGGCCGCCAGCAGGCCGCGGGCCAGCAGCTCCTCGATCGGGGAGCGGGCGGTGGCGACGCGGACGGCGCGGCGGGCGTTGGGCACCCGGCCGCTGGGCGGGCCCCACGCCAGCTCGTCGAGCGCCTGCCTGGCAGGCGGGGAGACCTCCTCGACCAGCTTGCCCGGCTCGGCCAGCGCCGCGGCCAGACGCTCCTTGCCCGTGCCCTCGGTGCCGGGGGCGATGTCGTCGGCGATCTCCTCCAACTGCTCGGGCGGGTGGTGCCGGAACACCTCGACGACGGGCGGGCCGAGGCCCGCGGGGTCGTCCAGCACCTTGCGGACGCCGGGGGCCAGCCGCGGCGCCTCGTCCGGCCCGTAGACCAGGGCGAGCGTGCGCAACCGCTCGAGCGCGTCGTCGAACGGGACCTCGCCGCCCGCGGCCCGCTCCAGCAGGCGGCCCAGCGCCGCCCGGTCCGCGGAGTCGGTCACGGCCAGCGTCTCGACGACCGCCAGTGCGAACCTGTCGAGCCGGTCGAGCGCGCGCCCGATCGCCGAGGGGCTGCCCGCGCGCGTGGCGAGCCCCTCCAGGTGGGCGGGGACCGGGGTGATCAGCTCAGGGCGCGCCGCGACGAGCGCACCCAGCTGCTCGTCGGTGCGCTCCCTGATCCACTGGGTGAACTCCATCATGGCAATGGTATGTTCCGGCGGTTTGGGGCAGCATGGCTTGCGTGATCGAACGGGCCGACCAGCTCGTCCTGGACTACGTCAGCAAGGCGGCCGACGCCGCTCACGGCGTGTTGCGCCAGGATCAGCGGCTCGACTTCGTCAAGCGGCTCAGGGCCCGTATCGAGGCCGAGCGCGGCGGCAGCGCCGACCCGAAGGCGGTGGCCAGGGTGCTGGCCAGGTTCGGTGACCCGGTCGCGCTCGTCGAGCGGGAGGCGCGCCGCCTGAGCGGCGCGGCCGACGCCCCCCGGATCCAGGCCGCACCCCAGGTACGGCCCGCCGGGCTCCAGGACCAGGCGGGGCTCCAGGGCCAGGCCGGATCTTGGGAGCGCGCTGCGGGCCAGGCCGGACCAGAGGTACGGCCGGCCGGGAAGGACACGGTCGTCTTCCCCCGGATCGTGGACGACGTGCCGCCTGGCGTCGCGCGCTTCCGGCGGCAGGCGCGGCGACGGCCGGCCGGGAAGGCCGGACGCGGCCTGCCGTTCGCCGGGTCGCGGAGGGCGACCGGGGCCGGCGGCGGGGACGCCGGGACCCTCGTCAAGGAGCACCCGCGCGAGGTGCTCGGCATGGGGCTGCTCGTGCTCGCCGCGCTGCTCGTGCCGTTCGGCCTGCCCGCGATCGCGATCTTCCAGGTGCCCGCGATCGTGTGGGCGGCGGGCGCGGTGGCCGTGCTGGTGAGCGACAACCTCTCCTTCAAGGACCGGATGATCGGGCTCGGCGCGCCGATCTTCGGTTACGCGGTGGGCGGGGTGGTGATCGGCGCCCTGCGGGCCGGCGGCACCGGCGGCTTCAACGCCTTCCTCGAGCAGTTCTTCGCGGTCAGCGGGACCATGTTCATGATCTTCGCGGGGCTGGGCGTGGTGTGGCTCGCCGTCCGGCTGTTGGGCGTCAGCTGACCGGTGCGGGCGCGGGCAGCAGGCCCACGGCCAGCCGTACCCAGGCGGCGACGAACTGGTCCTTCTCCGCGTGGCCCGGCGACTCGCCCACCGTCTCCTGGAAGAGCCGGTAGTGGACGACCGCGCCGCCGAGCACCGCGCCGATGCCGGTCCAGTCGACCTCGACCTCCGCGTACTCCGGCTGCGCGCGGAACCACGAGGTGATCGCGTCGAACATCGGCTGCAGCAGCCCCTCGCGCACGACCGCGACCAGCTCGGGGAACTGGCTCAGGTCGCGGAAGAACACCCTGGTCAGCTCGCTCTCCTCGCGCACCTTCGCCAGGCCCGCCCGGCACAGGTGGGACAGGCGCTGCTCCAGGTCGGCCGAGGACTCCATGCTGTTGAGCGTGGCCAGGCTGTCGGCCACCTGGGTCCGCGTGCGCGCGGCGTGCTCGTGCATCGCGGCGGCGAGCACCTCGTACTTGGACTTGAAGTGGCGGTAGAGGCCTCCCGCGCCAGGGGAGAGCCCGGCGGCGGCCTCGATCTCGGCCACCGAGGTGGCGGAGTAGCCCCGCTCGGCGAACAGCCGCAGGGCCTCGTCGACGATCCGCTCGCGCGTCGATCTGGTCATGTCGTTCCTAGTACCTCCACCCAATGAGAAACGTCCTCATCAGACCGTCGCACCACCTTCGTGCCAGTCTAGGGACCCTGTGGTGGTCCGATCGGCGTCGCTACCGCGTGACGCGCCGGATCAGGCTCGCCGCGGCCGACCCGATGACCAGCCAGACCAGAGCGGCCAGGCCGTAGTTGACCAGGACCTGCCAGCGCGCGTCCGGCAGCCTGAACAGGTCGTGCAGGCCGAGCGACAGCGACGTGGCGAAGGACTCGACGAACCGGACGAGCGCGTTGGCGGGATTGGCGGGAAAGATCGCGAAAACGATCGCGAGAACACAAATGAGGGCGGCCGTCCGCGAGACCACCCTCACCGTCCACACGGCGATGTCGGCCATGCGGCGCCCCACGCTCACCGATTTCCGGACGGCCGGGCGTGCCGGGCGATGGGGCCTGGTCTCCTGACTTTCCGCCATGGCCGCTCCTTCGATAAGTAATTCCTTTCTGCCCACTTCAACGGTCCCATACCGGCGCCCGTTACCCTGCACGGGTGGGGAAATCAGTGGGATTCGACCTCGATATGACTCTGGCGGACACGCGTTCGGGAATCGCGGCCGTCTACGACCAGCTCGCCGAACGGCTCGGCGTCGCCATCGACAGCGCGACCGTCATCACCCGCCTCGGCCCGCCGCTGGAGTACGAACTGGCCAACTGGCTGCCGCCGCACGACGTGCCCGCGGCGGCCACGCTGTTCAGGCAGCTCTACCCGGAGGTCGCTGTCCCGGTGCACACCGCCATGACCGGCGCGTACGACGCCGTGCGGGCCGTCAGGGAGGCGGGCGGGCGGGTGATCGTGGTCACCGGCAAGAACCTGCGCGACGCCACGAGCACGGTCGAACTGCTCGGCTTCGAGGTGGACGAGATCGTCGGATCGGTGTTCGGCGCGGAAAAGGGATCGGCTCTCGCGCGTTTCGGCGCGGCCGCCTATGTTGGAGATCACGTCGCGGACATCGAGGCGGCGCGAGCGGGCGGCGCCGTCAGCGTGACGGTCGCCACTGGCCCTTACACGGTGGGAGAGCTGCGTGATCACGGAGCCGATGTGGCGCTGGCGGACCTGACGGAGTTCTCCGCCTGGTTCGGCGCCTGGAACTGATGCGAATTTACCCGGTCGCTCTCCGGCCCGGCTGGGCATAACCTACTTCCATTCATCTTTTCCGACAGCATGAACGAGGTCCCCCCTGTGCCGACTGGCAAGGTCAAGTGGTATGACGCCGACAAGGGTTTCGGCTTCCTCACCCGCGACGACGGCGGTGAGGTCTTCGTGCATTCCTCCGCGCTGCCGGCCGGCGGGGAGCCGCTCAAGCCCGGCCAGAAGGTCGAGTTCGGCGTGGCCGAGGGACGCAGGGGGCAGCAGGCGCTGTCGGTGCGGATCCTCGAGCAGCCGCCGACGCTGGCCAAGTCGAAGCCGAAGGGCAAGCGGAAGAAGCCGGACGAGATGGTCGTGATCGTGGAAGACCTGATCAAGCTGCTCGACGCCGTCTCCGAGTCCTACCAGCGGGGCAAGCACCCCGACGCGGCCCACGCCAAGAAGGTCGCCACGGTGCTGCGCGCGGTCGCCGACGACCTCGACTGACCGCGACTGACCGCCCCGCGGGGGCCGGGGTCCTGGACGAGCCCGGCTGACGGTTTCCCGGCCGGTCCGTGCTCGGGCCGCCAGCCGTGCGGGCTCGGCTGTGCTCAGCCGTGCGGGCTGCTCCGCTGTGCGGGCTGCTCCGCTGTGCGGGTTGGTCAGCCGTGCGGGTTGGTCAGCGGCTTGGTGGTGGCCGGCGCGGGCGGCTGGGCCTGCTGCGGCTCGTGCGGCTTGCGCGGCCGGCTCGCCTGGTCGTGCCGCGAGTCCTGCTGCGGGTCCTGCCTCATGTCCTGCGGGTCCTGCGGTTCCTCAGGCCGGCTCGCCTGGGCCGCGTGGAGCTTGGCGTCGCGGGCCTTGACCCTCGCCCTCCGGCGTACCAGGAGCCAGCCGAGGGTGACGGCGAGCACGACGGCCACCGCCGCGAGCCCGCCGGGGCCCGTCGACCAGTCCGACACCAGCAGCCCGACCAGCCCGCCGAACACCCAGGCGAGCTGGAGCAGCGCCTCGACCACGCCGAACGTGGACGAGCGCACCTTCTCGCCGATCTCGCGCTGCACGATCGCGTCGAGGGCCAGCTTGCCCAGCTCCTGCGCGAACGCGGCGACCAGCGCCACGGCGACGGCGGCCCACAGGCCGAACAGGTAGGCGGTGACGCCCGCCGTCACCAGCGTCACGGCCAGCGTGAGCAGCACGATGAGCTGGGGCGAGTGGTTGCGCGCCCAGTTGGCGGTCGCGGCGCCCACCAGGCCGCCGAGACCGGCCGCCGCGGCCAGCACGGCGATCGTGGTGGTCGCGGGCAGGTCCTTCAGGTGCCCGTCCTGGACGAGGAAGAGCAGGAAGAACAGCAGGAAGCCGGAGAAGAAGCGGATGGCGGCGTTGGCCCGTACGGCCTCGGTCACGGCGGGGCCGACGTCGAGCAGGGTCCGCCACCGCGCCCGCCGGCCGGGTTGTTCCTGTTCCTCCTCCTCCAGGACGGGGGAGTCGACGTGGCGCGGCAGCCGTACGGCGACGACCCCCAGCAGCAGGAAGACGACCATCGCGAGTCGCAGCACCCAGGCGGCCCCCAGCCAGGCGGTGAGGCCCGCGGCGATCGGCACCGCCACGCCGGCGGCCACCAGCGAGAACAGCGCGACCCTCGCGTTGGCGCTGACCAGCGTGATGTCGGCGGGCAGCACGCTGGGCATGATCGCGGCGCGGGAGACGTGGTACGCCTTGGACAGCACCAGCACCCCGAGCGCGCCGGCGAACAGCGTCAGCACGTCTCCGGGGCCCACGGCGGCGGCCATGGCGAAGCAGAGCAGGCCGCGGGCGAACAGAGTGCCCGCCATCACGTAGCGGCGGCCCGACCTGAACCGGTCGAGCACCGGCCCGACGAACGGCGCGACCACCGCGAACGGGATCATCGTGATCATCAGGTAGAGCGCCACCTGGCCGCGCGCCTCGTTGACGGGCAGGCCGAAGAAGATGGTGCCGGCGAGGGCCAGCGTGATGAGCGAGTCGCCGACGCTGTTGACCGCCGTCAGCTCGATGAGGCGGCCGAGGCCGGTACGGCCCGCGCCCTGGGCGTGCGTCAGCCGCCGTGTCGCGTGGCCGACCCGCTGGGCGCCGCTCGCGGTGGCCAGCCCGAACCGTTTGCCGCCGCGCGCGGTGGCCATTCCCGCCCGCTTGGTGCCGCTGGCGGTCGACCGGCCGGCCCGCGCCAGAGCGAGAGTCACCCGTTTCACCCACGACAGCACGCGATCCACGTTTACCAGTCTTACCCGACGTGGGTGCTCGCACGTCCGTCCATGGGTGAGAATGGAGTGTGAGCGAACAGCACCTTGCGGCGGGAGCGGGCCGTTGACCAGGACCAGGACCCGCGTTTCCCCGCCTGATCAGGCCTGTGTCGCCGCCGTCGAGCTCGCGCTTGAGGCAGCGCGGGAGCTCGCCGGACCAGGAGAGCCGGGCGAGCACCTTGGCTACGAGGGCGAGGGCGACCGGATCGTTACGCATTACTTCGCCTGCCTCGACCGGGCGTACCGGGGCTGGCGATGGGCCATCACCGTGACGCGCGCCTCCCGCGCGAAGAAGGTCACGGTCAGCGAGGCCGTGCTGACGCCCGGCACGGGCGCGCTGCTGGCGCCCCCGTGGCTGCCGTGGAGCGAGCGGCTGCTGCCCGGCGATCTCGGCGTCGGCGACCTGCTGCCCACCGCGGAGGACGACGACAGGCTCGTGCCGGGCTTCACCGGCGATGACGAAGAGCTCGACCACCAGATGATCTTCGAGTACGGCCTCGGCAGGGCCAGGGTCCTGTCGGCCGTCGGCAGGGACCGGGCCGCCAAGCGCTGGCACTCCGGCGCCCCCGGGCCGCACACACCGATCGCCCACGCCGCGCCCGCGCAGTGCTCCACCTGCGGCTTCTTCTGGCCGCTCGCGGGCGGTCTGCGGGGCGAGTTCGGGGTGTGCGCCAACGAGTACGCGCCCGACGACGGCAAGGTCGTCGCCGCCGACCACGGCTGCGGTGCCCACTCCGAGGCCGCGGTCGTGCCGCCGCCGGTCGAGCAGAGCTCGCCGATCCTCGACGACCTGGGCTACGACCTGATCGAGGTCGAGTCGGGCTCGGTCGACGAGGCCGCCTCAGAGGAGCTCGGTCACTCCTGATCGGCTTTGTCGGCGCCGACCGCTAGCCTTCGGTGGCCCCTCTCTGATCCTTAGGAGTTAGCCCCGTGGACACCTTCGGCACTGATCGGATGCGCGCCGCCGTCCTCACGGCCTGGCGGGCCTCGCCCGCGCGGTTCCGGGAGGACGCCAACGCCGAGGAGGACTTCGCCCTCGGCGGCTACCGCGACCGCCTGATCGTCGAGCTGGCGCAGAACGCGGCCGACGCCGCCCTGCGCGACGGCGTGCCCGGCGTGCTGCGGCTGGAGCTGCGCGACGGCGTGCTCACCGCCGCCAACACGGGCGCGCCGCTCGACGCGGACGGGGTCGAGGGCCTGTCGACGCTGCGGGTGTCGGCCAAGCGTGACCACGTGGGCGCGGCGGGGCGCTTCGGCGTCGGCTTCGCCGCGATCGTGTCCGTCTGCGACGAGCCGTCGATCGGCTCGCGGTCGACGGGCGCGGTCCGCTGGTCGCGCGAGGAGACGGCCGCGCTGGTGGCGGCCGAGCCGGCGCTGGCCGCCGAGCTGACCTCCCGTGAGGGCCACGTGCCGCTGCTGCGGCTGCCGTTCCCGGCCACCGTCGAGGTGCCCGACGGGTTCGAGACGTCCGTACGGCTGCCGCTGCGCCCCTCGGCCGAGGCGGCGGTGCGCCAGATGCTCGACGAGACGAGCCCGGCCCTGCTGCTCGGCATGCCGGCGCTGACCGCGATCGAGATCACCGTCGACGGGGTCACCCGCACGGTGGAGCCGTCCGGCTGGCACGTCGTGTCGGCCTCGGGCGAGTTCGCCCCTGAAGAGGTCGCGACCTACTTCGCCGACCGGCCGACGGAGGAGCGGGCCAGGCCCTTCTGGTCGGTGCGCTGGGCCGTGCCGCTGGAGGCGGGCCCGCTGCCCGTGCCGCAGGTCGTCCACGCGCCGACGCCTTCCGACGAGCCCCTCGACCTGCCCGCGCTGCTCATCGCCTCCTTCCCGATGGCCACCGACCGGCGCCACGTCGCCCCAGGGCCGCTGACCGACTTCCTGGTCGAGCGCGTCGCCGAGACCTACGTCAAGCTGCTCGAACAGCTGCCGCGCACGCCCCGGCTGCTCGACCTGGTGCCCGCGCTGATGGGCAAGGGCGAGCTCGACGCCCGCATCAGGCGCGCGATCCTGCGCCTGCTGCCCGACGTGCCGCTGCTGCCCGCGCTGTCGGCGCCCGCGCCGGTGGTGACCTCGCCCTCCTTCGACGACGCCGCGCTCTACGACCCCGACGCCACCTGGCAGGTCGAGCACCCGGTGCGCGAGCCGTCCGGTGACGGGTGGGTGGTCTCCGGCAGGGAGGCGTCCGCCGTCCACGGTCCGGGGGAACTGCTGGAGGTGCTCGCCGAGATCGTGCCCGGCCTGCTGCCGGCCGGCTGGCCCGCGCGGCATCCGGCGCTGTCGGCGCTCGGCGTGCGCAGGGTGGAGCTGGCCGACGTGGTCGACCAGCTGTCGGGCGAGGCGATCGAGGGGCGCGACCCGTCGTGGTGGCGTTCCCTGTACGACGTGCTGCCGGGCGACGACCCCGAGGCCCTCGGGGCGCTGCCCGTGCCGCTGGCCGACGGCCGCCTGGTGCGCGGTCCGCGCGGCACGCTCATCCTCAGCGCGCCGCTCGACCTCGCGCCGCTCGGCCTGCGCATCGTGCACTCCGACGCGGCGCATCCGCTGCTGCTGCGCCTGGGCGCCTTCGAGGCCACGCCGCGCACGGTCCTCGACGACCCGCTGACCAGGACGGCGGTGGCGCAGTCGCTCGAGAGCGACGACCCCGACGCGGTGGCCAGGGCCGTCCTGTCGCTGGTCGACGCGGCGGGGCTGACGGCCGGCGAGGAACCGTGGCTGTCGGAGCTGGCCCTGCGCGGTGCCGACGGCTCGCTGTACCCGGCGGGGGAGCTGCTCCTGTCGTCGGGAGCGCTGGCAGGGCTGCTGGTCGAGGACGCCGGCTTCGGCGTGGCCGCCGACACCTACGACGCGCGGGTGCTCACCGCCGTCGGCGTGCTCGACGGGTTCGCCGTCGTCAACGACGCCGACGTGCTGCTCGACGTCGACTCGTGCGACCACGACCTCGACGAGGAGGACGCCTGGCTCGACCATGTGCTCGACCTGCTGCCCCCGCTCGACGTGCCGCCGGTGGTGCCGGAGTTCACCGCGATCCGCGACCTGGAGCTGGTGGCCGACTGGCCGGCCGCGCTGGCGCTGCTCACCAGGCCGCCGCTGCGGGGGGCGCTGATGCCGCTGCGGATCGAGGGCGTCGAGGTGCCGTCCTACACCGCCTGGTGGCTGTCCACCCACCGGGTCCTCGACGGGCGGCGGCCGGTCGAGCTGCGCCTGCCGGGAGCCGACCCGCTGCTCACCGGGCTGTACGACGAGGCCCCCTCAGGGCTCGACACGGGCGCGCTGGCGATGCTGGGCGTCCGCACCACGCTGACCGACCTGCTGGCCTCCCACGGCGGCCCTGAGGAGCTCCTGGAGCTCCTGGCGGATCCCGAGGTCACCGTCGACCGGGCCCAGCTGCGGGCGCTGTGGATGGCGCTGGCGGCCGTCGACCCGGCGCGGGTGGCTCCGCCCTCCTCGGTGCGGGCCGTTCTCGGTGGCGACATCGTGATCGCCGGGGCCGACGACGCGGTGATCGTGGAGGCCCCCGACCTGCTGCAGCTGGTGACCGACCGGCCGCTGGTGCTGGCGCCCTTCGACCTGGCCGAGTCGCTGTCGGAGCTGCTCGACCTGCCGCTGGCGGGCGAGCTGGTGACGGGGGAGGTCACCTCGTCAGGGGTGCGGCGCACGGTGCCCGCGGAGGTGAGGTCACTGCTGCCCGGCGCTCCCGAGGCGTACGTCGAGCACGAGAAGCTGCTGGTCGACGGGGTGCCGTGCGCCTGGCGCTACTTCGACGGGATGGTCCACTGCGACGGGGTCGACGGGCTGGCCAGGGGGCTGGCGTGGGCGACGGGGCAGTGGAACGACCGCCTCGCCGTCGCCGCCCTCCTGCGCGACCCCTCGGCGGTGCCGCTGCTGCTCGCCGAGTCCGACCTGTCCTGACCCTCGAGGGTGTGCCCCGGAGGCTCCTGGCCTTCCGGGGCGCTTCCCGCGGGCTTCCCTGAAGCCGCGTCGGGCCGGCGCCGGCGGCGAGATCAGGTCAGCGCCGCGCCGACGATGACGATGAGCAGCAGCACGCCGAGCACGGTCGGGAGAAGCCAGAAACGAGGACGGTCCACGCGGCGTAGCCTAACCCCGCTCATCGGGTGCGAGAGCCCATCGCCCCAGTGACTCGTACCTCACCGAGGCGCCCAGGTGGCTGCGGACCAGATCGACCGCATCGGCCGACCAGCTCGACCCGGCGAACGACGACAGCGCCTCCACCAGGGGGCGCAGGTCGGTGGGGTGGCGGGTGCGGCCGACCGTGAGATGCGGGCGGAACGGCTTGTCATCGGTCTGTACGGCTCCCGCCCGCCGCCCCGCCGCGCTGGCGGAGGCGGCGAGCCGTACCAGGGGGTCGCCGGTGAGGCCCAGCCAGAGCACGCGCTTGGCGAAGGCGCCCGCGCCGGTGAAGGCCACCCGCTTGACGGGATGGCGGGCGGCGGCGCGGGCCAGCCGTTCCTCGAGGTCGGGCAGGACGCGTTCGGGCACGTCCCCGTAGAAGGCGAGCGTGAGGTGCCAGGTCGCGCGGTCGGGGAAGCGCACGCCCTCCACCAGCCCCGCGACGGACGCCAGGGCGGCGGCCACCTCGTCGAGGATCTCGGGCGGCGGGATGATCGCGGCGAACAGTCTCACAGGACCGATTCTCCCGCCCGCGGCCCTGGGGCGGCGGGCGGGGCTCCGGTCGCCGGCCGTCAGGCGGTGGCGAGGGCCGGCCGGGTGAGCCGGGTGGTGATCAACCGGGTGAGGAGGATCGCCAGGCCGGTGCCGGCCAGCGTGAGCACCCCGCCGAGCATGACGCCGACGCGGGGGCCGCCCATATCCGCGATCCAGCCGATCAGGGGCGCGCCGATCGGGGCGCCGCCGGTGAAGACCAGGACGTAGATGCCCATGACCCGGCCCCGCATCTCGGGCGAGGTGGACATCTGGACCAGCGAGTTGGCCGCGGTGTTGACGGTGATCAGCGCGATGCCGGTGGGGACCAGCAGCAGGAGGTAGACCGGGTAGAACGGGGCCACCCCGACCACCACCTGGAACAGTCCGAAACCGACGGCGCCGGCGATGAGCAGGCTGCGGGTCGGGCGGGCCCGGCGGGCCGCCAGCAGGGCCCCGGCGAGCGCGCCGACGGCGAAGGCGCTGGAGGCCACACCGAACGACGAGGCTCCCTGCCCGAAGACCTGGCGCGCCATCAGCGCGATCGACATCGAGAACGACTGCGTGAACATCGCCATGAACGCGATCACCAGGATGGGAAGCAGCAGCTCCGGGCGTTCGACGACGTAGCGCAGGCCCTCGCGCAGCTGGCCCTTGGCTCTCGGGACGAGCTCGGCCGGGGTCAGCTCCGACCTGCGCATGAGCAGCAGGCTCGAGATGACGCCGCCGAAGGTCAGCGCGTTCAGCAGGAAGATCGGGCCGGTGCCGATGGCGTACATCAGCACGCCGGCGACGGCGGGACCGACCACGCGGGCCAGGTTGAAGATCGAGGCGTTCAGCGCGATCGCGTTGGGCAGGTCGCGGCGACCCACCATCTCGACCACGAACGCCTGCCGGGTCGGCACCTCCACGCAGGAGATGACGCCGAGGAGGAAGGCCATCGTGTAGACGTGCCAGACCTGGGCCGAACCGGTGACGGTGAGGACGCCCATCGTCAGCGCCAGCATCGCCATGAGCGACTGGGCGACGATCAGGACGGGGCGCTTGGGGTAGCGGTCGGCGAGCACGCCGCCGAACAGGCCGAACATCAGCTGGGGAAGGAACTGCAGCGCGGTCGTGGCGCCGAGCGCCGCCGCGCTGCCGTGTGTCAGGTCGAGCACCAGCCAGTCCTGGGCGGTGCGCTGCATCCAGGTGCCGACGTTGGAGACGACGCCTCCGGCCGCGAACAGCCGGTAGTTGTGAACCCGTAGCGACCGGAACATTCCGGTCCTGGGTTCGTCAGGCTCTATATCTTGCTGAGCTTCTCCAGAATCGGCGCCGCCTGCCGGAGCACTGCCCGCTCCTCGGGTGTCAGCTCCTTCAAGCGCTGCGTCAGCCACGCCTCCTTCAACCGGCGCTCCTCCTTCAGCAGCGCCTTGGCGGCGTCGGTCACCGCCACGGTCACCTGCCGCCGGTCGGTCGGATGCGGCGAGCGCGCGACCAACCCGCGCTCCTCGAGCGCGGCGATCACCCGTGTCATCGAGGGTGGCTGCACCTTCTCGAGCTCGGCCAATTCGCCGGGGGTTATCCCTGAATGCCGTTCCACGGCGGCGAGCGTCGCGAACTGCGTGGGTGTCAGGGTGTGTGCCGCTGCCTGTCGTCGGAGTCGCCTGGTCAGCCGCGCCAGCGACACGCGCAGGGCTGAGGCCAGGCCCGCGTCGCTGCGCAGGTCCATCTTGTGCGAGGGATTCGTTAGCACGTCTCATTACCCTTGCTAACTATATGGTTTGCCACGATATTCCCTTCAGTTGGGTTTGTCTCACCCATTGATACAGTGCGCCGCGCACTTCTTATTCTGGGTGACCGCGGCCTGGTGGGCGCCGGCGGAACGCTCGCGGTTCCCGCCCTGTCGGCTCTCACCCACGAGTACGGCCGGCCGTTCCCGCTCGAGGGGCGACGCCGGGGCCGGTGGCGAGGGCGGCCGGTGGCGACGGGGTGCCGGTGGCGACGGCGGCGTGCGTGGCGCTGCTCGCGGCGGCCGGCCTGGTCAGGCGGCGACACGGTACTGGCCGCGTGCGGTCACGGCGGCCCTGCCGGTGGCCGCCGCGCTCGTCGGCGTGGCTCTGGCCGTGATCGCGCGGACCCGCCAGGCCACCCCGGCCTGGCGGGTCGAGGACGTCACATGCCGAGCAGGCTCCTGATCGGGCCGAGCGCGAAGTAGACGACGAACAGCGCCGCCACCACCCACAGCAGCGGGTGGATGTCGCTGCGCCTGCCCCTCGCCAGCTGGATGAGCACGTAGCTGAGGAAGCCCGCGCCGATGCCGTTCGAGATGGAGTAGGTGAACGGCATGAGGACGATCGTCAGGAACGCCGGGATCGCGATGCCGTAGTCGTTCCAGTCGATCTCGCGGACCGAGGTCATCATCATGAAGCCGACCACGACCAGCGCGGGCGCCGCCGCCTCGTACGGCACGACCACGACCAGCGGCGCGACCAGGATCGACAGCAGGAACAGGACACCGGTGACCACGGCCGCCAGACCGGTACGCGCACCCTCGGCGACACCGGAGGCCGACTCGATGTAGGTCGTGTTCGACGAGACCGAGCCCGCGCCGCCGGCCGCCGCGCCGATGGAGTCGACGAGCAGGATCTCGCGGGTGCGCGCCATCTGGCCGTCCTCGTCGACCAGGTTCGCCTGGCGGCCGACGCCCACGATGGTGCCCATCGTGTCGAAGAAGTCGGTCACCAGCAGCGTGAAGACGAACAGGATCGCCAGGATCACCGAGACCTGGCTGAACGCGCCGAGCGGGTCGAACTCGGTGAACAGCGTGAGCGGGTTGTGGAAGCCGAAGATCTGCTCGGGGAGGGTGGGGACGTTCAGCTGCCAGCCCGACGGGTTCGTCTTGGACGCCGGGCCCGTGTTGGTGAGCGCCTCGACGACCATCGCCAGCAGGGTGGTGCCGACGATGCCGATGAGGATGGCGCCCTTGACCTTGCGCGCCACCAGCACGGCCGTCGCCAGCAGGCCGACGATGAAGACGAGCAGCGGCCACGACGTCAGTGCGCCCGCGATGCCCATCTCCAGCGGCGGTCCCGCGGCGACGCGGCGGACGAAACCGGCGTCCACGAAGCCGATCAGCGCGATGAACAGGCCGATGCCGACGCTGATCGCGGTCTTCAACTGGGCGGGGATGGCGTTGAACACGGCCACGCGGAACCCGGTCAGCACGAGGATCGCGATGATGACGCCCTCGAGGAAGACCAGGCCCATCGCCGCCTCCCAGGTCATCTGGGAGGCGATGCCGTACGTCACGAAGGCGTTGAGACCGAGGCCCGCCGCCATGGCGAACGGCACCCTGCCGACCACGCCCATGAGGATGGACAGCAGGCCCGCGACGAACGCGGTGCCGGAGGCGACCAGCGGCAGGTTCGCGGCCAGGCCGTCGCCGATGAACTGGCCCTGGACGTCCTTGACGGTGCCGATGATGATCGGGTTCAGCACGACGATGTAGGCCATCGTGAAGAAGGTGGCCAAGCCACCGCGGACCTCGCGGGACACCGTCGAACCACGAGCCGAGATGGCGAAGAATCGGTCAAGACCGGAAAGAGGGGGAGTTATCGTGTCTTTCACGCGCGAAGAGTGGCAGGGCTTGCCACCTGCCAAAAGACCTTGCGACCTGATCGAGACTGATTTGCCGCCATATCGCGCGAAACGGGACGTCGACTAGTCTGGACGACGTGAAGCAGGCATGGCGTCCCGACCCCGAGCCGCTCGAGACCAACGACCGGGCCGCCGTGCTCGTGGGGACAGGGCTGTGGGCCGTCGCCCTGGCCGTCCTGCTGATCGTACGGCCAGGGCCGGGCCACGAGTGGTGGATCTGGACCTGCGTGACGGGCATCGTCCTGGGCGGGTTCGGCTACTGGTTCGTCGACCGCAGGAGCCGCAGGCAGCTTCCGGCCGACCAGACCCCCGTCGAACCGCCGATCTAGGGCTCCGCTACCACGCGTAGTCCTCCGGGGCGGGGCTGTGCCCGGGGAAGATCTCGTCGAGCCGGGCGAGGGCCTTGTCGTCGAGCCTGATCTCCAGCGTCCGCATGGCGCCGTCGAGCTGCTCCATCGTGCGCGGGCCGATGATCGGCGCGGCCACCGCGGGCCTGGTCAGCAGCCAGGCCAGACCGACGTGCGCGGGATCCTCGCCGAGCTCGTCGCAGAACGCCTCGTACTGCTCGATCTTGTCGCGGTGCTTCTCGAGCTGCTTGACCATGTGCTCGGCGGCCGAGCGGCCCTTGTCGATCTTGCGGAGGACGCCGCCGAGCAGGCCGCCAGCCAGCGGACTCCAGGGGATGACGCCCAGGCCGTAGTCCTCGCACGCGGGCAGCACCTCCAGCTCGACCGCGCGGGTCAGCAGGTTGTAGTGGCTCTGCTCGCTGACCAGGCCGAACATGTTGCGCTTCGCGGCCGCCTCCTGCGCCTTGGCGATGTGCCAGCCGGCGTAGTTGGACGAGCCCGCGTAGATGATCTTGCCCTGCCGGCGCAGGACGTCGATCGCCTCCCAGAACTCCTCGACCGGGGTCTCCCTGCCGATGTGGTGGGCCTGGAAGATGTCGATGTAGTCGGTCTGGAGCCGCCGCAGCGAGGCGTCACAGGCCCTGCGGATGTGCAGCGCGGACTGCATGCCCTCGTTCGGCCACTCGCCCATCCTGCCGTGGAACTTCGTGGCGATGACCGTGCGCTCCCTGCGGCCGCCGCCCTGGGCGAACCACCGGCCGACGATGTTCTCGGTCACGCCCTCGCCGAGCTTCCAGCCGTAGACGTCGGCGGTGTCGAAGAAGTTGATGCCGAGCTCGTGGGCCCTGTCCATGATCGCGAAGGAGTCTTCCTCCGTGGTCTCGGGGCCGAAGTTCATCGTGCCGAGACAGAGCGGGCTGACCTTGAGGCCACTGCGTCCAAGGTTCACGTATTCCATGAGACCCACCCTAAGAACCTGGACCCAACTCCAGGCCAGTCCTTTCGATATAACGCTGGCTTTCGACGGCGTGCTGGTCCGGCTGTTCACCGGCGACCCGGCGGTGTGCACGCAGGTGTCCGCGGTGGTGATGGTCGCGCTCGGGTCGAGCATGGCGGTTCTGGGCTTCGCGCTGACCGCGATGAAGAGGTCCGGTCGGAGCCTGCGCTCCGTCGCCGTCGGCTGGGGCCTGCTGGTCGTCGCCGCCGGGCCGGTGGTGGGTGCCTGGGGACTGGTGGGGCTGTGGACGGCCGTGCTGGCCACCCACCTGCTGCTGGTGGCCCTGCAGGGGCTCGCGTTTCTGTCGGTCACGGCTGATAGGCATGTCGTCTCGTGAAGGCCTTGATCGGCGCCGCCGTACCCCTCTTCCTGTCGATGGTCTCCGGCATGGTGGCGCACCTGGTCGGCAGCGCCGTCCTCGGCAACCGGTCGGCCGCCGCGCTCGCGGCCCTCGCGCTGGCGCTGGCCGTGTACAACCCGGTGGTCGCGGCGGTGGCGGGCGCGGTGCGGGGGATGGTCCCGTTCGTCGCGCCGCACACCGGCGACCCCGCGGCGGCGTTACCCGTGCTCAAGGACGCCCGCTGGCTCGCCTACGGCGTCGGCGGGCTGGGTGCGGCCGTCATGACGTGCGTGCCGTTGATCGCGACGGCCAGTGGCGCGCCCGGTGAGGTCGTCGCCGAGCTGGGCGCGTTGCCCTGGCTGCTGGCGGCGTGCGTCGTGGTGCTGGCGGCGGGCGGCGGCGCCAACTCGGTCCTCATCGCGCTGGGCCGTAGCCGTCAGGTGCTGTGGTCCGCGCTGGCGGCCACGGCGGTCGAGGTGGCGCTGATCGTCGTGCTGGCGCCGTCGCTCGGCGTCGGAGGAGTCGGCCTCGCCGCGCTGGGCTCGGCGGCCGCCGGCATGCTCGTCTCGAACCTCGCCCTGATGCGCGTGCCGGGCCTGCGCGGGCAGTCCCTTCGGCCCGGCCGTCCGAGGCCGCGGGAGATCGCCGAACTGGCCCGGGTCGGGCTGCCGCTGTCGGCGACCACGCTCGTCAAGTTCGGCGCCCTGGCCGTCGTCACCTACGCCGCCGCCGGCACCGGCACGCGGAACGCGGCGGCGCACGCCCTCCTCGGATCGCTGGCGGGGCTGCTCATGGTGGCGGCGCTCGCGGTCGCCCAGGCGTCTGTTCCTGAGATCGCCCGCGCCGCCGACGCTGCTCGGGCCAGGCGGGTCAACAGGGGCGCCGTCCTGCTGGCGGTCACCGCGTCAGGCGTCGGCGCGGTGGGCCTGCTGGCCTGCGGCGAGCCGCTGATGGGCCTGTTCACCAGCGACGCGGGCGTGCGTGACACCGCGCTCGCGCTCCTGCCGTTGCTCGTGCCGGCGTCGGTCGCCGACGGCTGGCAGGCGGTCATGGGGTTCGGCCTGACCGCGCTCAAGCGGTCGAGCTGGAGCCTGGGGTGCTTTCTTCTCGGGTACGGCATGCTCGCGGGTGTCGCGGTGCCCGTGGCGGGGTTCGCGGGGTTGCCGGGGTTGTGGACGGCGGTGCTGGTGATGAACGTCGTGCTGGTCCTGTTGCAGGGCGGCGGGTTCTCGCGGCACAGCGCGCGGATAGGGATGGTCACTGCTGGGGCATGATGGGCGGATGGGGGATGTCCTGGTTCGCACGCTTGCTGGGGTCGGGGTGGCAGTCGTGCTGCCGGTGACTCCTGCCTTCGCCGTCGGTACGCCCGCGGTCCCGGCATCCGCCGTGTCCACGGCTGCCGGTTCCACGCCCGGGCTCCTCGCGCCCGCCGAGGTGACTCCTGCTGCCGCCGAGGGGAGCCTGGCTGAGGGTCGTCCCGCCGCGGCGACGCCTGCCGCGGGCAGTCCCGCCGCTGAGGGGACTCCTGCGGAGGGGGAGCGCGAGACGGTCGCGTTCAGGATCTCCGATCCGCGGATCACCGAGTCGAGCGGGCTGGCGCTCTCGCCGACCCGTGAGGGCGTCGTCTACACCCACAACGACAGCGACGCGGGGCCGGTCTTCTACGCGCTCGACGACGACGGGAAGACCAGGGCCACCTTCACCCTGCGGGGCGCCCAGGCGCGTGACTGGGAGGCGATGGCCGCCAGCAGGGATCCGGCGACAGGGCGAGGCGTGCTGTGGTTCGCCGACATCGGCGACAACTTCGACGGCGCCTGGCCGGACATCTCCGTCTACAAGGTGATGGAGCCCGGCACGCTGCGTGACGCGACGCTGCCCGCCGTGCGCTACCGGTTCACCTACGAGGACGGCGGCCACAACGCCGAGGGCATCATGGTCAACCCGAAGACCGGCCGGCTGTACGTGGTGACCAAACAGTTCGCGGGGGCGATCTACGAGGCGCCCAGGCGGCTGCGGGCGAGCGGGACGAACGTCCTGCGCAAGGTGGGCTCCGCGCCGATCATGGCGACGGACGCGGCCTACGCGCCCGACGGGTCGAGCTTCGTCATCCGTACCTACTTCTCCGCGACGGTGTTCAGCGGGTTCGACGAGCAGCTGGCGAAGGTGTCGATGCCCGCGATGGACCAGGCGGAGTCGATCGCCTACACCCGGGACGGCACGGCGTTGCTCACGGGGACCGAGGGCGCCGACAGCCCGGTCTACCGGGTGCCGTTGCCCGCCAAGGCGCTGCCGTCGCCGTCCCCCTCGCCGTCGGCGCGGGCCGAGGAGGCGGCCGAACCGGCGGAGGACCAGGAGAGCACGCCCGCCTCGGCAACGGCGGCGGACGCCCCGGGCGGGATCACGGGTCGGGACATCCTGTTGTGGCTGGCGGTGGCGCTGGGCGCCACGGGTGTGATCACGTTCATCGCCAGGAAGACGCGCTGAGTCGGGATGCTCAGTCGTATCTGAGTAGCGAGACGCAAGCGATCATCAAGTGGTTGCGGCATTGTTCTCGGCATGCACGTGAACTGTCCTGATTGCGGGCTTCCCCTCCACGGGCCCGTGACGGCCTGCCCCCGGTGCGCGCTGCCGCTGGCGGGGCCGGTAGCGGTGGAACTCTGGCAGGTCGACGGGGCGCTGGCGGGTCTCAGGGCGCGCGAGGCGGAACTGAACGCGCGCCGGGCGCACCTGCTCTCCCTCCTGCGCGCCGACCGCGCCCGGTTCCAGGGGCAGGCGGAACGGCCCGCGCCGGGGGTCGCCCCCCAGGGCGTCGATCCGGGTCCCGCGGGCCCGGTCGCGGGCGGCCGGGCGCAGGGTGCGGCTGCCGGCGGTGGCGTGGGCGGCTGGGCGCAGGGTGCGGCTGCCGGCAGTGGTGCGGGTGGCGGTCCTGGTGGCTGGGTGCCGGGGGGTGCGGGTGCCGGCGGTCCCGGGCAGGCGGCGCGGCCGGAGGTGTCGAAGCGGACGGCGCAGAACGTGCTGCTCATCCTCGGCGGCCTCATGCTGGCCGTGGCGGCGATCGTGTTCACGGTCGTCAGCTGGGGCCACCTCGGCATCGGCGGCAGGGCGGTCATCCTCGCGGGCCTGACCGGGGTGACGCTGGCCGTACCGGCGCTGCTGCTCAGGCGTGGGCTCAACGCGACCGCGGAGACCATCGGCGTGCTCGGGCTGGCGCTGATGCTGCTCGACGGGTACGCGGCGCGCAGGGTCGGCCTGGTCGGCGGCCTGGACGGGTGGGACTACACAGCGGCCACACTCGCGGTGGTGGCCGCGGCGGCGGCCGGCTACAGCAGGGTGTTGCCGCTCAGGGTGCCGATGCCGCTGGCGGTGGTGCTGCTGCAGGCGCCGCTGCCGCTGCTGTCGATCGGCCACGGCGGCGGCTGGACGAGCGGGGCGCTGGCCGCCACGGTCGCCCTCGACGCCGCCATCTGGACGTCGGCGGCGCGCGGCCGGGCGGCACGCGTCACGGCCACGGTGTGCCTGGCCGTCATGGGGACGGTCACGTTGATGTGGGCCGGGCTCGCGTCGTTCGCCACCCACGGGCCGTGGCATGCGGCCGGGCTGGTGGTGCTGGCGGCGGTCGGCGGGTACGTCGCGTTCCGGTCGGACGAGGCGGTCGGCAGGGGCGTCGCGGCCGTCGGGTCGGCGACGGCGTTCGTCGTGGCGGCGGGCGCGTTGCTGATCGGGCCGCTGCCGTCGGCCTGGCGCGTGGTGCCGTACACGGTGGCCGCGCTGGCGGTGGCGACGGCGGCCAGGTGGCTCCCGGTACGGCTGCGCGCGCCTTTCGCCTATGCCGGGGTCGGCCTCGCGCTGGCGAGCGCGGTGCCGGTCGTGCCGCAGGCGCTGCTGGCGCTGCTGCAGGCGCCGGTGATGGGCGACGAGTCCTTCCGTCTGGGGACACTCGTCATGGTGCGGTCGGCGCCCGTCGTGTTCGTCCTGCTGGCGGCGGTGCCGCTGATCGTGGGCCGGGCGCGGTGGATGGCGCCGGTCTCCGTGGTGGCGGCGGTGCTGGTGGCGCCGGTGGCGTACGGGCTGCCGTACACGGCGGTGGTGGCCGTCCAGCTGGTCGTGGCGGTGGGGTGCACACTCGCCGCGGCCCTCCTGGGGACGGAACGGACAGCCGCGCGCGCGGAGGGGACGGAACGGGCAGCCGCGCGCGCGGAGGGATCCGGCGGGGTGCCGGTGGCCGGTGGTTCTCGGGCGCGGATGGCGGAGATCCTCGGCGGTGCTGCGCCGTGGGCGTGGACGGCGGGGGTTTCCGGCGGGCTCGCGGTGTTGTGGTCGCTGAACGAGCGGGCCGTGGCCTACGTGGTGCTGGGAGTGCTGCTGGTGGCGTGGGGCGCGCTGTACCGGCGGCCCGCGGCGCTGGTGGGGGCGTCGTTCGCGGGCACGGGGCTGGTGTGGCTGGCGCTGGACGGCCTGGGCGTGTTTCCCAGGGACGCGGCGGCGACGGGGCTCGCGGTGGGCGCGGCGCTGGCCCTGCTCGGCTGGTACGGCACGCGAGGCGCGCCACCGGCGCTGGGATCGGCACCGTCGCAGTCGTCGTCAGCGTCGCCGCCTCAGGGGCCGGTCGCTCTCGCGGGCGCCGGGACGCAGGGGGGTGATTCCGGGGGAGCGCTGGGATCGGGTCCTCTGGGCGAGGGCACCGATCGTCCCGGGCCGGGGCAGGTCGGCGGCAGTCCCGGGGTGATGCCGGGTGCCGGTCACCCGGGGCCGGTGGGGTCCGGTGGCGGCACGGGGGTGTTGCCGGGTGGCGGTCGTCCTGGGGTGCTGGGGGGCGGCGGTACTTCTGCGGGCGGGACGCTGCTGGGGAGCGCCGGGCGGGACGGCTCGTGGGCGGCGTTCACCGGGCGGGTGACGGCGGTCCTGATGGCGGTCGCGGCCGTGCTGATCGTCGGGGACGTGCTGGTCGGGACGCTGGGGGCGTACCTGCCGGTGGTGGACGCGTGGAGTGGCGCGCCGGCCTTCGCCGGGGGCAGGCCGCTGGCGCTGGTCGCGGTCGGCGTGGCGGGGGCGGTGGCGGCGCTGGCGACCCGGCCGGCGTTCGGGGTGCCGGCGGGCGCCGTCGCGCTGGCGGTGGTGCCGGTGACGGTGCGCGTGCCGTACCCGGTGGTGCTGGTTCTGCTGGTGCTGGGGGCCGCGGCCGCCGCGGCGGTGGCGGCCCGCGGGCCGGGGCACGCGGTGGTCAGGCGGGGGAGCGCGGGGGCCGCACTGTGGCTCGGGTCGCTGGCGCTGGGCTGGGCGCTGGCGGTGCAGGCGGCGACGCTTGCGGTGCTGCCCGCGCTGGCGGCCGTCGCGGCGCTCACCGGACTGCTGTGGGCGGACGTCCGAGGCCGCGGCGGCGTCGCGGGCGGAACGGGGCAGGCACGGTTCGGCTGGACGGTGCTGTCCGGGGCGCTCGTCGCGGGCGAGGTGGTCGCGGTGGCGGCCGCGTTCGAGGTGCGGGTGGTGGAGGCCTACACGCTGCCGTTCGCGGTGTTGCTGCTGGTCGCCGGCTGGTGGGGGGCGCGCGGCAGGGCGCTGTCCTCGTGGCCGGTGTACGGGCCGGGCCTGGCGCTGGCGTTCGGGCCGAGCCTGGTGCAGGCGGCCACCCCGCTCAGGGCGTTGCTCCTGGGTACGGCGGCGCTGGCCGTGACGCTGGCGGGAGCCAGGTGGCGGCTGCAGGCGCCGACCGTCATGGGCGCGCTCACGGTGGCGGTGGTGGCGGTGCGGGAGCTGGCGCCGTGGATCGCCGATCTGTTCGGCGTGGTGCCGCGGTGGGTGCCGATGGCGCTCGGCGGCCTGCTGCTCGTGGTGGTGGGCGCCACCTACGAGGCGCGCAAGCGGGACGTGCGCAGGCTCAGGGACGCTGTCGCAAGGTTGCGGTGAACGCCTCGCCGCGCAGGGCCCGCTCGACGACGCTGATCGAGCGGGCCAGCCGGACCAGGCGCGGCCCCTCCGCGCGGTAGACGTCGAGCACCGCCTCGACGGCGTGCGGCGGCAGCCGGTCCTTGAGGTCGACGGCCGCGCTCCGGTAGCCGGCCCTGGCCGCCGCGATGGCCGAGTCGACGTGGTGGCCGGCCATCCTGGCCAGGGCGATCGGGTGGCGGCGGAGCACCTCGTAGCCGCGGTAGTCGGGCGGTACGGCGTCGAGCAGCCAGGCCACGGCCGAGCTCTCCCAGTCGGGGACGCTGGGCGGGCGGACCTCGGGCGGCCACTCCGGTGGGACGTACATGAGACTCATCGTACTCATGTTCGACTGTGCGCCCGTGGAGGGGCGACGGTCAGCTCGCACGTGCCGTTCTCGCAGGAGCGCCGCAACCGACCTCGGGAGATGGTCTGCGCGAGTCCGATCGCCCAGCAGGTCGGGCAGCCGCGCAGGGCGAGCAGCCCGACCGGCGCGAGCAGGAGGGCGGCGAGGCCGAACGCGGGAACGAGCGCGAGCGACCCGATCAGCGCGCCGAACCCCACCACCCCGCGGAGCAGGTGCCGGGGCACCGACGCGCTCGCGAAGCTTCGATCGTCAGTGGTCATCATCGCCTCCGATGGCGGTGTCGAGGGTGCCGTGCAGTGTGTCGTGAACCGCGGCGCGGGCGCGGTGCAGCCGGGACTTCATGGCGGCGGTGCTGAGGCCGAGCGCGTCGGCGACCATCCGCCCGCTGTGGCCCTGGACGTCTCGCATGATCAGCACCCGCCGCTGGTCGTCGGGCAGCGCGGCGATCGCCGCCGCGACCCGTTCGGCCTCCAGGCGGCCCAGGACCTCGTCCTCGGCCGACGGCAGGGCCGTGCCGTCGGCCGAGGACGGGGTGTTCTCGGCCGACGGGAACTGCCGCAGCATCAGCCGCGCCTGACGCAGGCACTCGTTGCGGACGATGCGGAACATCCACGAGGCCAGCGCGCCGGAGGCGCGCAGCATCCCGATCTTCCGGTACAGGATGATCAGCGCCTCCTGCGCGGCGTCCTCGGCGTCCTCGGGCGAGGCGCACAGGGCATGCGCGAATCGCCGTACGTGCGGGTGGGAGCCGGAGACCAGCGCGGTGATCGACTCGACGTCGCCACGCTGGGCGGCGGCGATCAGCACGTCGTCGGGCCAGGCACGGTCACCCACGAGAGCGGCTCCTTCGGCGCAGCACGACGACGGAGCACGTGCAGACGAGAACGGCCGCGGCGATGACGGCACCAACGATCATGACAACCTCCGGATCCGGGTCCGGCGCGGTGGCCGGACATCTATGAGAGGCGTTTCGGTCGCGAAAGGATTCACCGTCGCCGTCCGGCACTTGAGACGGCAAACATCCAAGCGCTAGCTTCCAGAGCATGCGCGTGTTGGTGACGGGTGCGTCGGGCTTCATCGGTTCCCACGCGGTCGTCGCGTTGCGCGAGGCGGGCCATGAATGCCTTCTTCTGGTGAGAAATCCGGAAAAGGTGAAGAAGGTGGTCAAGGTACCCGGTGTCCTCTACCAGGCGGACATCACGGACGCGGAAGCCGTACGGAAGGCACTGGCACAGTGTGACGCGGTCCTGCACGCCGCCGCGGACATCGGCGTGACCGGGCATGAGGTCGACCTGCACGGCGCGAACGTCCGCGGGCTGAAGAACGTGCTCGCCCAGGCCGTGGAGCTCGGGCTGGACCCGATCGTGCACCTGTCCACCGTCGCGGTGTTCGTGCCGCCGAGCCGCCCCGTCATCACCGTGGACAGCCCGCTGGCCAGGCCGCGCAACGCCTACGGCATGACCAAGCTGTACGGCGAGCGCTACGCCAGGGACCTCGACGGCGTGACCATCGTCTACCCCGGCGGCGTCGTCGGCCCCGGCCAGCCCACGCTCGACGCGCTCAACGAGGGCATCAGGGCCGGGCTCAGGCAGGGCTGGCCGATCGTGCCCGGCGGGGTGAACGTGCTCGACGTGCGCGACCTGGCCGTCGCGCTCGCCCGGTGCTTCACCCCCGGCAAGGGCGCCCGCCGCTACCTGTTAGGCGGACATTTCCTGACCTGGGGGCAGATGGCGACGCTCTGCGAGGACGTCACGGGACGGCGGGTGCGGCGCTTCAGGATCCCCGGCGCGCTGCTGCGAGCCACGGGCTCCACGCTCGACGCGCTGAAACGCGTCGTGCCCCTCGACCACCCGCTGACCCGCGACGCCGCCGACATCATGCTGACGCTCGTCCCCACCGACGACGTCCCGACGCTGCGCGAGCTGGGGGTCTCGCTGCGACCCGTGGAGAACACCGTGGCGGACACGGTGAGATGGCTCATCGCTGAAGGACACTTGACCATATGACAGAGCGGATCGGCGTCATCGGAGCGGGCATCGTCGGCTTGGCCGTCGCCCGGGAGCTCGCGCGCACCAGAGGCGCCGAGGTGATCGTCCTGGAGGGGGAGAACCGGGTCGCGGCCCACCAGACCGGCCACAACAGCGGGGTCGTCCACGCCGGCATCTACTACCAGCCGGGTTCGCTCAAGGCCACCCTGTGCCGGGAGGGCATGGCGCTGCTGCGGGAGTACTGCGCCGAGCACGGCCTGCCGTACGAGGAGGTGGGCAAGCTCGTGGTCGCCTCCACGGCGGCCGAGCGGCCCGCGCTGCGCGCGCTCGCCGAGCGGGCCAGGGCCAACGGCGTGCCCGGCATCGCCGAGCTCGACGCGCTGGCCCTGCGCGAGGTCGAGCCGCACGCGGTCGGCGTCGCCGCAGTCCACTCGCCGCACACCGCGATCGCCGACTTCCCCGCCGTCGCCCGCCGGCTCGCCCGCGACGTCGCCGAGCTGGGCGGCTCGGTACGGCTGGCCCACCCGGTCAAGGCGATCCGTGAGACCGCGAGCGCGGTGGAGGTCCTGGTAGGTCGCCGGAAGTTCGCCTTCGACCGGCTCGTGGCGTGCGCCGGGCTCGGCACCGACGCCGTCGCCAAGATGGCGGGACAGCCGGGCGAGGTGCGGATCGTGCCGTTCAAGGGCGAGTACTACGCGCTGGCCGGGTCGGCCAAGGACCTGGTGCGCGGCCTGATCTACCCGGTGCCCGACCCCCGCTACCCGTTCCTCGGCGTCCACCTGACCCGGCGCATCGACGGCGAGGTGCTGGTCGGGCCCAACGCCGTGCTCGGCGACGTGCGCGCGCTGCTGACCTGGGAGGGCACCCGCAGGCTCGCGCGCCGCCACTGGCGCACCGGCCTGCGGGAGCTGTACGGCTCGGCGGTCAAGGGCGCGTTCGTCCGCGCCGCCAGGCGTTACGTCCCGGCGATCACCGCCGCCGACCTCGCGCCCACCGAAGGAGGCGTGCGCGCCCAGGCCGTCTCCCGCGACGGCGGCATGGTCGACGACTTCGTGGTCGACCTCCACGGCCGCATCGCGCTGGTACGCAACGCGCCCTCTCCCGCCGCCACGTCCAGCCTGGCGATAGCCAGGCATATCGCGGGGATTGTCCCAGCACTCGCCCGTTAAGGGCATTCTTAGATGTGATGGCCACTATGGACGCCGTGGAAGCACGCCTGCTGATCGTCGAGGACGAGCCGAACATCCTCGAGCTACTCGCCGCGAGCCTGAGGTTCGCGGGTTTCGACGTGTCCACCGCGAAGAACGGGCTCGACGCGGTCACCGCCGTGCAGCGGCACCGGCCCGACCTCGTCGTGCTCGACGTGATGCTCCCCGACCTGGACGGGTTCGAGGTCGTGCGGCGGCTGCGCAGCAGCGGGCAGGGCACGCCGGTGGTGTTCCTCACCGCTCGTGACGAGACGGAGGACAAGATCCGCGGGCTCACGATCGGCGGCGACGACTACGTCACCAAGCCGTTCAGCCTGGAGGAGGTGGTGGCCAGGATCCGGGCGGTGCTCCGCCGTACCGCGGGAGACCCGCAGGCGCCGCCGCCCCGGCTGACGTTCGCCGACATCGAGCTCGACGAGGAGAGCCACGAGGTGTGGCGCGGCGGCCGGCCGGTGTCGCTGTCGCCGACGGAGTTCAAGCTCCTGCGCTACTTCATGGCCAACGCGGGCAGGGTGCTGTCCAAGCCGCAGATCCTCGACCACGTCTGGGACTACGACTTCAGGGGCGAGGTGGGCATCGTCGAGTCGTACGTGTCGGTGCTCCGCCGCAAGATCGACAACAGGGAGCCGCGGCTCATCCACACCCTGCGCGGTGTCGGCTACGTGCTGCGCAGCCCTCCCGAGACATGACCCTCAGGATCAAGCTGATCGCCGCGACGCTCGCGTTGCTGGCCTTCGGGCTCACGTTCATCGGCGTGCTGAGCGTCTCGGTCCTGCACACGTACCTGATCGACAGGGTGGACACGCAGATCTCGGTGGTGGCCGCCAGGGCGCTCATGCGAGTGCAGCACCGGGGCGCCCCGGCGCTGAAGAACCTGGTGCTGGAGCCCGACGTGATCGTCAAGGCGGGCGGCCCGTGGGTCAGCGGCCTCGACGCCGACCACCGGCAGCTGCCCGTCGTGCCGGTGCCGCCGCCGGCGGTGCCGACGACCGTGCCCGCCGTCTCCGGCGACGGCGAGTGGCGGGTGCAGGAGGTGCGCGGCACGGACAACGCCGTCGTGCTGATCGCCATGGACCTGGACGAGGTCACGCAGATCACCCGCAGGCTGGCGCTCATCGAGCTGCTCGGCGGCGGCGGCATCATGCTGATCCTGACCGTCGTGGGCATCACGAGCGTGCGCAAGAGCATGCGCCCGCTGGCCCAGATCGAGCGTACGGCGGAGGCCATCGCCGGCGGCGAGCTCGGCAGGCGGGTGCCCGACGGCAACCCGCGCACCGAGGTCGGACGGCTCGCCCGCGCGCTCAACGGCATGCTCGCCCAGATCGAGGCGGCCTTCGCGGCGCGGACGGCGTCGGAGAACGCCGCCAGCAGGTCGGAGGAGCGGATGCGCCGCTTCGTCGCCGACGCCGCCCACGAACTGCGCACACCGCTGACCACGATCCGCGGCTTCGCCGAGTACGCCAGGCAGAACCCCGAGGCCGATCCCGCCGAGATGCTGGCCAGGGTCGAGCGCGCGGCGGGCCGGATGAGCCTGCTGGTCGACGACCTGCTGCTGCTGGCCAGGGTGGACCAGCAGCGTCCGCTGCAGATGCGGCCCGTCGACATGCTGGCGCTGGCCGCCGACGCCGTCCACGACGCCCGCATCCTGGCCCCCGAACGCGGCATCTCGCTGGAGGTCGTGGGCGGGGCCGCCCTCATCGTCTCCGGCGACGAGGTACGGCTGCGCCAGGTCGTCGGCAACCTCATGTCCAACGCGCTCACCCACACCCCCGCCGACACGCCCGTCACCATCAGGGTCGGCGCCGCCGGCGCCACGGTGTTCCTGGAAGTGGTGGACAAGGGGCCCGGCCTCACACCCGAGCAGGCCGAACGGGTCTTCGAGCGCTTCTACCGGGCCGACTCCGCGCGCGCCCGCCGGTCGGAGGACGACAGGGGCAGCGGCCTCGGCCTGGCCATCGTCGCGGCGCTGGTCGAGGCGCACGGCGGCAGCGTGGTCGTGCACAGCGTGCCCGGCGAGGGCGCGACGTTCAGGGTCGAACTCCCACTCGCTCCTGAGTAACCGTTCAGCTTTTCCTCAGGCTGCTGCGGCACGCTGGCGGGGTGAACACACCTGAGGCGTTGATCCTGGTGGTGGACGACGAGCCGAGCATTCGCGACCTGCTCTCCGCCAGTCTGCGCTTCTCCGGCTTCGAGGTGCTGACCGCCGCCGACGGCCTGGAGGCCGTGGAGATCGCCGAGCGGGCCAGGCCCGACCTCGTGGTGCTCGACGTGATGCTGCCCGACCTCGACGGGTTCGAGGTGGCCAGGCGGCTGGAGGCGCCCGTGCTGTTCCTGACCGCGCGCGACGCGGTCGACGACAAGCTGACCGGGCTCGGGCTCGGCTCCGACTACGTGACCAAGCCGTTCAGCCTGGAGGAGGTGCTGGCCAGGGTGCAGGCGGTGCTGCGCCGTACCAGGGGGGAGGTGGGCGGCGCCCGGCTGCAGGTGGCCGATCTGGTGCTGGACGAGACCGAGCGCGAGGTGTGGCGCGGCGGGCGGCAGGTGCACCTGTCGCCGACCGAGTACAAGCTGCTGCACTACTTCATGGCCAACGCGGGCAGGGTGCTGTCCAAGGCGCAGATCCTCGATCACGTGTGGAACTACGACTTCGGCGGTGACGCGGGCGTGGTCGAGTCGTACGTGTCGTACCTGCGGCGCAAGGTCGACGACGTGGAGCCGCGCCTCATCCACACGCTGCGCAGCGTCGGATACGTGCTCAGGGAGCCGCCGGCCGAGACCTGAGCCGGACCAATGCCACGAATCCGTCGTGGCGGTCCCGACGAGCTCGGCTCCACTGGCTAGCGTGGGGGCATGGACCTCCTCGAGGCGTTGCGTTCGCTGCGGGGCCTGCTCGACCGCGAGCTGTTCCCGCTGGACATCGGGGACGTGGCGGCCGACAGGCGAGCGCTGCGCGAGCTGAAGGGACAGCTGGACGACTACCTGTTGCCCAGGCTGGCCGCGATCGACGCGCCGCTGCTGGCCGTCGTGGGCGGCTCGACCGGTGCCGGCAAGTCGACGCTGGTCAACTCGCTGGTCGGGGCCGACGTGTCCGAGCCGGGCGTGCTGCGGCCCACCACGCTGGCGCCGACGCTGGTGGCCGGCCCGGCCGACACGCCCTGGTTCATGTCCTTGGCGGTCCTGCCCGGACTGCCGCGTGTGACAGGAGCCTCCGGCGACCCGGGCACGCTGCGGGTGGTGAGCGCGCCCGCGCTGCCGCAGGGTCTCGCGCTGCTCGACGCGCCCGACATCGACTCGGTGGTGACCGCGAACAGGGAGCTGGCGGCGCAACTGCTCGCGGCGGCCGACCTGTGGCTGTTCGTCACCACCGCCGCCCGTTACGCCGACGAGGTTCCGTGGAGCTTCCTGCGCTCGGCGCGCGAGCGGAGCACCGCGCTCGCGATCATCCTCGACCGGGTGCCGCCCGACGCGGTCGGGCCCGTCTCCGCCGACCTGGCCCGCCTGCTGGAGGTCAACGGCCTCGCGGGCACGCCGCTGTTCACCGTCCAGGAGGCGGTGCTGCTGACGGAGAGGGGGCGGCTGCACCCCGACGCCGTGCGCCCGATCAACGACTGGCTGGCGCGACTGGCCGCCTCCTCGGCCGCGCGGGCCCGGGTGGTGCGCCAGACGCTCGCGGGAGCGCTGGACAGCCTGGGGAGCAGGGTCCCGGCGCTGGCGGTGGCCGTCGCCAGGCAGCGCAAGGGCGCCGAACGGCTGGCCGACATCGTCGCGGCGGCCTACTCGGGCGGGATGGCCGACTTCGACGAGGGCATGCGGGACGGCTCGCTGCTGCGCGGCGAGGTGATGGCGCGATGGCAGGACTTCATCGGCACCGGCGACCTCATGCGCTCGCTCGAGTCGCGCATCGGCTGGCTGCGCGACCGGCTGTCGGCGGTGCTCACCGGACGGCAGGCGCCGCAGGCCAGGCTGCGGGTGGCGCTGGAGAGCGGCGTCGCCGCGCTGATCAGGGGGGCGGCGGACGGGGCGGCCGAGCGGGCCCTCGACGGCTGGACGGCGGCGCCCGGCGGCAAGGACCTGCTGGAGAAGGCGGGGGCGCTCGCCGCGGCCAGGCTGGGCCGCGCCTCGTCCGGGATCGACTACGACGACGTGGTGCGCGGCTGGCAGGGTTACGTGCTCGACCTGGTCAGGGAGGAGGGCGCGGCCAAGCGCACCAGCGCGCGGGCGGCCTCCTTCGGGGTCAACGGGGCGGGGCTGCTGCTGATGCTCGCGGTCTTCGCCTCCACGGGCGGGCTGACGGGGGTGGAGATCGGCATCGCGGGCGGCACGTCGGTGCTGTCGCAGAAGGTCCTGGAGGCGATCTTCGGGGACCAGGCGGTACGGACGCTGACGGCCAAGGCGCGGGAGGACCTGCGGTCCAGGGTGCAGGCGCTGCTCGACGCGGAGGCGGCCAGGTTCACGTCGTTGCTGGAGGAGGTGTCGGTGCCGGAGGGCATGGCGGGCGAACTGCTGGCGGCGGCTCACGCGGTCCGCGACCACCGAGCCGAACTCCCGGCGGCCCCGACCAACGGACTCCCGGCGGTCGAGGCGCCGGAGCTCGCGAGCGGACAGGCCGATCCGGAGCTCGAAAGCGGGCGGGCCGATCCGGAGGTCGCGGGCGGGCGCGCCGATCCGGGCCTCGCGGGCGGGCTGGTCGATCCGGTCGAGGTGCGGGAGGACCCGGCGGGCGAGGACGGGCGGCGGCCGGCGCAGGGCGGGGAGGGCGCGTGAAGCTGTCGCGGCGCGAGGAGATCCCCTCGCTGGACGACCGGTTGACCGGCCTGCTGAAGGCGGCGGAGCTCGCGGAGGGCAGGCTTCCCGACGAGCCGGTCGCGGCGGCGCGGGAGGTGGCCGAGCGGGCAGGCGCGCGGCGCGAGCTCTCGGTCGACCACACGGTGGTCGCGCTCGCGGGCGCGACGGGCAGCGGCAAGTCGTCGCTGTTCAACGCGCTGGCCGGCGGCGAACTGGCCACGGTGGGCGTCACCAGGCCCACCACCTCGACCGCCCAGGCGGCGCTGTGGGACGGCACGGGAGCAGGACCGCTGCTCGACTGGCTGCAGGTGCCGCACCGCCACGAGGTGACCGGCGACCCCCGGGGGCTGGTCCTGCTCGACCTGCCCGACCACGACTCCATCGAGCTGACCCACCGGCTGGAGGTGGACCGGCTGGTCGAGCTGGTCGACCTGCTGGTGTGGGTGGTCGATCCGCAGAAGTACGCCGACGCCGCCCTCCACGACCGCTACCTGCGCCCGCTGGCCGAGCACGGCGAGGTGATGGTGGTCGTGCTCAACCAGATCGACAGGCTGCCGCCGGGCGCGGCCGAACGCTGCGCGGCCGACCTGCGCCGCCTGCTCGACGAGGACGGCCTGCGCGGCGTGCCCGTGATGGGCGCCTCGGCGCGGACCGGCGCCGGGCTGGCCGAGCTGCGCGCCCTGCTGGAGGAGCGCGTCGCCGAACGGACCTCGTGGGCGGCCCGCCTGGCGGCGGACGTGTCCACCGCCGCGGGACGCCTCGCCGCCGCCGGCGCGGCGGACCACTCCGGCCCCGCCGTCCCGCGGGAGGGGCGGCTCACGACGGCGCTCGCCGAGGCGGCGGGCGTGCCGCTGGTGGTGGAGGCGGTCGCCAGGGCCCACACGCACCGCGCGGTGGCCGCGACCGGCTGGCCGGTGACCAGGTGGATGCGCAGGTTCAGGCCCGACCCGCTGCGCAGGCTGGGGCTGGGGAGCGGCGCGAAGGGTGAGCTGGTGGGCAGGACCTCGCTGCCCGAGGCGTCGGCCGTGCAGCGGGCCCGCATGGAGACCGCCATCAGGGACGTCGGCGAGGCGGCCGCGCGCGAGCTGCCCCCGCCATGGGCCGTGGCCGTACGGCACGCGGCCCGCTCGCGCGAAGGCGAACTGGCGGCGGCACTCGACAAGGTGGTGGCAGCCGCCTCGTTCGGTGTGACGCGCAGCCCCCGCTGGTGGACGGCCGTCGGCGGGCTGCAGTGGCTGGTGTTCGCGGCGACGGTGCTCGGCGCGGTGTGGCTCGGCGTGCTGTTCCTGCTGACCTATCTGCGGCTGCCCGAGCCGCCCCTGCCGACGGTCGGCGAGGTGCCGTGGCCGACCGTCCTGCTGATCGGCGGGGCGATCGCCGGCCTGCTGATCGGGCTGCTCTCCCGGCTGGCCGCACGGCTGGGCGGCCGGCGCAGGGCCAGGCGGGTCGCGAGGGCGCTGCGGTCGGCCGTGGCGGAGGTGGGCGAGGAGCTGGTGCTGGAGCCGGTGAAGGAGGAGCTCGACAGGTACGTCCGCTTCACCGAGGCGCTGGGCGTGGCCAGGTCCTGAGACCGGCCGCGCCCCGGCGCCGCCGATCCGTCAAGGGACGTTCGCCAGCACCATCCGCATGTAGGCGATCAGGTCGGCCCGGCGGGCGAACGGGTTGCGGTACAGCGCCGCCCCGCCCTTCCTGATGCGCAGCGCCTCCCTGACGATCCGGTGCCAGCGCTCGTCGAAGAGGCGCAGCGCGTACTCGCCCGCCGCCGTCTTCGACGTCACCTCGCCCGCGGCGAGCGTGTGGTGCAGCCTGGTCACCCCCAGCGCGCCCCAGCTCGTCCGGGCCGGGACGAGCGCGGCGAGCCCCCAGAGCGAGGTGGTCCTGGACGACTTCTCCGCCCATCGCGTCCAGTAGCCCGCCAGGTTCTCCCGCGTACGGCGGGCCAGCAGGTCCCAGTCGGTGTGGACGCCGACCTCGGCGACGGCGGGACCCCTGACCGTCACCCCGCTCTGGGCCAGGACGTGCCAGGTCACCAGGTGCCGCTCGAACCTGCTCTCGGCCTCGAACCGCCAGGCATGCACGCCCGGGCGCGCGGGCGTCTGCTCGGGGTCGCGCCGCAGGTCGTCCCAGGTGACGTAGAGCCCGTCGAAGTGCGGTGACCTGCCGCGCTCCTTCAGCCGGGCGTGAACCTCGCGCAACGGCTCCACGTCGGCGCCCTCGGGGATCACCGCGACGAAGTCGACATCGCTCACCCCGGGCGTGAAGTCGCCGAGCGCGGCCGAACCCTGCAGGTACAGCCCCTCGACCAGCCCGGGCGCGTGCCGGTCGGCCAGGTCGAGATAGGCCGCGCACACGGCCTCGACGGACACATCGATCTTGTCGGTCATCCGGATGACCCTACGGGGACCGGCGGCGGCCCGCCGGTCCCCTTCTCCGTCGGCTGAATCCGTCGACTGGACCCGTCGGCTGGCCCCGTCGGCTGGCCCCGTCGACTGGTCTACGCGGGCTGGACTACGCGGGGCGCGTGACCGCGTAGCGGGCGGTCGTGGCGTCGCTGCTCAGCAGCCGCAGCCCCGCCTTCTCGAGCACGCGCGCCGAGGCCGGGTTCGCCTGCTCCACGCCGGCATGCACGGTGTGCACCCCGGGCGCGGTGAAGGCGAACGCGACCATGGCGCCCGCGGCCTCGGTGGCGTAGCCGCGGCCCCTGCGGGACGGCACGACGCCGTAGCCGATCTCGAGGGAGCCGTCGCTCGGCGGCCAGAACAGGCCGATCGCACCGACCACCAGGCCGGTTTCGCGCTCGACGATCTGGCGCTGGCCGTACTCGCCGGTGGCGGCGGGGTGCTCGGCGATGAAGCCGGCGATGACGCGGTCACCCTCGGAGGGGAAGTCCTCGGCCCAGTGCGCGGGCCGGGGACCGTCGAGGACGGCGGCGAGTTCGGCGGACGACCACGGCCGCAGGACGAGGCGGTCGGTGATCAGGTCGGTGCCGGAGAGCTGGAAAGTGGACAACGCGAAGACTCCTGTTCGTGGGGAGGAGCCGGACCGCGCTCTCAGCGTGCGGCGGCCCGGACAAGGGCATGACGACATGGCCGGCTGACAGCCATATTCATCGACCTCCCTCGTCTCGCGTGCCGCAGCAGAGTAGCAGGGCGGCCCGTCGTGGCGCAGGGCGTCGAGCCCGCGACTGTCTCGACGCCGCCATGGCGAGAAGCGAGCGCGCCCGGCGCCCCTTCAGCCCCGGCCCCCGCCGCCATGGCGAGAAGCGGGCGCGCCCGGTAGGACCCTTCAGCCCCCGCCCCCGCCGCCGTCTCCTCCGCCCCCGCCGCCATCGCCCCAGCCCGCGCCATCGCCCATGCCGCCACCGGTGTCGTAGGTGTGGTGGTAGCCGCCATCGCCCCCGTATCGCCGACGGCCGCTCTTGCGGCGGGTGTGCCGGACGGGCCGGGGTTGGGGGCGGGGCCGGTGGCCGAGCGCGGCCCTGACCCTGCGGTCGGGCAGTTCCTGCAGGCCGTGCAGTGCCACGCCGCGCCCGATGGCCTCGGGCGAAGGACGGGCGGGACGCTCGCCCCGGGGTTGGGCGAGCCGCGCGTCCCGCAGCAGGCGGGAGACCCGCCCCGTGGTCCAGAGGCCGGTCAGGCCGGCGGCCGTGGCCAGGCCGAACACCCCGGCCGCGGCGAACGTCAGGCCCGCGGCGGGGACCGCGCGCAGACCCAGCAGGACGAGCGTGACGACCAGGCCCAGCGCGGCGGCGCCGGCCGTGACGCCCAGCAGCCGGCGGCCCCGCTCCGCCGCCCGCTCGGTCACCCAACCCTTGCCGACGAGCCGCTTGACGTCGTCGTCCGTGACGGCCTGATGCGCCAGATGGACCTCCAACCCGTCATCGGAGCCGCGGGCGGCCTCGACGAGAGTGGTCTCGATCGGTCCGCGCGCCTCCGGGCCGGAGGAAGAGACCTGGACGCGCCGCGTGGCGGAGATCGAGACCGTGCCCCTCGCGACGAGTTCGGCGAGCGCGGCGTTGATGACGCGGGTGTGACCGCCCGCCAGGTAGGCGAGCCGGTCCCTGCCGACGTCGGCGTGGGCCGGGTAGCGGGCCGGTCGCACCCTCAGCGCGCCGACCGCGGAGACCACCGCGACGCAGCAGGACAGGAGAAGTAAGACGAAGTTGATGATCGCCTCCTGGTGTCGGCTTCGAGCTTCACCCTCCATCCTGCCGCGACGTCGGGAGCCGTGTGGGATCGATGTCGGGAGCCGTGTCGGGAGCCGTGTTGGGAGCATCGTTGAGCGGTCGTGCACGATCTTTCGCCTGTCCGGCATTGATCGCCTGGCCGGTGCGGGAGAGGGTGGGAAGGTGATTATCGATGTGTGGGCGCAACCCACCATGGGCGGACGGCCAGGCAGGCTGCCCATGCCGGAGATCCGGCGGCTGTTCGAGAAGTCGGGGAGCGCCGACCTGATCGACAAGCCCGTCACGCCGGGGGAACTGGTCGCGCTCATGGACGCGGCAGGCGTCGACATGCTCCTGCTGTCGGCCTGGCACCGGCCGGGCGGCTGGGTGATCAGCAATGACGACGTCGCCACCTTCACCGCGGCCTACCCGAACCGGTTCGCGGGGCTGGCGGCGGTGAACCTGGCCCATCCGGTCGCGGCCGTGGCCGAGTTGCGCCGCGCGGTGGAGGAGTTGGGGTTCGTCGGGCTGCGGATGGTGCCGTGGCTGTGGGAGCTGCCGCCCGACCACCGGCTCTACTACCCGCTCTACACCACCTGCGTGGAGCTGGGCGTCCCCTTCTGCACCCAGGTCGGGCACACGGGGCCGCTGAAGCCGTCCGAGACGGGCCGGCCGGTGCCGTACCTGGACAGGATCGCGCTGGACCTGCCCGAGCTGATGATCGTCGGCGGCCACATCGGCTATCCGTGGACCGACGAGATGATCGGCATGGCGTGGAAGCACGACAACGTCTTCATCGACACCTCGGCCTACCTGCCGCGCTACTACCCGCCGCAGCTCGTGCACTTCATGAACACCTACGGCAGGGGCAAGGTGATGTTCGGGACCAACTGGCCCCAGCTGTCCCATGACCGCGCGCTCGCCCAGGTCGACGAGCTGGAGCTGACGGCCGAGGCGCGCGCCGACTTCCTCGGCGGTACGGCCCGCCGCGTCTTCAGGCTGGGCGCGGAGGACTGAGCCAAGGGAACCAGCCGCGCCGGCCCGTCGACGACCTCGCCGCCCTCTACCGCGCGGTGGCCGAGCGGGCCGAGCCGGGGAGGTCTGGCACGGGATCAGGAGACGGCTCAGCGCAGGACGCCGACCCCGCCGTCGATGCGCAGGCGCGGCGGGGCGTCCAGCAGGTTGAGGTCGTCCTCGTCGTCGACGCGCCAGTCCTGCACGGGAACGAGACCCGGTCCGATCAGCTCGAACCCGTCGAACAACCGCAGGACCCGGGCGCGGTCGCGGAAGACGGCCTGCGCGGGAGAGTTGGCCGTGGCGGTCGTCAGCCGGGCGATCGCCTCGGGATGGCTCTCCGCCATGCCGTGGGTCAGCACCAGGTGGCTGCCGGGCGCCATGCGGTCCCTGAAGGCGGCCACGATCCCGGCGGGGTCCTCCTCGTCCATCACGTAGTGCAGGAGTCCGACCATCAGCACCCCGAGCGGCTGCTCGAAGTCGATCAGGCCGCCGACGTATGGGTCGCCGAGGATGTCCTTGGGGCGGCGCGCATCGGCCTGGATGCCTTCCACGCCGGGCACGTCGGCCAGCAGCACCTGGGCGTGCAGCCGCACGACCGGGTCGTAGTCGACGTAGATCACCCGGCACGCGGGGTTCACCGCGCGCGCGACCTCGTGGACGCTCGGCGAGGTCGGGATGCCGGTGCCCAGGTCGATGAACTGCCGCACGCCCTGCTCGGCGAGATGGCGCACCGCCCTGGTGAGGAACAGCCTGTTGGCGCGGGCCACCAACCGGGTGTCGGGTGCCACGGCGAGCAGCCGGTCGGCCACCGCGCGGTCGATGGCGAGGTGGTCCTTGCCGCCGAGGAGGTAGTCGTAGACGCGCGCCGAACTCGGCACCGTCGGATCGACACCTGGAGGAACACGCTCTAACTCGGCCACGGCGTCTCCTTGCCTCAAACCTCTGGATCGCCATGCTACTGAACCGCCGTCGAGAGATCGTTCAGGTTTATCTCGATTATCGAGATATCAGTCCAGGGGCCGACTCGCGGTGAGAGTGGTGAGGAGCGGGCGCAGCAACGGGTGGAGGTCGGCCCCCCGACGGACCGCCGCGAAGACACGGCGTTCCGGGCCGGGGATCCGGCAGACGACCACCCTGGACAGGTCGAGGTCGCGCAACGCCAGCCGAGGCACGAGCGCGACCCCCGCACCCGCGCCCACCAGCGCGACCACGGCGCGGAAGTCGTCGGAGGAGTGCGCGAACCCCGGCGTGAAGCCCTCCCTCTCACAGGCGAACGCGATCACGTCGTGGACCGGATTGCCGGGATAGGGGCCGATCCACGGCTCGTCCGCCACCTCCGACAGCGTGCCGGCAGGCGCGTGGTCCGCCGGAAGCAACAGGTCGAAGGGCTCGGCGTAGAGGGGCAGCCGGGTCAGGCGATGGTCGTCGGGCGCGCCGCGGTACTCCACCGCGATGGCCAGATCCGCCTCGTCGTCGAGCAGCATGGTGAGGCCGCGGTCGCCCTCGGCGTCCAGGACCCGGATCTTCAGCGCGGGCGCGCTCACCCGCAGGGCGCTGACGGCGGGCGCGAGCACGACACTGATCGCGGTGGCGAACGAGGCCACCGTCACCTCGCCCGCCGAGCCCGTCGTGTAGGCGGCGACCTCGGCCTCGGCGCGTTCGAGCTGGGCGAGGACCTCGTCGGCGTGGGCCAGCATGATGCGGCCCACCGCGGTGAGCCTGATGCCCCGGCCGTCGCGGGCGAACAGGCGGTGCCCCACCTCGTGCTCGAGCGCGCCGAGCTGCTGGGAGACGGCGGAGGGCGTGAGGTGCAGCGCGGCGGCCGCCGCGGTCACGGTGCCGTGATCCGCCACCGCGCGCAGCGTCCGGAGCCGCCGACTATCAATCACCCGCCCATTGTGACCCGCCCCCACCGGTGGCCGCTCTGCGCACGGACCTGCGCGTGGCCCCGGGTGGGGTGCCGGCTTGCCTTTGAGGAAAGGCGAGCCGGCCCGGGGGTGCGGGGATCAGTGTCGCGCGGTGATGAAGGCGGCGACGGCGCGGTCGACGTCGGCGGGGGTGTGGGCGGCGGACAGTTGCACGCGGATGCGGGCCTGGCCGTGGGGGACCACGGGGTAGGAGAAGCCGATCACGTAGATGCCCTGGTCGAGGAGGCGTTCGGCCATCGCGGCGGCCTCGGCGGCGTCGCCGATCATGACGGGGGCGATCGGGTGGTCACCGGGCAGCACGTCGAAGCCCGCCTCGGTCATCTGCGTCCGGAACCGCCGCGTGTTGTCGCGCAGCCGCTCGCGGGCCTCGCTGGAGGTCTCCAGCAGGTCGAGGATGCGCAGCGTCGCCGCCGCGATGACCGGGGCGAGGGAGTTGGAGAAGAGGTAGGGGCGGGAGCGCTGCCGCAGCAGCTCGCAGATCTCCTTGCGGGCGGCGACGTAGCCGCCGCTGGCCCCGCCCAGGGCCTTGCCGAGGGTGCCGGTGATGATGTCGATCCGCTCGGTCACGCCGTGGAGTTCGGGGGTGCCGCGCCCGGTGGGGCCGACGAAGCCGACCGCGTGGGAGTCGTCGACCATGACCATCGCGCCGTACTGGTCGGCCAGGTCGCAGATCTCCCGCAGCGGCGCGACGTAGCCGTCCATGGAGAAGACGCCGTCGGTCACGATCAGCTTGCGCCGCGCGTCGGCGGCCTCCTTCAGCCGGGCCTCCAGCTCGGCCATGTCACGGTTGGCGTAACGGTAGCGGCGGGCCTTGGACAGCCTGATGCCGTCGATGATGCTGGCGTGGTTGAGCGCGTCGGAGATCACCGCGTCCTGCGCGTCGAGCAGCGTCTCGAACACGCCGCCGTTGGCGTCGAAGCAGGAGCTGTAGAGGACGGTGTCCTCCATGCCGAGGAAGTCGGAAAGACGCGACTCGAGCTCCTTGTGCACCTCCTGGGTGCCGCAGATGAACCGCACGGAGGCCATGCCGAAGCCCCACGTGTCGAGCGCCTGCTTGGCGGCCTCGATCACCTCGGGGTTGTCGGCGAGGCCGAGGTAGTTGTTGGCGCAGAAGTTCAGCACCTCGCGGCCCGCGACGCCGACCGTGGCGTTCTGCGGGCTGGTGATGACGCGTTCGGGCTTGAGCAGCCCTGCCGAGGCGATCTCGTCCAGCGTGGCCCGCAGGTCATCCCGCGTCGTTCCGAACATCGCGCGCTCCAATCTCTGCTGAAGGGTTCGCGCGCGGGGTCCGCGCGCGCCCTCTCCGTCGTCGCCTGGGTCTGGTGGTGCTGAGGAAGGGGTGGGTACGGCGAGCCGTCACGCGCGGGGCGCGGCGTCGCTCCAGTCGAGGATGACCTTGCCGGCCCTGCCGCTGGCCGCCGTGTCGAAGGCGGCGTCGAAGTCGTGGGCGGGGAACCTGTGGGTGATCACCGGGGAGAGGTCGAGCCCCTTCTCCAGCAGGACGGACATGTTGTACCAGGTCTCGTACATCTCGCGGCCGTAGATGCCCTTGATGGTGATCATCGAGGTGACGACCGTGGCCCAGTCGATCGCGAACTCCTCGGCGGGCAGGCCCAGCATGGCGATCCTGCCGCCGTGGGTCATGTTCGCGATCATGTCGCGCATGGCCTGCGGGTGTCCCGACATCTCGAGGCCGACGTCGAAGCCCTCGCGCATGCCGAGCTGCTTCCAGCCGTCGGCGATGGAGGTCTGCGCGACGTTCAGGGCGAGGCTGACGCCCAGCTTGCCGGCCAGGTCGAGCCGTTCGGGGCTGACGTCGGTGATGACGACGTTGCGCGCGCCCACGTGCGTGGCGACGGCCGCGGCCATCAGGCCGATCGGGCCCGCGCCGGTGATCAGCACGTCCTCGCCGACCATCGGGAAGGAGAGCGCGGTGTGGACGGCGTTGCCGAACGGGTCGAAGATCGCCGCGATGTCGGGGTCGACGGGGATGCGGTGCACCCACACGTTGGAGGCCGGCAGCGTCACGTACTCGGCGAACGCGCCGTCGCGGTGGACGCCGAGGCCGATGGTGTTGATGCACAGGTGGCGGCGGCCCGCCATGCAGTTGCGGCATTTGCCGCAGACGATGTGGCCTTCGCCGCTGACGAGGTCGCCGACCTGGATGTCCTCGACGCCCGGTGCGACCTCGACGACCTCGCCGGAGAACTCGTGCCCGGCGATGAGCGGAAGCGTCAGCGTGTGCTTCGCCCAGTCGTCATATTTCCGGATATGGAGGTCGGTGCCGCAGATTCCGGTACGCAACACCTTGATCTTGACCTCGCCCGGCCGTACGGCGGGCTCGGGCACGTCCATCAGCCACAGGCCGGGTTCGGCCTTCTGCTTGACCAGCGCTTTCATGACGGTCGTTTCCCCCTCCTGACAACCTTACGCACTGTGCCGGTGATCACCCCTCGTGTCCATCGAGGTTTTCTTAACGGCCCTGTCAGCCTCGCTACACGATTTATCGAAAGAACCTTGTCAAAGTAGAATGACCCACCATGAGACAGGTCAGCGGTGACGCGTCCCTCCTGAGGAAGCTCAACTCCGCGGCGATCCTGCGCGCCATGCGGGGAGCGGGAGACGCCACGCTGACCGAGCTCGCCAGGGCCGCGAGAGTTTCGCGCCCGACGGCCGAGGTCATCGTCGAGGACCTGCTCGGCGACGGCTGGGCGGAGGAGTGCGAGGAGGAGCAGGGCGACCGGCAGCGCGGCCGGCCCGCGCGCCGCTACCGCTTCCGTGCCTCCTCGGGGCACGTGGTCGGCGTGGGCATCGGCTCGTCCAGCGTCCGCGCGATGGCCGCCGACCTCGGGGGCACGATCCTGGCCTCCTGCAGGGAGCCGCTGCCGCGCGACGCGGCCCCGGCCGAGCGGCTGGCCCTGGTGCGCGACCTGGTGTTCAGGGCCGCCGCGGAGGTGGGGCGCGAGCCGTCCGGGCTGGTGGCGGTGGGGGTGGGCACCACCGGCGTGGTCGACGGCGAGGGCCGGGTGGTCAAGAGCGTCGTGCTGCCCGGGTGGACGGGTGTGGAACTGCGGGCCGAGCTGGAGAAGGGGATCCCCGCGCCGATCCTCGTCGAGAACGACATGCGGCTGGCCGTGCTGGCCGAGCACTGGCGGGGGGCCGCCCAGGGCCGGAGCAACGTCGTCTACCTGTTCACCGGCGACCGGCTGGGTCTCGGTTTCCTCATCGGCGGGGTGCCGTACCGGGGGGCCAACGCGGCCTCGGGTGAGATCGGCGTGCAGGCGGGCGACCACTGGGCCGCGTTCAGGCACGTCCTCGACTACGCCATGGCCGTGGAGCCGGGTGAGCTCAGGTCCACGAGGCAGAGCGCCGAGTTCGCCATCACCAGGGCCCGCGCGGGCGACGCGCAGGCCGCGGAGGCGGTCTCGAGGTTCGCCCGGCACCTGGCCGGCGGCCTGATCAGCATCGTCAACCCGCTCGACCCGGAGATGGTAGTGGTCGGCGGCAGCCTGTCCACCGCGGGCGATCTGCTGGTCGGCCCGATCCAGAGCTACCTGGACGAGGCCTGCCTCTACCCGCCCAGGGTGGTGGCGTCGGAGCTGGGCAGCGAGTCGATCACGCTCGGCGCGGCGCGGATGGCGCTGAACCACGGCGACGCCGTGCTCTTTTCGTAGATCGTCTTTATCGGGCCACGCGGCCACGCCGGCGGTGGTGCTGCCGGCCATCACGCCGGTCCTCACCGTGATCCGGTTCCGGCTGTCGAGGAAGTGGGTCCACCGCGGGAGCGTGGCGGCCGTCGGCGCCGCGGCCTTGGTGATGCCCTTCGCCTGGGAGGTGCGCACCGCTTCGTCGTGATGCGGCGGAAGATCATCCAGGTAGCCGCTTTCTCCTGAGAGGTTGCTTAACAGGAGCGGGATGCGTGCCCCATGACGGCAATCCTGGGGCACGACTGCGCATAAATGTGAGGTTTACCCTAGTAACTTTCATAAATGGGCGCTAACCTCACGGCAACCCGTTCCGACTTGGAGGTGAGACGTGGTCGCATCCACGGCAACCCCCCTGGTGGATGCCCAGACGGACGTCCACTCCCACCGCCGGAGCATCCGCGACCGGCTGAGACGCGACTGGACGCTGCTGGCGCTGTGCCTGCCCGGCGTCCTCTACTTCGCCGTCTTCTACTACGTCCCGCTGCTGGGCAACGTCATCGCGTTCAAGGACTACGCGCCCTTCCTCGGCATCTCCGGCAGCCCGTGGGTCGGCCTGGAGAACTTCGCGACGCTGCTGGCCGAGCCGGAGTTCTGGTCCGCCGTCGGCAACACGCTGGAGATCACCGCGCTGCAGCTGCTGCTGTACTTCCCCGCCCCCATCGCGCTCGCCCTGCTGCTGAACTCGCTGGTCGGCCACCGGATCAAGCGCTTCATCCAGTCGGTCGTCTACCTGCCCCACTTCCTGTCGTGGGTCGTGGTGGTCGCGATGTTCCAGCAGGTCATCGGCGGCGCCGGCACCGTGAGCGGGTTCCTGAACTCCCACGGCATCACCATCGGCAACCTGATGTCCAACCCCGACACCTTCAAGCTGCTCGTCACGGCCCAGGTGATCTGGAAGGACTGCGGCTGGGGCACGATCATCTTCCTGGCCGCGATCACCGCCATCGACCTGAACCAGTACGAGGCCGCGGCGATCGACGGCGCCGACTGGAAGCGCCGCCTCTGGCACGTCACGCTGCCGGGGATCCGCTCGGTCATCCTGATGATGCTGATCCTGCGCCTCGGCGACATCCTGTCCGTCGGCTTCGAGCAGATGGTCCTGCAACGGGACGCGGTCGGCGCCGGCGCCGCCGAGGTCATCGACACCTACGTCTACTACCACGGCATCCGTGACGGCGACTGGGGCATGAGCACCGCGGCAGGCCTGATGAAGGGCCTCATCGGCGCGGCGCTGATCTACGCGGCCAACAAGCTCGCACACCGCTTCGGAGAGCAGGGGATTTACCGGTGAGGCCGCCATGGATGGAGCGCCCGTCGATCGCCGGGCGCGCGCTGAAGTTCGTCGTGCTGGCCGCGGTCGTGGTGGCCGTGCTGTACCCGTTCGGGCTCGCCGTCGGCACGAGCCTGATGGGGCGGGAGGAGAGCATCGCCAACGGCGGCAGCTACGTGCTCTTCCCCTCCCAGCCGACCTTCGAGGCCTACAGCCTGATCCTGTCGGGCGGCGCGGTCACCAGGTCGGTGCTGATCAGCATCGGCATCACGCTGACCGGCACCGCGCTGAGCCTGATCTGCACCGTCTTCCTCGGCTACGCGCTCTCGCGCAGGGGCCTGCTCGGCGGCAAGCCGATCCTGCTGATGGTGCTGGCCACGTTCCTGTTCACCCCCGGCATGATCCCGAGCTACCTCATGGTCAAGGAGCTCGGCATGATCGACACCTACCAGTCGCTGATCGTGCCCGTGCTGGTCAACGCCTTCAACGTGGTGGTGGTCAGGGCCTTCTTCCAGAACCTGCCCGAGGAGCTGTTCGAGGCGGCCCGCATGGACGGCTGCACCGAGTGGCGGATGCTGTGGCGGATCGCGATCCCGCTGTCCAAGGCGGTGATCGCGGTGGTCGGCCTGTTCTACGCCGTCTCCTACTGGAACACCTTCTTCACCGCGATCCTCTACATCAACGACCAGTCCAAGCACCCGATCCAGGTCGTGCTGCGGCAGTTCATCTTCCGCGGCACCTCGGCCACCGGCTCCGACGTCGCCATCGTGCGGGACCTGCCCGCCGCCTCGGTGCAGATGGCCGTCCTGGTCATCGCGCTGGTGCCGATCCTGCTCGTCTACCCCTTCCTCCAGAAGTACTTCACCAAGGGCGTCCTCACGGGCGCCATCAAGGGCTGAACCGCACCCTTTCCAGGAGAAACACATGTCCACAACCATGTCCCGCCGTGGCTTCCTCGGACTCGCGCTGGCCGGTGCCACCGTCGCCGGCCTCGCCGCCTGCGGGGGCGAGGGTGGCGGCGCGGCAGGCGTCAAGAAGGGCGGCGCCGAGCTGTCGAAGAAGCTCGCGCTGCCGACCTACACCGCCGCGAAGATCCCCACGCCGGACCTGCCGATCGACGCGGGCCAGGACCCCGCCTACCTGAAGTACCCCACGGAGCTGGTCAAGTCCGTCGCCGCCCCGCCCGGCGACGGCAAGAAGATCACCTCGCTCACCCAGACCTGGGACGTGGCGCCGCCCGCACCGGGCCAGAGCGCCTACCTCCAGGAGCTCAACAAGGCGCTGGGCGCCGAGTGGGACATGAACATCGTGGTCGGCGACGGCTACCCCGACAAGTTCAACGCCATCATCGCCAGCGACGACCTGCCCGACCTGGTGTGGTTCCCGCCGAACCAGGGCCTGCAGCGGGTGCCCGAGCTGCTGGCCGCCAAGTTCCACGACCTGACGTCGTACCTGAGCGGCGACGCCATCAAGAAGTACCCGAACCTGGCCAACCTCGGCGACGTGGCGTGGAAGTCGGCCGTCACCGACGGCAAGCTGTACGGCGTGGCCGTCTCGTACAGCAAGTTCGGCCAGGTCTTCCTGGTCAACCAGGACTACTGGCAGCCGGTCGGCGGCGCCACCTTCACCAGCGCCGACGACTTCCTCGAGAAGACCAAGCAGCTGCTCGACGTCAAGAAGAACAAGTATCCGCTCGAGCCGTCCTACTACAACCACGTCCACATGTTCAGCCACTGGTACGGCGCGCCGAACACGTGGAAGCTGGAGGGCGGCAAGCTGACCCACCAGTTCGAGACGCAGGAGTACCTCGCCGCGCTGGAGCTGGCGGTGAAGTGCTTCCAGGCCAACCTGTTCTGGCCCGACCCCGCCCTGGCCACCATCAAGGACAAGGTCGCCAACGGCCAGATCGGCGCCTACGTCGAGTCCTTCCCCGGCTTCCTCAACGACGCCAAGACCCAGAAGTACAACCTCGGCGCCATCGTGCCGTTCGCCGCGACCCCGTCCTCCAAGCCCGTCTACAACGCGGGCCTCGGCTCGGTCGGCTTCACCGCCATCAGCAACAAGGTCGACAAGGCGCGCATCGAGACGCTGCTCGGCGTGCTCAACTACCTGGCCGCGCCGTTCGGCACCGAGGAGTACCAGCTCGTCAACTTCGGCGTCGAGGGCACCCACTTCACCAAGAAGGACGGCGACCTCAGCTTCACCGACAAGGGCAAGGCCGAGGTGCCCACCACCGTGCAGCCGCTGCAGTTCGTGATCGGCTCGCCGTCCGCGCTGTTCCTGCCCGGCCAGCCGGAGCGGACCAAGCTCATCCACGACTTCGAGACCAAGGTCGCGCCCATGCTCCAGCCGCGCGTCACGACGGGCCACTTCTCCGACACCTACACGCAGAAGAACGGCGAACTGAGCACGATGGCGTCAGACGCGATCGTCGACTTCGTCACCGGCCGCAAGCCGCTGTCGGAGTGGCAGGGCTTCGTCAAGAAGTGGATGGACAAGGGCGGCGCCGCGATGAAGGCCGAGTACGAGGCCTCCATCGCCAAGGGCTGAGCCCCGCCGTACGTCAAGGAAAGGACAGAAGTGGAAGACCTGCGCATCGGAGTCATCGGCCTCGGGCTGCGAACCAGCCTGGCGCTGTCGGCGCACCGCCCGGGCAAGGGGTCGGTCGTGGCCGCGCTGTGCGACTCCGACCCGGCTGTGCTCAAGCGGCAGGCGGGGCGGTTCGAGGCGGACATCCTCACCGAGGACTACCGCGAGCTGCTCGACAGGAAGGACCTCGACGCCGTCATCGTGATGACGCCCGACGACACCCACGAGCGCATCGCGGTGGACGCGCTCGAGGCGGGCAAGGCCGTCTACCTGGAGAAGCCGCTGCACATCACGGTCGAGGGCTGCGACAACATCCTGCGCGCCGCGCGGCGGACGGGGACCAGGCTGTACGTGGGGCACAACATGCGCCACATGGGCGTGGTCAGGCTGATGCGCGACATCATCCAGAAGGGGATCATCGGCGAGCCGAAGACCATCTGGGTGCGGCACTTCGTGTCCTACGGCGGTGACTATTACTTCAAGGACTGGCACGCCGACCGCTCCCGCACGACCGGCCTGCTGCTGCAGAAGGCCGCGCACGACCTGGACGTCATCCACTGGCTCGCCGGTGGCTACACCACCAGGGTCAACGCCTTCGGCGACCTGATGCTGTACGGCGACCTGCCGCGGCGCGCGCCCGACACCCCTCGGCCGGACGGCTGGCTGAAGGAGTTCGAGTGGCCGCCCACCCAGCGCAGGAACCTCCACCACGTCATCGACGTGGAGGACGTGTCGGTCATGAACATGCGGCTGGACAACGGCATCATCGCCGCCTACCAGCAGTGCCACTTCAGCCCCGACTACGTGCGCAACTACACCGTCATCGGGACCGAGGGCCGGTTGGAGAACTTCGGCGACGGCCCCGGCGACACGGTGAAGGTGTGGAACACCGGGCCGACGTCCTACCGCGACGACTGCGACATCGCCTACCGGGTGCCGGAGGCGAAGGGCTCGCACGGTGGCGCGGACACCGAGATCATCGGCGAGTTCAACAGGTTCGTGCGGGAGGGCGGCGTCACCGACACCTCGCCGGTGGCGGCCCGCATGAGCGTCGCGGCGGGCTACATGGCCACGATGTCGCTGCGCGACGGCGGCACGCCGTACGACGTGCCGGCGCTCGATCCTGAGCTGATCGCCTACTTCGACCGCGGCCAGGCCTGACCGACCCGCCGCGTGGAGCGGCCCGGCCGTCTTCATGACGGCCGGGCGACCGCCTGCTCGCGCCTGCGACTCGGAGCGGCTGCGGCGGGCACCCCGCGCCGCGCCCTTACACTTATCCATGAAACTAACATTCATGTTAGTAACATTGATGAGAGTATGCGATGGTGGAATTCATCGGTCGGACGCAGGAACTGGCTCTCTTGCGTCGTCACCTTGATCGAGTCCAGGTGGGTGGGTCACATCCCGGACAATGCCTGATCATGCGTGGCAGGCGCCGCGTAGGTAAGTCACGCCTGGTTGAGCAGTTCGCACGGACCGCAGGTGTGCCGGTCCTCTACTTCACCGCCAGCGGCGTCCCTGTAGATCAGGAACTGGACCAGTTCCGCCGTGACGTGACCGCTTCTACGCTGCCGGGACGCGACCTGGTCGCCAAGACGCCGCTGGCCACGTGGGACGGCGCGTTTCATCTGCTGAGCCAGATACTGCCCGACGACACGGCCACCATGGTGGTGATTGACGAGCTTCCCTACCTCGCACAGGCCGATCCCGGGTTCGAGGGGACGCTCCAGCGAGCGTGGGACCGCTATTTCGAGTGCAAGCCTGTCCTGCTGATCCTCATCGGTTCTGATCTGTCAGTGATGGAAGCGCTCACCACCTACGGTCGTCCGTTCTACCAGCGAGGCAGGGAGATGAAGGTCGGCCCTCTTACTCCACAGGAGGTAGGGCGGATGGTCGGCCTTCCGGCGGCCCAGGCATTCGACGCCTGGCTGGTGACCGGCGGCCTTCCGCTGATCTGCGCCGCCTGGCTGCCCGGGGAGGACCTGTGGACGTTCGTCGAGCGTGAATTGCGCGATCCCACCTCGCCCTTGCTCGTGTCTGCCGAACGCTCTTTGGCAGCGGAGTTCCCCAGGCAGGCCATTGCCAAGGACGTCCTCGGAGTCATCGGGGCAGGCGAAAGGAGCTTCACCAACATTTCGCGCGCGTCGGGCGGTCTTTCGGCCGCCACGGCGACCCGTTCTCTTGATCTCCTCACGCGAAAGCGCGTGATCGTGGCGGAGCTTCCGCTCAGCCTGCGCCCTTCCAGAGAGAAGAGGTACCGGGTTACCGACCCCTATCTGCGCTTCTGGGCGCGCTTTCTGGAACCTGCTCTACCCCTGCTGGAACGCGACAGGTCAGATGTAGTGGTCCGCCGCATCAGGGACGGCTGGACCTCGTGGCGCGGGCGAGCCGTGGAGCCGGTCGTACGTGAGGCGCTGGCAAGGTTGCTGCCTGATGACCGGTTTCCGCACGTCGCGGAGGTGGGCGCGTACTGGACTCGCACGAACGATGTGGAGGTCGATCTGGTGGGCGCGGACCGGGGGCCGATCGCCAAGCGGCTGTCGTTCGTCGGGTCCATCAAATGGCTCGAAGATCGACCCTTCGACAACCATGACCTTGTCGCGCTCGCACGCGCTCAGGGAGCCATCGCAGGAGCCGATGTTCTGCCGATGGTCGCGGCGTCCAGGGCGGGGGTGACCGCAGGAGGGTTGGCGGCGCAGTACGGGCCTGACGATCTCATCCAGGCGTGGGGCTGAGCGTCGGCATGACGGCTCGCGCGACGGGGGGCCACGATCGGCCCCTCGTCGCGTCACGCCTGCTGGCGGTCCTTCTCCAGGTCGGGGAAGGGGCTGGGCTCGGGGATGCTGGGGGGTAGCTGGCGCGGCCCCGAGGTGTGCTCGGCCTCGCGGGCGTCGGCGACGGCCTCCGCGGCCGCCTCGGACGCACGGGCGATCTCCTCCTCGGCCTCGGAGGTGTCAGGAGAGATCTCCTGGGTGGCCGCCGACCGCGGCAGCGCCTCGGTGAACGCCTTGGAGACGCCCTGCAGGGCCGAGGTGACCTCGCTGGGGATGACCCAGAAGGTGTTGCCCTGCCCCTGGGCGAGCTGCGGCAGCACCTGGAGGTACTGGTAGGCGAGCAGCTTGGGGTCGGGGTCGTTGCGGTGGACGGCCTGGAAGACCTGGTCGATGGCGCGTGATTGGCCTTCGGCCTTGAGGATGGCGGCGGTGCGCTCACCTTCGGCGCGCAGGATCGCGCCCTGCTTGTCGCCCTCGGCGGTGAGGATCTGCGACTGGCGCTGACCCTCGGCGCTCAGGATGGCGGCGCGCTTGTCCCGCTCGGCGCGCATCTGCTTCTCCATCGCGTCCTTGATCGTCTTGGGCGGGTCGATGGCCTTGATCTCGACGCGGTTGACGCGCAGCCCCCACTTGCCGGTGGCCTCGTCCAGGACGCCGCGCAGCTGGCTGTTGATGGTGTCGCGGGAGGTGAGCGTCTTCTCCAGGTCCATGGAGCCCACGACGTTGCGCAGTGTGGTCACCGTGAGCTGCTCGACCGCCTGGATGTAGTTGGCGATCTCGTAGGCGGCCGCCCGCGGATCGGTGACCTGGAAGTAGAGGACGGTGTCGATCTCGACCACCAGGTTGTCCTCGGTGATGACCGGCTGCGGCCGGAACGAGACGACCTGCTCCCGCAGGTCGATCATGGGATAGACGCGGTCGACGTAGGGGATCACGAAGTTCAGGCCCGGCTTCAGGGTGCGGTGATAGCGACCCAGTCGCTCGACGTTGCGCGCGCGTGCCTGGGGCACGATGCGTACGGCACGCAGCACGGTGAACACCACGAACAGCGCGACGACCAGACCCGCGATGAGTAGCGCCATATGATCACTCCCGAGGGTAGACGAGGGCGGTGGCCCCTTCGATCTCGATGACGTCGACGGTCGCTCCGGCGGGGATCACCACCGTGTCGTCGTAGGCCCGCGCGGTCCACTCCTCGCCGCCGATGCGGACCAGCCCGGAGTGGGCGCTCACCTCGCTGACGACGAGCGCGGGCTTGCCGACGAGCGCTTCGACGCCGAAGCGTTGCCGCGGGGGTTGCCGGATGCTGCGCATGGCCAGCGGCCTGATGACCAGCAGGCCCGCGGCCGACGCGGCGGTGAACACCAGGAGTTGCAGCGGGATGGGCAGTCCGATGGCCGCCGTCAACGACGTCAGCAGAGCGGCGGCGGCGAGCAGGCCGAGAGCGGCGGTGAGAGAGAAGATCTCGGCGAGGCCGAGCACGACGGCGAGGATTATCCAGATGACCCAATCATCCATACTCCGGCCCTCCTGGAAGGAGAACGGGCCCGTGTCCCAAAGGGGTTCCGTCTCTACGGTAATCCTTTGATTACCGGCATGGCAGCTTTCGGCGGTCCGGTTACGCGGACATGTCGTGACGGGGTCAGCGGAGAGCGGTGGGCGATCCGGGTCTGCCAAGGGCGCTGCCCTCGGCCCACGCCTCCCACGGCAGCTGCCAGTAGCCCCAGCCGTTGTACCACTCCAGCTCCCGCGACGTGCCGGTGATCGTGACCGGGTCGCCGCGCAGCGACGTCTCGTAGAACCAGGCCGCCTGGTCGGGCCGGGCGTTGACGCATCCGTGGCTGACGTTGCGCCGCCCCTGCGCCCAGACGTTGTTCTTGGCGTGGACGTACTCGCCGCTGTTGGAGATCCGCACAGCGTGGTCGATCAGCAGGTCGTAGAAGCCGTCATCGCCCTTCTTCCTGCCGGGCGAGACCATCCTGACCGGGTCGCCCTTCTCCATGGTCAGGTGGATGCCGCTGGTCGTGGTGTACTCCCGGGTGGTGCCCATGCCGGCGCTGATCGCCATCCGCTGCACGACCTGGCCGTCGCGCCGGACGACCATCTGGTGGGTGACGGTGTCGACGGTGCTGGTCTGCTTGCGGCCGACGGCGAAGGTGAGCGCGTGGTCGGCGCTGCCGTACACGCCGGGGGCGGATCTGACGCCCGCGAGGTGGGCGATGACCGCGACCCGCTGCCGGGCCGGCCAGTAGTGCCGGGTGCGGTAGACGGCCTGGGTGTCGCTGACCCACCGCCAGGCGCCCTGGACCGGCTTGGTGGAACGCACCTCCAGGGCACGCTCGACGGCGGCCTTGGCGCGGACGGGGCTGTCGAAGGTGACGATGATCGGCGTGCCGACGCCGACGGTCTCGCCGGGCAGCGGCGACACCGAGGCCACCTTGACCGTGTGCTCGGCGGGGCGGGTGCGGAAGCGGCCCACGGTCAGCGCGGGCGGGCCGTCCGGGCCTGCCGCCCTGACCGTCACGACGTGCTCCACGCCGGGCGGGAGGGTCCAGGTCGAGCGCCACACCGTGCCCGTCGCGTCCAGTCTGCCGGGGACGGCCGTGCCGCCCGCGCGCACCTCGACCTTGCTCAGCTTGCCGCCCCTGACCTTGATGACCAGGCCCTTGTCGGGCCTGGCGCGGTTGTCGCCGAGGGCGGGCGAGACGGTGACCACCGGTGCGGCGGGCTGCGGCAGGCGCGCCGTCACCGGGCTGCAGCCGCAGACGAGCGACAGCAGCACGGTGAGCCGCAGGAGGGCGCTGCGCATCTCACTCCTTCACTCCGGGGGAAGCCTCCAGAGTTTAGCGAGGAGTGAGCGGTCAGGCACTCCGGGTGACGGTTCCCGACACTTCCCCCAAACTGATGTCGCCCGCCGTGGCGCGGATCGTGACGGTGTCGCCGTCCTCCAGGAAGGTCCGGACCTGCCCGTCGCCCAGCTTGAGCGGCTCCGCGCCGTTCCAGGTGAGCTCGATGAACGAGCCCCGCGTGTCCGGGCTCTCGCCGGAGACCGTGCCGCTGGCGAACAGGTCGCCGGTCCTCAGGCTCGCGCCGTTCACCGTCATGTGCGCCAGCATCTGGTCGGGGGTCCAGTACATGTTCCGGTACGGCGGCCGCGAGACGATCTCGCCGTTCAGCTCGACCTCCATCGCGATGTCCAGCCCCCAGTCGCCCTCGCGCTCCAGGTACGGCAGCGGCGCCGGATCCTGCGCGCGGCCCGCGAGCCTGGGCAGCGCCTCCAGCGGCGTCACCCACGCCGAGACCGAGGTGGCGAACGACTTGCCGAGGAAGGGCCCGAGCGGCACGTACTCCCAGGCCTGGATGTCGCGCGCGCTCCAGTCGTTGACCAGCGTCACCCCGAAGACGCGCTCCTCGAAGGAGGAACCCTCGGGCGAGCCCACGACGAAGCCGAGCTCCGCCTCGATGTCCAGCTTCGCGGTCGGCCCGAACCTGCCGGCCCCGAGCTGCCCGCGCGGGCGGGTGACCGGGGTGCCCGACACGACCACGGTGCCGGCCCGGCCGTGGTAGCCGACCGGCAGGTGCCGCCAGTTCGGCTTCAGCGGCTCCTCGTCGGGGCGGAACATCCGGCCCAGGTTCGACGCGTGCTCGATCGAGCAGTAGAAGTCGACGTAGTCGGCGACCTCGAAAGGCAGGTGGAGCGTCACCTGGTCGAGCGGCACCAGGTGCGGTCCGGTGATCGACCGGTCCGTCGACAGCTTCTCGACGATCAGGGCGCGCGTGTCACGCCAGGCCCGGTGGCCGCGGGCCATGAAGGCGTTCAGCGAGCCGGTGGCGAACACCTCGTCGTGCAGGGCGGCGGCCAGGTCGAGGACGGCGTCGCCGTACCGCACACCGACGCGGGGCGCCTGGCCCGCACGCGAGAAGACCCCGTAGGGCAGGTTGTCGAGTCCCCAGCTCATCAGCCGTCCAATCCGAGAGTCTTCAGGTCTTCCACGGGCGCCGCCGTGCTGCACGAACCGTAGCTGACCAGGATCCGCCTGGCCTGCCGGGCCACGTCCTCCGGTACGGCCTGCGCCTGCCGGACGAGGTCGCCCACGTCGGTGGAGCCGAGCACCCGGAACGGGTCGCGCTTCTCGACGGCCGCGCAGACGGCGAGGACGAGGTTGAGGAAGCCGTGCCGGTCGACGCCGAGCGAGGGGTCGAAGTGGCGCACGGCGTGGTGAAGCCCGGCGGTGGCCTTGAACGGCTGGTCGTGCTCGGCGCAGTAGCTGATGAACTCGGACAGCTCGCCGACCGACGGGAAGGCGTCGGCGGTCATGCCGCCGCAGCGGACCTTGAGCCCGACCCCGTGCGGCACGGGGGAGATGTGCCTCGGGTGCGTCTCGACGAACAACCTGACGTGCTCGGGGACCTGGAGCACCGCGGTGCTCTCGACGAAGTCCACGGGCAGGTCGGAGAAGTCGGGCACGGTCTCGGTGTCGACGATCAGGCCGACCAGCTGCGGCTGCTGTTCCTGCCGGCGCAGGCCGTCGATCCGGCTGGTCGGGCAGAGGAAGCGGTGGGTCAGCACGGGGTTGCCCGACTCCAGGTCGCGCTGGTGGCGGGCGACCGCCTCGTCCATGTGCAGCGACGTCGGCGGGAACAGGCCCGCGTCGTCGACCAGCGCGGAGAACAGCGCCGTCCGGACCCGCGGCGTGCCGGGATCGACGGCGCTCATCGGGCCCACGTCCACGCGTAGGCGGGATCCTCACACGCCAGGGCGCCCTCGCCGAGGTCCAGCGGGCGGAAGGTGTCGACCATGACGGCCATCTCGTTGGTATGGGTGGCGCCCGCGGCGATCACCGCCTCGACCGCGCCGGGCTGCGGGCCGTGGGTGAAGCCGGCGGGGTGCAGCGAGATCGAGCCGACGTCGATGCCGGAGCCGGCCCGCGCGGAGTAGTCGCCGCCCACGTAGAACATGAACTCGTCGGAGTCGACGTTGTGGTGGTTGTAGGGGATCGGCACCGCCTCGGGGTGGAAGTCGAGCGGCCGCGGCATGAACGAGCAGACCACGAATCCCGGCCCCTCGAAGGTCTGGTGGACCGGCGGCGGCGCGTGCGTCTTCTTCACCACGGGCTCGAAGTCGTCGATGTTGAAGGCGTAGGGGTAGAGGTAGCCGTCCCAGCCGACCACGTCGAAGGGGTGGTGGCGGTAGGTCAGCCGGGTGAGCCCGCCGCGCGTGCGCACCAGGACGGGGACCTCCTCGCCCTCCTCCAGCAGCGGCTCCTGCGGCGTCCTGAGGTCGCGCTCGCAGTAGGGGGCGTGCTCGAGGAACTGGCCGTACTGCGACAGGTAGCGACGGGGCGGCCTGATGTGCCCGGACGCCTCGATGACCAGCGCGTTGACCCGGCCCGACGGGACCCAGCGGTGGATCGTGCCGGTCGGGATCACCACGTAGTCGCCCTCGCCCGCCTCGATGGCGCCGTAGGTCGACTCGAAGCGGACGGTGCCCTGCTGGATGTAGACGCACTCGTCGCCCTTGGAGTTGCGGTAGAGCTCGCTGGGCTGGTCCGTCGTGACGTACGACAATCGGACGTCGTTGTTGGCCGACAGCAGCATCCGCCCGCTGACCAGGTCGCCCGCGCTCGTCAGGTCCTGGGTGCGGAAGTGCCGCGGCGACAGCGGCAGGTTGGGCGAGGTGGCCAGTGGCAGCGGCGACTCGACCGCCTCCGCCTTGATGATGGCGGTCGGCAGGTAGCGGTGGTACAGCAGTGACGAGTCGGACGAGAAGCCTTCCTCGCCCATCAACTCCTCCGCGTACAGCCCGCCGTCCGGGCGCTTGAACTGCACATGGCGCTTGCGCGGGACCTCGCCCACCTGGCGGTAGTACGGCATCGCAACTCCGTCCGTTTATCGGACAATAGTGTCCTCTATCCGTATTCACGGTCCTTTATCAGGGCGAAGATGTCAACCGAGCGCGACGGTGAGCTCCTTCGCGGCCTCGACGACCCGGGGTCCGACCCGCTCGTCCAGCGGACCGAACGTCACCACGCCCACCGACGCCTCCAGCCACGGCAGCCCGGTGACCGGAGCGGCCACGCCGCGCGCGCCCTCCTGCAACTGCCCTTCCGTGACGAGATACCCGGCCTCGCCCGAACGCATCGCCAGGATCGCCTGCCCCGCGGCGCCCCTGGAGAGCGGATGCCGCGCGCCCTCCCGGTAGGCGACGTGCATGTTGGTCCACGAGGGCTCCACCACGGCGACGGCGAGACCGTCGTCACCCTCCGCCACCGTGAGGTGGGCCGTCGCGCCGACCTCCTCGGCCAGCCTGCGCAGCGTCGGCAGCGCCGCCGCCCTCAGCAGCGGCTGCACGGCCTGCGCCAGCACCAGCACGCCGTAGCCGAGATGCGCCCTTCCCTCGCGGTCGCGCCGGACGAAGCCCTCGTTCTGCAGCGACGTCAGCAACCGGTAGACCACCGGACGGCTCAGCGAGAGCTGGGCCGCGAGCTCGGTCGGCGTGCGCCCGCCGTGGCCGTCGGCGAGCAGTCTGAGCAGGTGGAGCCCGCGTTCAAGCGTCTGGGCGGATTCAGCCATGTCCTGATTATGTCCGCGTGTGCGGAGTGTGACGCCGACCGGCGAAAGGGTAGGTAATGCGTCATGCAGTTGAAATGGCTGGCGCTCGCGGCCATCGCGGCCGTGTTCGCGGCCATTCCTCTCCTTCCCTCCGTGAGCACGCAACCCGTCTCCATGGTCCGCGACACCCCCGTGATGCAGAACCACACCCGTCCCCAGCTGCTCGTCGAGAACATCTTCCACGTCACCGAGGGAGTCGAGGTCGACGAGCGGGTCCTGACCGTCGACAGCGGCTACTACTTCCAGCGCAAAGAGGTCGCGCCCGGCGTCGGGATCTCCGAGATCGGCTTCCTGTACGGCACGCCGAACCGGGCCGGCACCTACACCTCCACCCTCAAAATCTGCAAGGGCGACACCTGCACCCGCGAGCCGATCACGCTCGTCGTGCACACGAGGGTGTCGTGGTCGCCCACCCAGCTCACCTTCCCCGGCCGGGTGCACGTGATGATGGACAGCGAGATCGAGATCGAGGGCGCCCCGCGCGGCGTGCTGCCCACCTTCACCGTCATCGACCCCCGCCAGCTCCCGCCGGGCGTCACCATCGGGCCGGACGGGCACGTGGGCGGCGTACCGGAGAAGCCCGGCGTCTACACCGTCCCCGTCCAGGTCTGCGTGGCGAGCGACTGTTCGGGCATCGTCGTCCGGATCATCATCGCCTAGCCCGGCGGGTTGTCACGCCGGTAACAAGACCGGTCGCGGAATGTGCAGGCCTTTGGCAAGAATCGCAGGGCTTTCTGCCGTAATTTGCTAGGTCCCTGTCAGCGGCGAGGGGACTTTCGGCATGGACGTTCTGATCGGCCGGGTCGCCCGGTGGGCGCGGGAGATCCCCGACGCTCCGGCCTACACCTTCGTCGACCACCTCGGCGACGGGCGCGCCCGCACGCTCACCTGGCGGCAGGCCGACCGCAAGGCGCGGGCGCTGGCCGTACGGCTGCGCGAGGTCTGCGCACCCGGCGACAGGGCGGCCGTTCTCGCGCCGCAGAGCCTGGAATACGTGGTGGCCATGCTCGGCGCGATGTACGCCCGGGTGGTGGCCGTGCCGCTGTTCTCGCCCGACCTGCCCGGCCACGCCGAGCGGCTGGCCCTCGCCTACGCCGACGCCGACCCCGTGGTCGTGCTCACCACCAGCGCCACACCGGCCGACCGGCTGCCCCCCGCCAAGGCCGTCATCGCCGTCGACACGGTCTCCGACCTGCTCGCCGACGAGTGGGAGGACGAGCCGATCGGCCCCGGCGACCTCGCCTACCTGCAGTACACCTCCGGCTCGACCAGGACCCCCGCGGGAGTGGAGATCTCCCACGGCAACCTCGGCGCCAACGCCGCCCAGCTGTGGGAGGCCTTCGGCGCCAGGCCCCGCACCTCGGTCGCCGCGCTGTGGCTGCCGCTCTTCCACGACATGGGACTGATCGCGATCATCGCCTGCCCGATCGTCGGCGGGAACCAGGCGGTGTTCATGGACCCCGTGGCGTTCGTCATGAAGCCGACGCGGTGGATGCGTCTGCTGTCCGGCCACGCCGACGTCTACACCGGCGGGCCGAACTTCGCCTACGAGTACACCGCCGCCAGGGCGAGCGACCCCGCCGACCTCGACGGGCTCGACCTGTCGGGGGTGCGGGTCATGCTCAACGGGGCCGAGCCGGTGCGACCCGCCACCGTCTCCCGCTTCACCTCCGTCTTCGCGCCGTACGGCCTGCGGCCCGAAGCCCACACCCCCGGGTACGGCCTGGCCGAGGCGACGGTCTTCGTCACGGCGGGCTCCATCGACGCGCCGCCGCTGGTCACCGACTTCGACAGGGACGCCCTGGCGGAGGGGCGGGCCGTGCCGTACGACGGTGAGGGGAGTGTGGGGGTCGCCAGCACGCTGGTCTCCTGCGGAAAGCCGACCGGGCAGCGGGTGCGGATCGACTCCCCAGGTGACGGGCACGTGGGGGAGATCCTGGTGCAGGGGCCGAACGTGGCCCGCGCCTACTGGCGCGACCCCGAGCGCACCGCCGAGGTCTTCGCGGACGGCTGGCTGCGCACCGGCGACCTCGGCGTGATCCACGAGGGCGAGCTCTACGTCACCGGCCGCGTCAAGGACCTGGTGATCGTGGACGGGCGCAACCACTACCCGCAGGACATCGAGGCGACCGCGCAGGACGCCTCCGACGGCGTGCGCAAGGGACACGTGGCCGCGTTCGCGGTGCCGGGCGCCGAGACCGAACGGCTCGTCGTCGTGGCCGAGCGGTCGCGGGCGGGCCGCACAGACGAGAGCGTCGTCCGCGAGGTCCGCGCCGCCATCTCCCGCGGCCACGAGGTCGCGGCCGAGGTCGTGCTGGTCGCGGCGGGCGCGGTGCCGCGCACCTCCAGCGGGAAGATCGCCCGGCGGGCCTGCCGGCAGGCCTACCTGGAGGGCGCGCTTGTTTGAGTCGCTCGGCCGGTTGGTCTACCGCGGCCGCTGGACGCTCCTCGTCCTGAGCGTGGCCGTCGCGGTCCTCGTCGCGCCCTTCGGCCTGGAACTGTTCGGGCGGATGGCCGACGGCGGGTTCGAGGACCCCGCGGCCGAGTCGACCACGTCGGCGACCTGGAACGACGAGTGGTACAGCGGGAACTCGCCCGACGTGGTGGTGCTCTACACCCACCCCACGGTCCCGGCCCGCGACCGGAGGTACAGGAAGGCCGTCCACGACTCGCTGCGCCGCCTGCCGGCCACCTACGTCCGGCGGATGACGACGTACTGGACCTCCCGCTCCGCCACGATGATCTCGCGGGACGGCCGCTCCACCTACGCGCTGATCACGCTCAAGGGCGACAAGCAGCGCGCCTACACCGCCGTCGAGCAGCGGCTGCGCACCGTCGAAGGGCTGTCCGTCAAGATCGGCGGCGCGGTGCCGCTGCTCGACGACCTCAACGCCCAGACGGGCGCCGACCTGGCCAGGGCCGAGGCGATCTCGATGCCCGTGCTGCTGGTGCTGCTCGTGCTGGTCTTCGGCAGCCTGGTCGCCGCCGGGCTGCCGCTGCTCGTCGGGCTGCTGTCGGTGCTCGGCGCGCTGGTGCTGCTGCGGCTGCTCACCGAGGTCACCGACGTGTCGGTGTTCTCGCTGAACGTCGTCACCATGCTCGGGCTGGGCCTGGCGATCGACTACTCCCTGTTCGTGCTCAGCGCCTTCCGCGAGGAGATCAGGCGCGGGACGTCCACCGAGGCGGCCGTGGTGGCGACGATGGCCACGGCCGGCAGGACCGTGGCCTTCTCGGGGCTCACCGTGGCGACCGCGCTGCTCGGGCTGCTGCTGTTCCCCCAGATGTTCCTGCGCTCCATCGGGCTCGGCGCCGCCGCCGTCGTGCTCGTCGCGATGGTCGCCGCGCTCGTCGTCCTGCCCGCCGTTCTCGGGATCCTCGGGCGGAAGGTCGACGCGCTCCGCATCACCCCCTCCTTCGGCGGGCCGCGGAACGGCGGGGCCTGGCATGCCGTCGCCTCCAGCGTGATGCGCACCCCGCTGCTCTACCTCGTCGGCGTCACAGCCGTGCTGATCTCGCTCGCGCTGCCGTTCGTCGACGTGAAGTTCGGCAACGTCGACCACCGGGTGCTGCCGCCGCGGGCCGAGAGCCGCCAGGTCGCCGAGGCCGTCGACACCTCCTTCGCCCGGAACTCCATGGCCGCCGTCGATGTCCACGTGCTCGTCGAGCGCGACTTCCAGGAGGCCGAGCCGCTGCTGCCCGGCCCGCTCGGCCAGGGCCACACCGTGGTCAGCCCGCTCACACCCGTGCTGCCCTCGGACGTCAAACCCTTCACCGACCGCCTGCGCCGCCTGCCCGGCGTCACCGGCGTCGACGTCACCGGCTTCTCCCCGGACAACGGCGCCGTACGGCTGGCCGTCCGCTACGACGGCGACCCCATGTCCGACTCCGCGCGGTCGCTCGTCACCCTGATCAGATCGATGACGCCCGAGCCGAACATCAGGTCGGTCGTCGTCGGCGGGCCCACCGCCGCGCAGATGGACCTGGTCGACAGTCTCGCCGCGACCCTGCCGTGGATGGCGCTGGTGGTGTGCGGGGCCACCTTCGTCCTGCTGTTCGCGGCGTTCGGCTCGCTGCTGCTGCCGGTGAAGGCCCTGCTGATGAACGTGCTGTCGATCGGCGCGTCCTTCGGGGTCATCGTGTGGGCCTTCCAGTACGGCAACCTGGCCGGACTCCTCGGCTTCACACCCACCGGCACCATCGAGGCGACGGTCACGGTGCTCATCCTGGCGGTGGTGTTCGGGCTGTCGATGGACTACGAGCTGTTCCTGCTGTCCCGGGTGCGGGCCGAGTGGCTGCGGACCGGGGACAACGCGGCGGCGGTCGCGGCCGGGCTGCAGAAGACCGGCGGGATCATCACCAGCGCGGCGCTGCTGCTGCTGGTGGTCATCGGGGCCTTCTCGACCGCCGGGATCACGATCGTGAAGCTGCTCGGAGTGGGGATGTTCGTGGCGATCGTGGTGGACGCCACGCTGGTGCGGGCGCTGCTGGTGCCCGCGACCATGCGGCTGATGGGCGCGGCCAACTGGTGGCTGCCCGGTCCGTTACGCGGGCTCCACCGGCGGATCGAGCTGCGGGAACACTTTCCCGACGAGCCCCCGCCCACCTCCGGCCCCCGCGCCGCCACGGCCGGCGCCACCGCCTCGCGGGCGCTTGCCACCGACCCTCGCGCCGCGGCCTCCCGGGCCCCCGCCGCGGTCCCCGGGTCCCGCCGCTCGCGGGCCGCCGTGCCTCCCGCGCCCACCCCCCGCGCCCTCGCCACCGCCCCTCCGATCCTGGCGGTCTCCCCAACCCCCAGCAGCATCTCCGCAAGCCTCGGCGTCTCCTCAAACCCCACCGTCTCCCCAACCCGTACTTCGCCCCGGCCGGAGGTTTTCCCGGCTCCCGTGCCCCAGGGGGCGGGTGCCGCCCTTCCTGTCCCGCCTGCACCCGGCTCGTCAGGCAGGTCCGGTTCCGGTGTGTCCGGCCGGCCTGGGCCCGACAGCATGCCCGAGGTGCCCAGGGCCGAGGGTGCTTCCGGGCGGAGTGGGGCGGAGGCCGGCGGGCGGAGGAGCCGGCGTGTCGTCCGGCCCAACATCGACGGGCCGGGCTGGCACTGGGCCGACGAGGAGGAGCGCCCGGCCGGTTCTCGCCCCGGCCTTTCGACCAGCCCAGCACCCGGTGCTTCGGCCGGAGCCGTGCCGGGAGGGCCGGTCGGCGCGGCGCCCGATTCGCCGGGGGCAGGGCGGGGTGGTCCGATGCCCGGTTCTTCGGGGTCGACTGGCATGGTGTCCGCGTCTTCCGAGTCGGCGGGTCTGGTGTCCGGTTCTTCGGGTGCCCGGTCGGCTGGTGCGGTGTCCGGGTGTTCGGGTGGGACGGCGATGGGCACGTCGGGTGGCCTGATGTCGGGGGCGCCCGGTGGGCTGGGGGTGGGCACGCTGGGGGGTCTTGTGCCGGGGACGCCGGGTGGCCCGGGGGCCGAGGCTCCGGCGGTGACCGCGCTGGACACGGATCCGGGGCTCGTGCTCGCCCCCGGCCCGCTGTTCGGGACCGACACCGACCCCAGCCCTCGTCCCGCCCCGTTGTTCGGTATCGATACCGACCCCAGCCCTCGTTCCGGCCCGTTGTTCGGTATCGATACCGACCCCAGCCCTCGTCCCGCCGTGCTCCCGGGGGCCGACGCTCTCCAGGGGAAAGGCGTGCGGCGCAAGCGGGGGATCAACCCGTACCCCGGCACCACCGCCCCCCGCAGGCCCCGCCCGCAGCCGGGCCGGCACCCTCGCCAGGACCCTCCGGCGGCTCCTCCTGCGGCCCCTCCTCACGACGGGGCGGCGGAGCCGGACGAGCCGAAGATCCCCGAACCCCGACTGACCTGGGTGAAGGTCGAGCCGCGCACCAGGGTCGTCAGGGCGAGCCCCGACGGTCCCGGCTGGAGCTGGCAGGAGGTGGACGGGTGACTCAGGTCGCGGTCCGCGCCGGCCGGAGCTCCAGGATCTGGCCGCTCTTCCTGGTCGTCGCCCTCGCCGGGTTCGTGACCACGCTGGACAACACGGTCGTCACCGTCGCCCTCCCCACGATCAGGGCGGATCTCGGCGCGGGGCTGGCCGCGCTGGAGTGGGTGGCGACCGGCTACATCATGACTTTCGCAGGACTGATGCTCGCGGGCGGCCGGCTCGCCGACGTGTACGGGCGCAGGAAGGCGCTCGTCGCGGGCCTGGTGACGTTCACCGGGGCGTCGCTCGCGGCGGGCCTCGCCACCACGATCCAGCTGCTGGTCGCCGCCCGGCTGGTCCAGGGCGTGGGCGCGGCGTTGATCCTGCCCGCGACGCTTGCCGTACTCGCGGGGAAGGACGACCGGCAGCGGTCGGCGGGCGTGGCGGTGTGGATGGCGTCGGGCGCGGCGGCCCTGGCGCTCGGGCCGCTGGTGGGCGGCTACCTGAGCCAGCACGCGCACTGGACATGGGTGTTCCTGATCAACGTGCCGATCGGGGCGGCGGTGACCGCGCTGGCCGTCGCGGTCGTCCCCGAGAGCAGGGAGCGGGGCGCGGCGCGGGTGGACCTGCCGGGCGTGGCGGCCTCGGCGGTGGTGCTGTCGTCAGGGACGTTCGCGCTGATCCACGGCGCGGAGTACGGCTGGACGGCGCCGGTGATCGTCGGGGCGGGGCTGGCGTGCGTGGCGGGGGCCGTGGCGTTCGTCGTGGTCGAACGGCGGGCGGCCGAGCCGATGGTGGATCCGGCGCTGTTCGCCGCCCGGTCCTTCACCGGCGGGGTGGTGGCGCAGGTGCTGTGGGGTCTCGGCGTGAACGGCGTCTTCTTCTACACGGCGATCTTCCTGCAGGGGGTGCTGGGGTTCTCGCCGACCGCCTCGGGGGTGGCGTTCGTGCCGCTGGCCGTGCTGGTGGTGGCGGTGACGCCGCTGGTGCCGCTGGTGGAGCGGCGGCTGGGGGCGGGCAGGACGGTGGCCGCGGGGCTGACGCTGGTGGCGGCGGGGATGGCGGCGGTCGCCTTCCTCGGGCCGGGCGACGGGTGGGGCGAGCTGCTGCCCGCGGTGTGCGCGATCGGGATCGGGTCGGCGTTGACGATGCCGCTGGGCTCGGCGGTGCTGGCGGCGGTGCCGGAGGGCAGGGCGGGGGTCGCCGGTGGCGTCTTCACGGTGGGGAGGGAGATCTCGGGGCTGTTCGGGATCGCGGCGATCGGGGTGATCGTGCAGAGCGCGGGGACGTTCGCCGCGGGGTACTCCGCGGGGCTGCTGGTGGCGGCGGGCCTGGTGCTGGCAGGCGCGGTGGTCGGCCTGGCGACGCTGCCGTGACGGGTAAGGCGCGGTGGTCGGCCTGGCGACGCTGCCGTGACGGGCAAGGCACCGTCGGGGCGGGCCTGTCGTCGAGAGGGAGGGTGGGGTTGCCGTGAAGGTCGCGATCCTGGCGTTCGGGTCGAGGGGAGACACCCAGCCGTGCGTCGCGCTCGGCCGGGGGCTGCGCGCCCGCGGCCATGACGTCACCGTCGTCGCCGCCCCGCGTTACGCGCCGCTGATGGACGGCCTCACGCTCGCGCCGCTCAGCGTGGACCCCGCGGCCGTGCTCGACTCGGACGAGGGCCAGGCATGGCTGCGCAGCGGCCCGCTCGGCTTCGTCTCCGGCTTCAAACGGGTCGTCGAGCCGCTCGCCGAGAAGCTCGTCGTCGAGGTGGACGCCGCCGCCCGCGCCGCCGACCTGGTCCTGTCCCCGGCGCTCGGCGGCATGGGCGCCCACCTGTCCGACCGGTACGGCATGCCGTACCGGCTCCTGCACTTCCAGCCCAGCCATCCCACGGCCGCCTTCCCCAACCCGCTCGTCCCGGCGCGCACCCTGGGCGGCTGGGGCAACCGGGCCAGCTACGCCCTGATCGACAGGCTGACCTCGCTGGTCCTCGGCCGCATGGTCAACCGGCTGCGGCGCACGGTGTTCGGGCTCGGGCCGGCGAGACGGGAGCGGGAGGTGCCCGTGCTGTGCGCGGTGAGCCCGCTGGTGGTGCCCCGGCCGCGCGACTGGCCCGCCAGGGTCCACCTCACCGGCTACTGGCGGCTCCCGCCCGGACCCCTTCCCGAGCATGTCGCGGCCTTCGTCGAGGAGGGGCCGAGGCCGGTGTTCGTCGGGTTCGGCAGCATGCGCCCGCCCAAGGGGCTCGCCCCGCTGGTGCAGCGGGCGCTCAGGCTGGCAGGCGTCAGGGCGGTGGTCCAGGGCCTGGGCGTGGCGCGTTCGGCCACGGTTCTGCCGGTCGACGAGGTGGATCACGCCGCGCTCTTCCCGCGCATGGCCGCGGTCGTCCACCACGGCGGGGCGGGCACGACGGCGGCGAGCCTCACGGCGGGCGCGCCCACGGTCGTCTGCCCGTTCTTCGCCGACCAGCACTTCTGGGGGGCGCGCGTCGCCGCGCTGCGGGCGGGTCCCGCGCCGCTGCCGGTCCGGCGCCTCACGGCAGAGGCGCTGGCGGCCAGGGTGCTGCGTGCCGTACCGAATCCTCGACTGGCCGCTCGACTGCGCGTGGAAGACGGGGTGCGGCAAGCGGTAGATCTCTTAGAAGTGTCCAGATAGTGTGCTACTTGCCCACCTTTGATCACCCCCGAAGTAGGCGACATGCGTTTCCGGAAGATCTTCGTCATCGGCCTGGCGCTCTCGCTGCTGGGCATCGGCGTCCCCGCCTGGTCGGACAACGACCCCAGGAGCTGCAACGACCTGATGTCGAGCGACACCCCCGCGTACGTCGTCTGCAGGTGGATGGCGACGCCGGAGGAGGCCGCCGACATCGCCCGGTTCTGGCTGGACAACGACGGCGAGAACATGAGGAACGCCGGGCCGATCGACACCCCGATCATCGACTGCACCGAGGAAGGCAACACCTGCGTCGAGCCGCCGAGCGACAGCACCTCCGGTGACGTGGGCGACCCCGACCCCGCCGGCGAGAACGACGGCGGCGGCACGCCCGAGTGCCAGGGCGGTGCCAAGGACTGTTACGTCGATCCCGCCGAGCTGTCGGCGGCCGAGGTGAAGACCGCCGCCGAGACCGCCGAGGGGCAGGCGGTCAAGACCGCCGCCGAGGCGGGGCTGCGGGTCTGGATCGACACCGACCTGGCCGACGACTGGAAGGCCGGCAAGCTCGCCGAGGCCGTGAAGCGGGTCGGCGCGCTGGCGATGCAGCAGGGCGCCGTGGGCATCAGGTTCTCCTCGCAGCTCGGCTACAACCAGACGTTCGCCGCGGCCGACGAGATCGACAGGTTCGTCACCGAGGCCGCTGCGGCGCTGCGTGACGCCGTGCCCGGCAGGAAGCTCGCCCTGCACACGGTCGTGCCGGTGCTGGGCTGCGGGGCCAACGAGGAGTGCAAGACGGAGCTGGGCAAGAAGTACCCGCTGCTCGACCCCGACCGCGTCGGCGCCTGGCTGTCCAAGGGCCTGGTCGACCAGCTCTCCCTCGACAACGGCCACCTGGCCACCGAGTACGCCACCTGGAAGATCGACGGCCCCACCGCCCAGCGCAACCAGTGGATCCAGGTCAGGGCCCGCGCCTGGGACGCCTACGGCACGATCGGCGCCGAGGACGCGGTCTTCACCGCTCCCGGCTCCTCGAAGCTGACCGCCGAGCAGGCGCTCAAGACGATCACCGAGCGGGTGGCGACGCCGCTGCAGTCCGACGCGGCCGAGACGGTGACGCTCTGGACGCGCTGGCAGGACCCGAAGGGCGCGGTGAACCGGGTGCTCGGCGACAAGCTCGCCGCCAACCCGACCTGGGAGCAGCTGCGCAGGCTGAGCGAGGTCAAGCCGCGCCTGGCCACCCTGTACAACCCGGCGACGCCCGAGGTGGACGTGGCGACGGACCTGAAGAAGTACGCCGAGGTGTTCGGCCAGGTCTACCTGGCCGTCGGCTAAATCATGGAGTCGACTCCAAGTTTGGGGTAGACTCCATCGGCGTGAGCCTGCGCGAACGCAAGAAGCAAGAGACCAAGCGCCACATCTCCGAAGTGGCGCTGCGGCTCTTCGTCGAGCGCGGGTTCGACCATGTCACCGTCACCGAGGTGGCCAGGGCCGCCGACGTGGCGGCCAACACGGTCTACAACTACTTCAAGGTCAAAGAGGACCTGGTCATCCCGCCCGCCTCGCGGGACCGGCTCGCCGCGATCGTGCGCGGGCGGGCGGCGGGGCAGTCGGCCGCCGGCGCCGTGCTGGCCACGCTGCGCGACGAGCTGCGCCGCCGTGATGGGAGCATCGGGCTGACCGAGGGCTTCGGCCGCTTCCTGGAGATGGCGCGAGCCGCCCCGACCCTCACCGCGAGGCTGGTCCAGCTGGCCGAGCAGATGGTCGCCGAGCTCGCCGCCGCCCTGGCGGAGGAGACCGGCGCCGCCCCCGGCGATCCGACGCCGGCGCTCGTGGCCGAGCAGCTCGGCTGGGTGCACGAGCACGTCCTGCGCGAGATCGGCAGGCGGACGGCCGACGGGCAGCCCCCCGCGGCCATCGCCGACGCGCTGCTGGAACGGCTCGACACCATCGAGAGCCTGCTCGGCGACCGGGTCCTCACCTACGCGACGAGGGACACGACATGGACACCTACCGAGTGATCATCCGCGCCAGGTTCGACGGCCTCACCGACGCCCAGCGGGAGACGCTGCGCGAGCAGGCCGACGCCTGCGAGATCGGCTTCCGCGAGGGCGGCTCGCTCGCCTACGACCGGTCCGTCAGCTGGTTCACCTTCCGCTTCCAGACCGAGGCCGAGGACGACACCGAGGCCCAGCTCGCCGCGCTCGACGCCCTCGCCTACCCCTTCAACAAGGAGACCATCGGCGTCACGAACATGACGGAGATCAGTAGCCGCGCCCTGCGGCGCCGTGGCTGAGCAGGTCGAAGGCGAGATCGGCGGCCGCGGCCGCCTCGGGGAAGACCTCGTCGGCCGTACGGCCGGCCGACACGGCCGCCACGTTGTCGTGCGCGAGCACCTGGGTGACGGCGATCACCTGGGCGGCCACCAGGCGCGGCGCGGGCCCGCCCAGCGCGCCGGCCAGCAGGGCGGCGTCGGCGGTGCCGTACTCGACCAGGCGGGCGGCCACGCTCGGCGTGCCGTACACCAGGCGGTAGAAGGCCAGCACCTCGGGCAGGTCGCACAGCCCCGTGACGGGGTCGCGCGCCTCCAGGCCCTGGCGGAAGTGCCGGCGCAGGGCCCGTAGCGGCGACTCCCGCGGGTCGCGGGCGGCCACCACCCTCGCCTGCTCGCCCTGGTGGTCGGCGATGCGGTGCAGGACCAGGTCCTCCTTGACGGGGAAGTACCTGAACAGCGTCGGCTTCGACACCTCCGCCGCCGCCGCGATGTCCGCGACCGCCACCTGGTCGAAACCCTCGGCCAGGAACATCGCGATCGCGGTGTCGGACAGCAGCTGCCGCGTTCGCTCCTTCTTGCGGTCACGCAGGTTCATGGATCAAGTGTCACCGCTGCAGCGTCCAGTTCATGACACCGAGAGGAAGCGGGCCCGGCTGGACGGCGTCGGGCGGCGTGATCGGCGGCAGCGGGTCGTCGTACTCCCACTCGCGCTCGTCCCGCATCGTCGCCGCCGAGGGATCCCCGCCGCCCTTCAGGCCGAGGGCGCGCAGGGCCATCGGGAAGGAGTTCTTGAACTCCCTGTTCCAGTACGGCCAGGTGTGGGTGCCGTTGCCGTACATGTTCATGGTGTGCTTGATGCCGAGCCGGTCCAGCCGCTTGCTCAGCGCCTTCGCGGTGTAGGCGGAGATGGGCTCGCCCAGGTGGGCGGGATGCCACGGCGAGCCGGGCGGGTCCAGCGGGCCCAGGAAGCTGTTGGTGCCGCTGGACATGTAGATCGCGGTGCCCCTGAGGTTCGGCGCGAGCACCAGGGGGTCGTTGGCGGCCCAGACGTCCTTGTTCCCGGCCGGGTCGCCCCACAGCGCGTTCGGGTCGTGACCCTCGCTGAGCTGGGCGTTCTGGATGATCTGCGGGATGCCGGGCAGCTGGGTGGCCATGATGCCGCTGAAGGCGCCGACGAACCCGAACATGCCGGGGTTCTGCGCCGCGTACTTCACCGCTCCGTAGGCGCCCATCGACAGCCCCGCGATCGCCCTGCGGGTGCCGGCGCGGTAGCCGATCTCCAGCAGCCGCCGCACCTCCTGGGTGTGGAAGGTCGCCCAGGCGGGGCTGCCGCCACGGCCGCCGTTGAACCAGTCGGAGTAGTTGCCGGCGCGGCCCGCCTCGGGCATCACGATGATCGCGTCGACGTTCTCGGTGAAGGAGACGACGTCGGTCATCCTGGTCCACGCGGTGTAGTTGTCGGCGCCGCCGTGCAGGAGGTAGAGGACGGGCCAGGTGCGCTTGGCGGACTTCGACCAGCCCCTGGGGAGGAGCAGGCGGACGGGCATCATCCGGCCGATCGACGGCGAGGAGATGAGGATGTCCAGCATCCGCGGGCCGAGCCGGCGTTCCCTCACCACCCTCGCCGGACCTTTCAGCGCCTTCTGCCAGGGGGCGTAGCGGGGGTCTCCGGCGTCGCCCGGCGGAGCCTGCTGTCGCGCCGGCTCCTGCGTGCGTCGCGGCTGCGGGGCCTTGGACGGCGGCCTGCCGTTCGGGTCGCCGGGCAAGGGGTCGCCGGCGGTGCCGTCCTGCGGGGGCATCTCTCCCGGCTGCTCGGCCTGGCCGCTGCCGGGCGGCTGGCCGCCCGGCTCCTCGGGCTCGCTCCGTCCGTCGGCCGTGGCGGGCCTCGCCGGCTCGCCGCGGCGGTCGGCGGCCGGCCGCTCCTGCCCGGTCTGCCCGTCCGGGACCAGCGACCAGTCGGGATCGGCCAGCGCGGGACCGGCCGACGAGCCCACGACCAGCACCGACGCCAGCGCCACGGCCAGCAAGCCCCTGGATCGCACGATGCCCATCACCGTCCTCAGCCCTCCTCGGCCCTCCTCAGCGTGGAGGCGAGGCTAGGCGGTGCCCGCGGGCGGCAGCTATCACCGCAGGCAACGAAAAGGCGCTACGGCTTGCGCTCCGCGGACAATTATCACCCGCGTGACAAAAACGAACTGGAGGAATGTTCCGCTACGGCCTGCTCCTGGATGGTTCGTCTCGGTAAGTTGACCGATCACCCCCGGCAGCATGGGAGCGCCCGTGGACGAACTCGGTGAAGGCGACATCCGACGCTTCCTGACGGAGCGGATCTCCTCCCGGTGTGCCCTGACCGAGGTGGACCCCGACCGGCCGCTGGAGGAGTTCGGGCTGTCGTCGCGGGACGCCACGGGGATCGCGGGGGAACTGGCCGAGCTGGTCGGACGCGAGCTGGCGCCGACCCTGGTGTGGGAACACCCGACGATCAACCGGCTCGCCGCGGCGCTGGCCACGGGCGCGCTCGCCGATCCGGCCGCGGGACGCTCAACGGCCCACCCCCTCCGCCCGACCGGCGGACGCGCGCCCGCGGCGGTACCCGGCCCGGACGAGCGCCTGTCCGGCGGGCCCGAGCCGATCGCCGTGGTGGGGGTGGGGTGCCGCCTGCCGGGCGCCGACGGGCCCGAGGCGTTCTGGGACCTTCTCCTCCAGGGCCGCGACGCCGTACGGACGGTCCCCGAAGGGCGCTGGGAACGGTTCGACGACGGTACGGCCCGCACCGCCGCCGCCCTCGACCGCACCACCAGGCACGGCGGCTTCCTCGACGGCATCGAGGGGTTCGACGCCGAGTTCTTCGGCATCCCGCCGGGCGAGGCCGCCACGATGGACCCCCAGCAGCGGCTGCTGCTGGAGACGGCGTGGGAGGCGCTGGAGCACGGCGGCATCGCGCCGCGCTCGTTGCGCGGCAGCCGTACCGCGGCGTTCGTCGGCATCTCGGGCAACGAGTACGCCCACCTCACCACCGCCGACCCCGCCGCCGTGGACGCGTGGACGGCCACCGGCGCCGCCTTCAGCATCGCGGCCAACCGGCTGTCGTACCTGCTCGACCTGCGCGGGCCGTCCATGGCGGTCGACACCGCCTGCTCGTCCTCGCTCGTGGCCGTCCACCTGGCCGTGACCAGCCTGCGCGCGGGGGAGAGCGACCTGGCCCTGGCCGCGGGCGTGAACCTGCTGCTCTCCCCGGTCGTCACCATGGCCTTCGACCGGGCCGGCGGCACGGCGCCGGACGGCAGGTGCAAGGCGTTCGACGCGTCGGCCGACGGGATGGTGCGGGCCGAGGGCTGCGGTGTCGTCGTGCTCAAACGCCTGTCCGACGCTCTCCGCGACGACGACAGGGTCCTCGCGGTGGTCACCGCGTCGGCCGTGAACCAGGACGGCCGCTCCAACGGCCTGGTCGCCCCGAACCCCGACGCCCAGCAGGACCTCCTCCGCACCGTCTACGCGGGGCTCGACAGGGGGCCCGACTACATCGAGGCGCACGGCACCGGCACCTTCCTCGGCGACCCCATCGAGGCCGGCGCCATCGCCGCCGCCGTCCCCGGGCCGGTCCTGCTCGGCTCGGTGAAGACCAACCTCGGCCACCTGGAGGCGGCGGCGGGGGTGACCGGCTTCATCAAGACGGTGCTGGCGCTGCACCACGGGCTCATCCCGCCCAGCCTGCACTTCCGCACGCCGAACCCGCACGTGCCCTGGGACACGCTGTCGGTCGTCACCGAGCCGACGGCCTGGCCGCGCGCCGACGCGCGGGCGGGGGTGTCGTCGTTCGGCTTCGGCGGCACGAACGCCCACGTGGTCCTGGACGCCTTCCGCCAGGTCCACTCACCCGTGTCGGCCCCGCCGAAGGACGGGACGGCTGCGGCGCGGGTGTTCGTCCTGAGCGACGTCACCGCCGACCGGGTCCGGGCGCAGGCCGCCGACCTCGCCGCCTGGCTCACCGCCCGTCCGGAGCCGTCCGGCTCCTGGCTGCGGGACGTCGCCCACACGCTAGCCCGCCGGGCGGGGCGGGGCCGGGTGGGCGCCGCCGCCGTGGCCAGGACCGCAGGCGAGCTGGCCGGCGCGCTCGCGACCGTCGAGCCCGTGCTCACCGGGGAGCGGGGGCCGGTGTGGGTCTTCAGCGGGTACGGCGCCCAGTGGCCTGGCATGGGACGCGACCTCTACGCCGCCGAGCCCGCCTTCCGGGAAGCCGTCGACGAGCTGGCGCCGCTCCTGCGCGCCGAGGCGGGCATCGACCTGCACACCTGGGAGGCGGACGGCGTCGCCCACCTGCAGCCCATGATCTTCGCCGTGCAGATCGCGCTCAGCCGGTTGTGGACGGCGTACGGGGTGCGGCCCGCCGCCGTCATCGGACACTCGATGGGCGAGGTCGCGGCGGCCGTCGTCGCGGGCGGGCTGGGGCTCCACGACGGGGTCCGGGTGATCTGCCGGCGGGCGAGGCTGCTGGGCTCTCTGGGCGGGGGCGGCGCGATGGCCGTGCTGGAGGCCGCCGCCGAGGAGGTGCCCTCCGACCTGCACGTCGCCGTCTACTCCTCGCCGACGCAGACCGTGGTCACGGGCGACCAGCAGGCGGTGGCGCGCTTCGCGGCGCGGGTGGAGGCGGACGGGCGCTACGCGAGAGTGCTGACGGCGGAAGGGGCGGGGCATTCGCCGCAGGTCAAACCGTTGCAGCCGCGGCTGAGGGCGGAGCTGGCGGCGATCGTGCCGGGGAAGCCGGACGTGCCGTTCTACTCGACGGTGCTCGACGACCCGCGGGAGACGCCGACGTTCGAGCCCGCCTACTGGGCGGCGGGGATCAGGCGGCCGGTCCGGCTGGCGCAGGCGGTCGGCGCCGCGGCGGAGGACGGGCACACCGTGTTCACCGAGATCGGGCCGCATCCGGTGCTGGCCGCCGCGCTCCGGGACAGCCTTCCTGGCGCGCTGGTGACCCATTCGCTCGCCCGACCGCGTTCCTCCGCCGCGGGCGTGCGGGACGGGGCGGTGCGGGGGTTCGAGGAGCAGGTGGCCAGGGTGGCGGCCGCCGTACCGCCGGACGTGGACGGGCGGGTGGTGGACGTGCCGCGCCCGCGCTGGCGGCGGGAGCGGCATTGGGCGCCGGAACGCCCGCGGGCCGCCGGCGGGCATCCGGTGCTGGGCGCGCACGTGGAGACGCCCGCCGGGCACGGCTGGTCCACCGAGCTGGACGACCTGTCCGAGCCGCCCTGGCAGCTGGATCCCGCGACCTGGCACCGCGACGGGCACGCGGTGCTGCCGGTGGAGGCGGTGGCCCGGCTGGCGCTGGCGGCGACGGGCGGCACGGCCGTGGAGAACGTCGCGTTGTACGGGCTGCTGCCGTTGCCGGCGCGGATCACCGTCACGCGGGCAGGGGGACGCGTCGAGGTGCACGCCAAGGACGCGGCCGGGGTGTGGAAGCTGTACGGCTCGGCGGGCGCGGGCCCGTCGGCCGACGCGAAGGAAAGAATCGGGCGGTTCTGTGTAGACGGGACAATTGAGGGAATCGAGACCGCTGAGATCCCGGAGACCGGCGTGCCGGTACGGCTGGCCGACAAGCTCGTCGAACGGATCTGGGCCCCGGCCCCGCTGGTGGACGACCAGGCGGCGCCGGCTCGCGCATGGCTCATCCTGGCCGATGAGGGGGATCCGCGAGCCGCCCGCCTGGCCTCGTTCCTGCCCGCGGGGCCAGACGGCGACCCGCTCGTGCTGGTGGGGGCGGACGCCGACCCGCCGGGCGTGCTGCTGCGGCTGGCGCGGCTGGCCGGGGACGGCAGGCGGCTCAGGATCGTCACCGAGCGGGCGCAGGCCGTCCTGGAGGGGGAACGCGGCGACCCGGCGGCCGCCTCGCTGCGCGGCGCGGTCAGGGTGCTGGCGCTGGAGCATCCCGAGCTGAGGGCGACGCTGATCGACGTCGACGACCTCTCCGTGCTGGCGCGCGAGCTCACGCACGACGGCGACGACGACGAGGTGGCCTGGCGCGACGGCGTCCGCTACGCCGCCCGCCTGCGCCGCGCCGAGCTCGTCGCCGACCGTCCCGGACGTCCCCCGGTGGTGCGGGAGGGCGGCGGCTACCTGATCAGCGGCGGGTACGGCGCGCTCGGCCTGCTCGTGGCGCGCTGGCTGGTGGACAGGGGCGCGGCCAGGGTCGTGCTGAACGGCCGGGCGGGACCGTCCGCCGAGGCCGCCGCCCGGCTCGCCGCGCTGCCCGCGGTCGAGGTGGTCACGGGCGACCTCGCCGCGGAGGGCACGGCGGAGCGGCTGGTGGCGGCCGTGACGGAAGGGGGAGTCCCGCTGTGCGGGGTCGTCCACGCGGCGGGCGTGCTGGACGACCGGCTGGTCACCGCGCTGACCGCGGCGTCGGTCGAACGGGTGTGGGCGGCCAAGGCGACCGGCGGGTGGCGGCTGCACCAGGCGACGCGCGACCGTGCCCTCGACTGGTGGGTGGCCTTCTCCTCGGCGGCGGCCCTGCTCGGCTCGCCGGGGCAGGCCGCGTACGGCATGGCGAACGCCTACCTGGACGCGCTGTGCGACCTGCGCAGGGCGGAGGGGCTGCCGGCCGTGTCGATCAGCTGGGGGACGTGGGCCGGGGCCGACCCGCTGCCGGCCGTCACGCCGCTCACCCCCGAGGAGGGGATCGAGGCGCTGGAGGCGCTGCTGCGGCGGGAGCTGTCGGCGGGGGTGGTCAGGCTCGATCCGGCGGCGGCGATGGCGGTGTTCCCCCGGGTGGGACGCATGCCGTACTTCTCGATGGTGGTCGAGGGGGTGGCGGAGCGGCGGCGTGACCTGGGGGCGCTGGCGCCCGGCGAGGCGATGCGGGTGATCCACGCGCGGGTGCGGGAGCGGGTGGCGGGGGTGCTGGGGCTCGACGCCGGCCGGTCGGGCGACCGGGGCGGGTGGCCGGGGGAGCACGCGGTGCTGACGGACCTGGGGCTGGACTCGCTGGCGGCGACGCGGCTGCGCGGGACGTTCGAGCACGACTTCGGGGTGGCGGTGCCGGCCGGGCTGCTGCTCAGGGGCGCCACGCTGGGCGAGGTGGCGCGGGCGGTCGCGGCCGAGCTGGGCATCGAGGCGGGCCCCGAGCAGGGCGGCGCGCTGGGCCCCGAGCAGGGCGGCGCGCTCGGCCCCGAGCAGGGCGGTCGGGAAGGCCGGGCGCCCGCCGTGGAGACGGCGCCGAGGGACGCGGCCGAGCGGCTGGTCGTGAGGGTGGCCGAGCAGGTCCTGGGGCGCGCGCCGCGCCTCGACGAGGTCCTCCCCGCCGAGGTGGCGACCACCGTGGCAGGCGAGGCGGGTCTCCGGGTGGACGGGGTGACGGTCGCCGAGCTGGCCGACGCGGTGCGGGCGGCGGACGAGCGGGAGGCCGGGCAGGGCGTCGTCCGGCCGCTCACCCGGCCGGGCCGCGCCACCGGCCGGGCGGCGCCGCTGTTCCTGGCGCACCCGGCGGGCGGCACGACGGGCGTCTACCGGCGGCTCGCCTCCCTCCTCGACACCCCCGTGCTCGGCCTGGAACGGCTGGACGGCACGGCCGGCATCCCCGAGCGCGCCGCCGCCTACGCCGAGGCCATCACCCGCACCTGCCCCGGCCCCTACCGCCTCGGCGGCTGGTCGTTCGGCGGGATCGTGGCCTTCGAGATCGCCAGGCAACTCGGCGACGACGCCGTCGAGCTGGTCGCGATGATCGACTCGGGGCTTCCCGACCGGCTCGACCCCGCCACGCTCACCCAGGTGCGCGCCCGGCGGTACGCCGACTTCGCGCGGTACCTCCGGGACACCTACGGCGCCGCGGTCGCCCTCACCTACGACGACCTGAAGGACCTCGACGAGCCCGGCCAGCTCGCGCTCACCGAGGCGCGGGTCGAGGAGTCGGGGGTCCTGGCCGCCCTGAGCCCCGCCATCCTGCGCCACCAGCGCACCTCCCACGAGGACACCCTGGCCATCGAGCGCTACCGCTGCGGGCCGTACCGGGGGAGGGTCGTCCTCTACCGCTCCACCGAGCCGACCCCGTGGGCCGTCGAGGACGCCCGCTACGCGCACCGGGACGACCCCGCCAGGGGGTTCGCCCCCTACGCCGAGGATCTGGAGATCGTCCCCGTCCCCGGCTCGCACCATCTCAACCTGCTCGACCCCCCGTACGTAGAGATCGTCGCCGCACACCTGAGAGGTCTTCCATGACGCTGGTACAGGCAGTGATCGAGGGCGCGGATCCCGAAGAGCTCGAGCACGCGCGGGTCCCCTCGACCTACAAGGCCACCTACATCCGCAAGGACGAGGTCGGCATGTTCGGCAGGACGCCGCACGGGGCGAAGGGGGTGGACAAGGACGTGCGCAGGTCGCTGCACGTGGGCGAGGTGCCGATGCCGCCGCTGGCCCCCGACGAGGTGCTGGTCGCGGTCATGGCCAGCGCGATCAACTTCAACACCGTCTGGTCGGCGATGTTCGAGCCGATCCCGACCTTCGCCTTCCTCGAGCGGTTCGGCAGGACCGATCCGCGGCACGACCTGGACACGCACGTGCTCGGGTCCGACGCGGCAGGGGTGGTCGTCAGGACGGGCGCGGCCGTACGGCGCTGGCGGATCGGTGACCGGGTGGTGACCAGCCCGGCGTACGTGGACGGCGAGGACCCGATCACCCACCACGACGGGATGCTGGGCGGCGACCTGCGGGCGTGGGGGTTCGAGACGAACTTCGGCGGCCTGGCGGAGTTCGCGGTGGTGAAGGCGACCCAGTTACTGCCCAAGCCGCCCCACCTGAGCTGGGAGGAGGCCGCGTGCAACATGCTGTGCGCGTCCACCGCCTACCGCATGCTGGTGGGAGAGCACGGCTCGCGGATGAAGCAGGGCGACGTGGTGCTGCTGTGGGGCGCGACGGGCGGCCTCGGCGCGTACGGCGTGCAGCTCGTCAGGAACGGCGGCGGCATCCCGGTCGGGGTGGTCAGCTCGCCGGAGAAGGCCGAGCTGCTGCGCCGGATGGGCTGCGAGCACGTCGTGGACCGCACCCAGTTCGAGCACCTCGACGACGAGAAGGCGTGGCGCAGGCTCGGGGCGGAGGTGCGCAGGCAGGTCGGCGAGGACCCGGCGATCGTCTTCGAGCACACGGGCAGGGAGACCTTCGGCGCGTCCGTCTACGTCGCGAGGAAGGGCGGCTCGGTGGTCACCTGCGGCTCCTCCAGCGGTTTCGAGCACGCCTACGACAACAGACACCTGTGGATGAAGCTCAAGCGGATCATCGGCTCGCACGGCGCGAACTACCAGGAATGCGCCGAGATCAACCGGCTGATCTCGCTCGGGATGATCCATCCGACGCTCTCGCGGGTCTACCCGCTGGAGCGGGCGGGCGACGCGGCGCGGGCCGTCCAGACCAACGAGCACGTGGGCAAGGTGGGCGTGCTGTGCCTGGCGCAGGAGGAGGACCTGGGCGTCGAGGACCACGCGCTGCGCGAGCGGGTCGGCGAGGACAGCCTCAGGCTGTTCCGGTCCTGGCCTGCCTCGCCCTGAGGACGATCTCCAGCTCGAAGCGGACGTCGGGGTCGCCGAGCTGGTCGCCGTAGAGCTCTTCGAGCTGCCGCAGCCGGTAGCGGACGGTCTGCGGGTGGACGTGCAGCCTGGCGGCCACCTCGCCGGCGCCTCTGCCGTAGCGCAGCCAGGCCAGCAGCGTCTCGGCCAGCCGGTCCTGCTGCGACTTGCGCAGGTGCGCGAGCGGGGCCAGCCGGGTCTGCGCCAGCGCGCCGACCAGGTCCTCGTCCTTGAAGACGATGAGGGTCGACATATGGTCGGCGCAGCGCAGCGGGCCCCTGGCACGCGGCAGCACCCCGCGGCGGGCCAGGTCGAGCGCCTCGGTGGCCCACCGCAGCGAGACGGCCGCCCGTTCCAGCGGGACGGCGGGGCCGACCGCCGCCCGCCATCCGCGCAGGCTCTTCTCCAGCATCTGCGGCCGGCCGGGACCGTTGGGGTCGGGGACGAGCAGGCACGGCTGGGGACGGTCGAGGCCGACGAGGACGTCCGGAGGCAGGGACGGGGTGCCGTTCTGGTCGTCGAGCGCGACGCCCGCCACGGTCCTCGGCAGCCGCCAGCCGGCGGCCTTCGCCAGGTCGGCGATCGCCTCGGCGGCGGCGGGCGGCTGGGAGAGCAGCAGGTCGAGCAGGCGGTGGCGGCGCCGCTCCATCTCGCCTGCCGCGTGGGCCCTGGCCTCGTCGAAGCCCTCGGCGGCGGCGTCGGCGAGCTGGTCGAGATAGACGAAGATCGCCTCGCCGAGGTCGTAGAGGGACTGGGGCGTCAGGCCGAGCGGCTCGGCCAGCTCGGTCAGCCGCCGCCAGCCGACCCTGGCGCCCAGGCGCATGGCGGTCTGCAGCGGTTCGAGGTTGCGGCCCTCGGCGGCCTCGCCCCTGCCGATCATGCGGAACGGTTCGGGATCCCAGGGGGCGTCGGGGTTCTCGATGCGGTCGAGGAAGCGGCCGATGGCCTCCTCGACCGCCCTCCGCACGACCTTGATGTAGATCTCGTCCGACGGCCTCGCGTACTCGGGGATGCGGGCCTGGATCTCCTCGATCACCTCGTCGGAGAGCCTGCCGATGCCGGGTCGCAACCCATGGACGATGCCGGGGGGAGCGGACTCCCAGAGGCGGCGTCCGTCGCTCCAGTCACCCTTCATGCCCTTGACCCCTCCCGTCGCCACTTGTTACTTAACTGACAGAGGAGCTGGGAAGCAAGTGCTTGTTTTTATAACTATTGGATGAAGCGGCCGAACTCCTCCAGCGAGATGAGGCCGTCACCGTCGCGGTCCAGCCTGGCGACACCGGCCTGCGCGGCCTCGATCGTGATCGGCTGGCCGAGCACCTCCATCAGGCGGACCAGTTCCGCGGCGGAGATCAGCCCGTCATTGTTGGCGTCGACGAGGTCGAATGTGATCGCGTAGTCACTCATGGGCGAGAGGTTAGCCTCATTTGTCGCCGATCGCCCCTCACTCGACCAAGACGTGAAGGTCCGTGGTCCCCGAGCCCTGACCCCTGCTGACCCGCCCGCCGCCACCGCCGATCTCGCCGCGCTCCTGGCCCCGCTCGACGCCCACCCCGAGCTGCTGCTCACGCTCGAGACGCACCTGCGTCACGGCCGCTCCCGCCGGGCGACCGCCGACGCGCTCCACCTCCACCCCAACACCGTCGACTACCGGCTGCGCAGGGTGGCCGCGTTGACCGGCCTCGATCCCGCCGACGACGGCGACGTGCAGCGCGTCGGCGCCGCCCTGGCCGCCAGACGAGCCCAGGGCTGAAGGAGAATGAGCCCATGCCGTCGATCCGGGTGCTGCTCGTGGAGGACCACGACATGGTCGCCGAGGCGCTCGGCATGGCGCTCGACCGGGCCGACGGCATCGAGGTGGTGGGCAGGGCGGTCTCGATCGCGGAGGCGGGTGCCGAGACCGGACGCCTGCGGCCCGACGTGGTGCTCCTCGATCGGCGGCTGCCCGACGGCGACGGGATCGAGGCGATCGGCAGCCTCGCGTCGGCCGCCGAAGGGGTGCGCGTGCTGGTGGTCGCCGGCGAAGTGAGCGCCGCCATGGCCACCAGGGCCGTGGCGGCCGGTGGCGCCGGCCTGATCGCCAAGTCGTCGGGGCTGAAGGAGCTGGAGGCGGCCGTCCGCGAGGTGGCCGCCGGCGGCATGGTCTTCACGCCCGACCTGCTGGCCGACGTGCTCGACCGGCTGACGGGAAGGGCGGCGCACCCGGGCGGCGGGCTGACCGCGCGGGAGCGCCAGACGTTGGCGCTCCTGGGAGAGGGGGCCAGCACCGTCGAGATCAGCCGACGGCTCGGCGTGGCCCGCAACACCGCGCGCAACCACGTCCAGCGGGTGCTGGAGAAGCTGGGCGCGCGCTCCAAGCTGGAAGCCGTCGTCATCGCACGCAGGGACGGCCTGCTTGACTGATGCATCTGCACTACTGGCCGCTGGGGAAATTGCGTCTCGTGAGGCCACGCCCCGGTGGGGAAAGTGAGGGGCATGGCATACGAGATCGAGGAGCGGCTGGAAGCCGAGCTGTCCGGCATCACGGCCGCCCGCGAGATCGCCGGACGGTTCGTGGCCGAGACCGCCTACCGTGGTGCCCACGAGGACGTGCTGCTCGTCGTCTCGGAGCTGGTGACCAACGCGCTGCTGCACGGCGACGGGCCGCCGCTGCTGCGCCTGGCGGGAGACGAGTCGCGGATCCGCATCGAGGTGGGTGATGCCGCCGCCGAACTGCCCGCGCCCCGTGAGCCAGGACCGCGTGACGGCTGGGGCCTGCACGTGGTCGAGCGGGTGTCGGCCCGGTGGGGTGCCGCCCCGCTGGACGGCGGCAAGGTGGTCTGGTGCGAACTGGTGGCCGCGACCGACTCCGACGGCGCCAGGGCGGGCGCGGCCGTCGGCTGACATGCGTGCCGTACCGCTCGCGGGGGTGGGCGTGGCATGCTGCGGTATGGCCGACGCCGACACAGACCTCCACCTGATGGTGCAGAGCATCGTCGACTACGCGATCTTCATGCTGGATCCCCGGGGTCGCATCATCAGCTGGAACGCGGGCGCCGAGCGGGTCAAGGGCTACACGGCCAAGGAGATCATCGGCCGCCACTTCTCGGTCTTCTACCCGCCCGAGGACGTCGCCGCGAAGAAGCCGGAGCGCGAGCTGGAGACCGCGATCGCGGAGGGACGGCTGGAGGACGAGGGGTGGCGGGTCCGCAAGGACGGCACGAGGTTCTGGGCGAACGTCATCATCACCGCGCTGTTCGACGAGTCCGGACGGCTGCGCGGCTTCGGCAAGGTCACCCGCGACATGACCGAGCGCCGTACCGCAGAGCGCGCCTTCGACGAGCGCGGACGCCTGCTCGCCCACCTGGTCCAGGCGCAGGAGCGCGAGCGGCGGCGCATCGCCTGGGACGTCCACGACGACACCATCCAGTCGATGGTCGCCGTCGGGATGCGGCTGCAGCTTCTGGCCGACCGGGTGCCGCCGGAGCACGCCGACGCCGTCGAACGGCTCGGCGAGGCCGTCAACGCGGCCGTCCAGCGGCTGCGCGGCCTCACCTTCCGGCTGCGGCCGCCGGGACTGGACGACGACCTGATCGACGCCCTCCAGGGCTATCTCGACGAGACGGTGACGGGCACCGGCCTCACCGTCAGCGTCAGCCACGACCTCGTCCGCGAGCCGCCGCCCGAAACGCGCATCACGATCTTCCGGATCCTGCAGGAGGCGCTCACCAACGTCCACAAGCACGCGCGGGCGGAGAGCGTGAAGGTGTCGCTGGTCTCCGCCGACCACGGCGTGCTCGTCAGGGTGACCGACGACGGCGTCGGCCTCGCCAAGCCCGTGGAGACGCTGTCCGGGCGCGACCACTTCGGGCTGTTGGAGATGCGCGAACGCGCGGAGGCGGCCGGAGGCTGGTGGGCCATCAGGAGTGAGCCGGGCCGGGGGGCGACGGTGGAGTTCTGGGTGCCGGCGCTGCCGTACGGAGGGAGCGGGTGATCCGTCCGCCGGTAGGCCCTCGCCTGGTGGGGCCGCCGGTGCCGGGCGACGGCGCCTCCCGGCAGGGGCCCCGGCCCCGCCATCACCCTGCGTGCCGTGCGGGTGGGAGCGGGGCCGGGGCGTCAGGGAACTGTCCGGCCGTGGTCAGAGGACCGCGCCGGAGCCCTCGCGGGGCCGGGAGGTACGGCGGGCGGGCGGCGACGGCGGCGGCTGCTTGCTGTGCCGCTCGAACTCGATCGCCAACGGCCCGGCCACCAGCGACGACGACAGCGTCCCCACCACGATCCCGATCAGCAGCGCGATCGCGAAGTCCCGCAGCGAGTCACCCCCGAACACCGCCAGCGCCGCCAGGATGAACAGCGCCCCCAGCCCGGTGTTCACGGTGCGCGGCACGGTCTGCAGGATCGCCTCGTTGACCACCTGGGGGAACGGCCTGGTCCGCTGCCGCGCCCACAGCTCGCGCACCCGGTCGAAGACCACCACCTTGTCGTTCACCGAGTACCCGACGATCGTCAGCATCGCCGCCAGGAACACCCCGTCGATCGGCTTGCCGAGCCAGGCGAACGCGCCCACGACCGCCGCCGTGTCGACGAGCAGCGCCAGCACGGCCGCCGCGCCGAACGTCCACCGGAACCGCACCGCCAGGTAGGCCAGCTGGGCCGCCAGCGCCACGCCCAGCGCGATCAGCGCGTTGCGCCGCAGCTCGGCGCCGAGGGAGGGCCCGATGAGCTCGTCGCGCACCTTGGTGACCCGGTCGCCGAGCGCCCGCTGGATGCGTTCGACGTCGTCGCCGGTGATCTGCCCGGTCCGCACCGAGATCCCCTGGTCCGAGCTCTGCACGACGGCCGAGGGGTATCCGGCGCCCGCGACGGCCGCCCTGGCCGTGTCCGTGCTCATCGGCGTGGACGTGGTGAACTCGACGAGCCGCCCTCCGGTGAACTCGACCCCGAAGTTCAGCCCGCGCGAGACGAGCCCCGCCACCGCGACCAGCACCAGGACGGCCGCGCCCACCAGCCACCGGCGGGCGTGCCGCATCACGAAGGGGTTGCGGGCGGTCAGCCAGGCGCGCACCCTGCCGATCGAGGCGAGACCCGAGGCTCGCGGCGGCGTCCTGCCGATGATCCACTGGGTGAGCGCCCTGGTGATGATCATGGCCGAGACCAGCGAGGCGATCACACCGATCGACAGCGTCACGCCGAACCCCTTGACCGGGCCCGAGGCCAGCCAGAACAGCAGCCCGGCGGCCAGCAGCGTGGTCACGTTGGAGTCGGCGATGGCGCTCCAGGCCTTCGAGAACCCCTGGTCGAGCGCGGACTTGAGGCCCGCTCGGCCGTACTCCTCCCTGGCTCTCTCGAAGACCAGCACGTTGGCGTCGACGGCCATGCCGATCGCCAGCACGAATCCGGCCAGGCCCGGCAGGGTGAGCGTGGCGCCGAGGGCGACCAGGGCGGCGTAGGAGATGAGGCCGTAGCTCACCAGCGCGATCGCCGCCAGCAGCCCGACGACCCGGTAGACCAGGATGATGAACACGCCGGTCAGGATCACGCCGACCACGGCGGCCTGCGCGCTGGCGGCGATGGCGTCGGCGCCGAGGGTGGGGCCGACCGTCCGCTGCTCGACGATCTCCAGCGGCACGGGGAGCGAGCCGCCCTTGATCAGCACGGCGAGGTTCTTCGCCTCCTCGGGGGTGAAGGAGCCGGTGATCTCGGTGGAACCCCCGGGGATGCCGGTACGGCACGGCGTCCCCTCGTTCACCTGCGGCGAGGAGATGACCTTGTCGTCGAGCACGATGGCGACCCTGCGCTTGGGGTCGCCGACGGGCTCGCAGGCGGCCGCGCCGGTCAGCTTCTGCCACGGCGCGCTCTCGCGGAAGTCGACGGTGACGAACCAGGCGCCGCCGCGCTGCGGGTCGGTGCCCGCCCCCGCGTCGGTGACGCCGTCGCCGCTGATCGCGGCCGGCCCGAGACGGAGCGGCCGGCCGTCCTCGTCGCGGGTCTGGCCGTCGTCGCCGAGGACGGGGTGGAAGGACAGCTGCGCGGTCCTGCCGATCACCTCGGCGGCCTTGCGCGGGTCGAGCACGCCCGGCAGCTCGACGATGATGCGCTTCTCGCCCGAGCGGACGAGGGTCGGGTCGACCACGCCCAGCGCGTCCGTCCTGCGCTGGAGCACGTCCAGCGCCCGGTCGGTGGCCTCGGCGTCGGCCTTGGCGGTGGGCGAGTCTCTGGTCTCGAAGACGAGCTGGGTGCCGCCGCGCAGGTCGAGACCGAGGCGCGGCGGCATGGTCAGGGCTAGGAACAACGAAGTCGCGATGACGGCAAGCGCCGCCACCGCACGCCACAACGGCGCACGGGACATGGGGCCTCCACAAGGCTCTTGATGGGGTCAGGAGAGCGGTGTGGAGGTGGGCGGCGCGCGGGCCGGCGCGCTCGCGTGGTGCTCGCCGCCGAGCGCCCTCGGGCGGGCGCCGGCGACAGCGGTCAGCGCGGCGCGCCGGCCGTACGGAAGGGCGGCGGTGAGGACGGCGAGGCCGCCGCCCGTGGCGTGCACGCCCTTGCTCGCGTGGGCGTGCGGCCTGGTGGGGTCGGGCAGGACCTGCTGGTGATCGGCCGCTCCGGCGATCTGCGCGTGGACGGCGGCCACGACGGGGGCAGGCGGGGGCGTCCCGCCGGCCAGGAACAGTGTGGACAGCAGGAGCAGCAGCGCAGCAGGCAACCTGGTCCGCACGCGTTCACCATACGCCTGATCGGGTAGCGGAGGCGGATGCGCCTGACCTATACCAGCGATCTCTGGTGGAAGAACGCGGTGATCTACTGTCTCGACGTCGAGACCTACAAGGACGGCAACGGCGACGGGGTCGGCGACTTCCGCGGCCTCACCCAGCAGATCGACTATCTGCACAGCCTGGGCATCACCTGCCTGTGGCTCATGCCCTTCTTCCCGACCCCCAACAGGGACGACGGCTACGACATCACCGACTTCTACAGCGTCGACCCCCGGCTCGGCACGCTCGGCGACTTCGTGGAGTTCATGCGCACCGCGACCGACAGGGGGATCAGGGTGATCGCCGACCTGGTGGTCAATCACACCTCCGACCAGCACCCGTGGTTCAAGGACTCGCGATCGAGCAAGCAGTCGCGGTTGCGCGACTGGTACGTCTGGAGCGACACGCCCGAACCCGACGACCCCAGCCAGATCGTCTTCCCCGACAAGGAGGACTCGATCTGGCAGTTCGACGAGCGGACCGGGCAGTACTACCTGCACAGCTTCTACCGCCACCAGCCCGATCTCAACGTCGCCAACCCGGAGGTGCGCGACGAGATCGCCCGCATCCTCGGCTTCTGGATGGAGCTGGGCCTGTCGGGGTTCAGGGTGGACGCGGTGCCGTTCCTCATCGAGAACGTGGGCGACAAGCTGCCCGACCCGCACGCCTTCCTGGCCGACCTGCGCGCCTTCATGTGCCGGCGCGAGGGCGGATCGATCCTGCTGGGCGAGGTCAACATGCCCTACAAGGACCTCGTCGGCTACTTCGGCGACGGCAACGGCGACCAGCTCACGATGTGCTTCGACTTCATCCTCATGCAGCGGATCTGGCTGGCGCTGGCCAGAGACGAGGCCGAGCCGATCTACCAGGCGCTGCGCGAGCGCATCATGCCGCCCAAGGACTGCCAGTGGGCGACCTTCCTCCGCAACCACGACGAGCTGACCCTGGACAAGCTCAGCGAGGAGGAACGGCAGGAGGTGTTCGAGGCTTTCGGCCCCGACAAGAGCATGCAGATCTACGGCAGGGGCCTGCGCCGCCGGCTTCCCTCGATGCTCGGCGGTGACCTGCGCCGGGTCAAGATGGCCTACAGCCTGCTGTTCTCCATGCCTGGCACCCCGGTGATCTTCTACGGCGAGGAGATCGGCATGGGGGACAACCTCGACGAAGAGGGCAGGATGGCGGTCAGGACCCCGATGCAGTGGTCACGCGGCGGCGGTTTCAGCGAGGCCGAGCCCGTGCGGGGGATCCCCGGCGGCAGCTTCGCCCCCGAGCGGGTCAACGTCGCCGACCAGAAACGGGACCCCGACTCGCTGCTGCGCTGGTTCCAGCTGCTGATCGAGCGCTACCGGGAGTGCCCCGAGCTCGCATGGGGCGAGAACACGGTGCTGGAGACCGGAAACCCGGGCATCTTCGCGCACCGCTGCGACGCCGCGGGCGCGACCGTGGTGGCCGTCCACAACCTGGGCGACACCGCGACGGAGGTCGAGCTGCTGCTGAAGGACCGGGGCGACTGCGTGCTCACCGACCTGCTCTCCGACGAGAGCATGGACGTCGAGGACGGCAGGGTGACGCTGCCGATGGCGCCGCACGGCTGCCGCTGGCTGCGCGCCGCCCCACGCGAGGACATGCCTCCGGAGGACGCCTCGATCATCGCTCGGTGACCGGGCAGGCCAGCCTGATCCGCGGCTTCCTCCTGCGCCGAACGGTGACCCACCTGCGGGGGTCAGAGGTAGGAGGGTCCCGTGACGCGGTGGCGGAAGGTCCACCACACCCACGCCTGCGCCAGGACCAGCAGCGGCATCAGGACCAGCATCACCGGCACCAGCAGCGCCAGCGTGGCCCCGTCGGCCGCCGACGCCGCCAGGTCGAGGTCCGCCCCCGCCAGCACCACGATGCCGGTCAGCGCCGTCGCCGTCAGCGCGTAGGTGGGCCTCTCGCCGGACCCTCCGGTCAGCCGTACGGCACGCTCCCGCAGCCGGCCCGTCAGCCGCAGCCCCGCGAACGCCAGCCCGTGCATGGCGAACAGCACCGCGACCACGAGCGCCGCCGCGACCGGTACCGGCAGGATCCGCGTGAAGATCACCCCCCAGGCCAGTGCCAGCCCCCACGAGCCGGCCACGATCGCCCCGTCACAGCCGGCCTGCCACCACGCCGCCGGCACCCGGCCGCGCAGCCACAGCCCCATGTCGCGCACGATCCAGCTGACGAGCAACGCCACGAGGGCCAGGTAGTTGCCGCCCAGCAGCTCACCCTCCAGTTCGGGGAACAGCCCGGCGAGCACGCCGGCCAGCGCCACCAGCCACACCTCGTTGCCGAGGAAGAAGGGGGCGATCGCGGCGATGACGGTCCTGCGCTCGGTGGCGGTCTTCCCGAGGTACGGCAGCAGCATGCCCACCCCGATGTCCGCGCTGGCCAGCAGGAAGTAGCCGAGCGCGAAGAAGGCCAGGACGAAGATCTCCATGGTGGCGTCCTCAGAAGGTCAGGGCGGGAACGGGGGTCTCGATCGGGCGTTCGGCGCCCAGGGCGACGGCGTCGGGGCCGCGCCTGGCGGTCCTGGCCAGCAGCCAGTAGTTGACCAGGATCAGCACCCCGAACACCGCGCTGAAGGCGATCAGGGAGACGCGCACCTCCGTGGCGCTGAGCGGGGACATCGCGTCGGCCGTGGTCAGCAGGCCGTACACCGCCCATGGCTGGCGGCCCACCTCCCGGAAGACCCATCCCGCCAGCATCGTGACGAACGGGACGGGGATCATCGCGGTCAGCAGCCAGTGCCAGATCCGCAACCCGCGGACGGCGGGCCGGAACAGCATCAGCAGGAAGCCGGCCGCCGAGAAGAAGAGCATGACGGCGAACAGCAGCATCATCGTGATGCCCGCGGCCTGCACCAGGCCGACGGGCGGCAGGTAGTCGCCGGGGCCGAAGCGGGCCACCATGTCGGCCTGGACCCGGGCGAGGTCGTCGGCGCCGCCGGACCAGGCCGCCGCCTTGCCCGGCTGGAGGGTCTGGAAGCCCATGCCGCCGAAGGTCGCGGTGACCAGCGTGGCGGGCAGGGCCAGGCCGGCGCCGATCCGGAGCGACTTGCGGAAGAAGTCCTGCTCGATGGTGCGCCTGCGCAGGTGGTAGGCGCTCACCCCGGCCATGAAGAACCCGGCGACGACCATCGCGCCGCTCAGGACATGCCCGAAGGCGACGAGCGAGGCGGGGTTGGCGGTCAGCGCGCCGAAGTCGGTGAGGCGCAGCACGCCGTCCACGACCTGGTGGCCGACGGGGTCCTGGAGGAAGCCGTTGGCGATCAGGATCCAGAAGGCGCTGGCGTAGGCGGTCAGCGTCACGATCCAGATCAGCGCCAGGTGCGCCCACTTGTTGAGCCGGTTCCAGCCGAAGATCCACAGGCCGAGGAAGGTGGACTCGACGAAGAAGGCGACCAGCGTCTCGATCGCCAGGGCCGCGCCGAAGACGTTGCCCGCGAAGTGCGTCAGCCCGCTCCACGACATCCCGAACTGGAACTCCATCACCAGCCCCGTCACGATGCCCATGGCGTAGTTGATGATGTAGAGCTGGCCCCAGAACCGCACCATGCGCTGGTGCAGCGGGCTGCCGGTCAGCGTCGCCACCGTCTGCAGCACCGCGACCAGCGTCGCGAGTCCGAGCGTCAACGCGACGAAGAGGAAGTGCGCCCCCGCGGTCAGCGCGAACTGCAAGCGGGCCAGGTCCACCGTTTCCATGCCCCGACCCTCCCGGTACGGCATGCGCCGCCGCATCGGCCCACGGTTGCGTGGCGGGTACTCCTCAGGGCGTAAGCCATCCGGGCGTGACGAGACCGGCTTCGTAGGACAGGACGACCAGCTGGGCCCTGTCGCGCACGTTCAGCTTGGTCATGATGCGGCTGACGTGGGTCTTCGCGGTCGCGGGGCTGAGCACGAGCCGCGTGGCGATCTCGTCGTTCGACAGGCCGTGCGCGACCAGTTCGAGCACCTCGCGCTCGCGGTCGGTCAGCGAGTTGAGCTCCGGGCCGGGGGCGGGGCGCTTGACCCGGCCGGCGAACTCGGCGATGAGCCTGCGGGTGATCGAGGGGGCGATGAGCGCGTCTCCGCGGGCCACCACCCTGACGGCGTGGATGAGCTCGGCGGGCTCGGTGTCCTTGACCAGGAAGCCGCTGGCGCCTGCCTTGAGCGCGCCGTACACGTAGTCGTCGAGGTCGAAGGTGGTGAGGATGATCACCTTCGTGCCGGCCATGCGGGGGTCGGTGACGATCTGGCGCCCGGCCTCCAGGCCGTCGAGCTCGGGCATCCTGATGTCCATGAGCACCACGTCGGGGCGCAGCTCGCGGGATCTGGCCACGGCCTCGACGCCGTTGGCGGCCTCGGCGACCACCTCGATGTCGTCCTCGTCGGACAGGATGGACCGGAACCCGGCCCGCACCAGCGTCTGGTCGTCGGCCAGCAGGACGCGGATCACAGCGGCAGCTCGGCGACGACGCGGTAGCCGCCCTCGGGGCGCGGCCCCGCCTCCAGCGTGCCGCCCAGCGCGGCCGCCCGCTCCTTCATGCCCTGCACGCCGTACCCGCTTCCTCCCGTGAAGACGGCGGAGGGCCCGTCGTCTTCCACTGTTATCGCTATCTTTCCGGATTCTTCGGTGATGGTGAGCCGGGCGCTTCCGGCCGCCGAATGGCGGGAGACGTTCGCCAGCGCCTCGGAGACGATCCGCGCGGCGGCGAGGTCCACCTCGACGGGAAGGTCGCCGTGCGAGACCCGCCTGGTGACGTCGAGGCCGGTGCGCCGGACCAGCTCGTCGAGCTGCCGCAGCCCAGCCGTGGGAGAGGTCGGCGCCCCCTCGTCCACCTGCCGCAGGACGCCCAGGGTGGCGCGCAGCTCCCGCAGCGTCTCCCTGCTGGTCTCCTTGATCGCCCGAAGCGCCGCCTCGGCGTCCTCCGGCCGCTTCCTGATGCCGTGGAGCGCCGCCCCGGCCTGCACGTTGATCGACGAGATGTTGTGGCCGAGCACGTCGTGCAGCTCCCGCGCGATGCGCAGCCGCTCCTCGGTCTCCCTGCGCTTGGCCTCCTCCTCCTTGCTGTGCTCGGCCTCGGCGGCCCGCCGTTCGGCCTCCTGGAGGTAGGCGCGCCGGTTGCGGGTCACGCCGCCGCTCGCCACCACGGCCACCATCCAGCCGGCGATCATGAGGAACAGGCTGTCGTCGACGTGCCGGACGCTGCCGGTCTCGCCCAGCCCCATGCCCAGCAGCGCCATGGCCGCGACCGTGGCCGCGGCCACCAGGTGCCCGAGGTCGGCGGCGGTGTAGAGGGCGAGCATGGGCGCCGCCAGGACGGGGCCGTCCTGGGCGGAGAGGGGGTAGTAGACCGCGGTGGCGATCATCACGACGAGCAGGACGGCGACGGGATGGCGGTGCCTGAAGAACAGCGCGCCGGCCGCCACCAGCGGCAGGACGACGTCGAGCACGGTGAGGGTGACGCCCGACTTCACCAGCGCGGTGATCGCGGACCCGAGCAGGATGACCGTCACCGCCGCGATCGTCACTCTCATGCGTCCATTCTGTCGCGCCGACCGGCGCCGGACGGCCTCCCGATCCACCGCCTGGGCCATACCCGCCTTCATCGCAGAACGTAGCGAAATGCTACACAGTGTGTATGCATGGAGGTCAGACCCGTAACCTGGTGCTCGCCACGATCGCGTTCACCGTCACGTTCTGGGCGTGGAACCTGATCGCGCCGCTGTCCGGCACCTACAGCGAGCTGCTCCGGCTGTCGCCGACCCAGACCTCGATGCTGGTGGCCATCCCCGTGCTGGTGGGCTCGCTCGGCCGCATCCCGGTCGGCGTGCTGACCGACCGGCTCGGCGGCCGGCTGATGTTCGCCGTGATCTGCTTCGTCACGATCGTGCCCGTCCTGTTCGTCGGCTGGTCCGACACCTATGGCGCGTTGCTGTTCTGGGGGTTCCTGCTGGGCGTCGGCGGCACCTCCTTCGCGGTCGGCATCCCGTTCGTCAACGCCTGGTACGAGCCCGCGCGCCGCGGTTTCGCCACCGGGGTCTTCGGGGCCGGGATGGGCGGCACCGCGCTGTCGGCGTTCTTCACCCCGCGGCTGGTCGAGACGCTCGGCCGGGGGCCCACCCACCTGCTGATGGCCGCTCTGCTCGCGGTCATGGGCGTCGTCATGCTGCTGGCCGGACGCAACTCGCCGACCTGGACCCCGTCGGCCGAGCCCGCCCTGCCGCGCATGCGCGACGCGATGAGGGTCACGGCCACCTGGCAGTGCGCGTTCCTCTACGCGGTGGCCTTCGGCGGCTTCGTCGCCTTCTCCACCTACCTTCCGACGCTGCTGCGGAACGTCTACCACCTGTCCCAGACCGAGGCGGGCCTGCGCGCGGCCGGCTTCTCCCTGGCCGCGGTGATCGCCAGGCCGCTCGGCGGCACCCTGTCCGACAGGGTCGGCCCGGTGCGCGTCCTGGTGGCCTCCCTCGCGGGCACGCTGGTGCTGGCCGTCGTGCTCGCGCTGAAGCCGCCGCTCGAGGTGCCCGCCGGCGCCGCCTTCGTGGCCATGGCCTTCTTCCTCGGCCTCGGCGCCGGCGGCGTGTTCGCCCTGGTCGCCAGGCTGGTCGAAGCCTCCAGGGTCGGTACGGTGACCGGGCTGGTCGGGGCGGCCGGCGGCCTCGGCGGCTACTTCCCGCCCCTGGTCATGGGGGCCGTCTACACCGTCACCGGCGCCTACACGATCGGCTTCCTGCTGCTCGCGCTCACGGCCCTTGCCGCTCTCCTCTACACATTGAAGGCATTTCGGCCGGGTAAGGGATCGGAATGAGCACACAGGATGAGCGCCGCCGGCCCGAAGACGAGCTTCGCCGGCTCGACGAGGACATCGCGAAGCTGAAAGGGTCGACCGCCGAGATTCGCGCCCAGGTCAGGGACATGGGCGCGACGGATGCGATCGAGCGGGCGGCGATGCTGAGCATGGCCGACGAGCAGGACGTCCTGATCTCCGAGCTCGAGGTGAGACGGGAGCGGCTACGCGCCCGCCTCGGCTCCTCTTAGCGTGCGGCCGACCTCGTGAAGGTGGCGGAGCGCCTGGCCGTAGGAGCTGAACACGCCCGACTCGACGTACTCCACCCCGAGGTCCGCGCAGTACGCCCGCACGATCGGCCGGGCCCTGCGCAGGTTGGGCGTGGGCATGTTCGGGAACAGGTGGTGCTCGATCTGGTGGTTGAGCCCGCCGAACACCACGTCGGCCAGCCAGCCGCCGCGGACGTTGCGCGAGGTCAGCACCTGCTTGCGCAGGAAGTCCAGCTGGTCGGCGGCGGTGAGCACCGGCATGCCCTTGTGGTTGGGCGCGAACGTGCAGCCGAGATAGACACCGAAGACCGCCTGGTGCACCAGCGTGAACACCACGGCCATGCCGAACGGCAGCACGCTGAAGATCAGTCCGAAGTACCACACGAAGTGCAGCACCAGCAGCGTCCCCTCGAGGCCGCGCCGCCGCATCGCCTTGGTGCGCAGCGCCTTGAAACTGGCCACGTGCAGGTGCCAGCTCTCCAGCGTGAGCAGCGGGAAGAACAGGAACGCCTGCCAGCGCGCCACGAACCTGGGCAGGCCGCGGGCGCGCTCCACCTGGTCGGTCGACCAGACGATCACCGCGGGTGAGACGTCGGGGTCGTGGTCCTCGTGGTTGGGATTGGCGTGGTGGCGGGTGTGCTTGTCGGTCCACCAGCCGTAGCCCATGCCGATCAGCAGGTTGCCCACGAGGCGGCCGGCGAACTCGCTCGGCCCGCGGGTCCGGAACACCTGCCGGTGCGCCAGGTCGTGTGCGGCCAGCGCGACCTGCGCGAACGCCAAGGCCAGCGCGAAGGCCACGAGCAGTTGCCACCAGGAGTCGCCCACCAGGACGAACGCCACCCAGCCGCCGGCGAAGAAAAGGCCCACCAGGCTGAGGCGAAGCGTGTAGTAGAGAGGCCGCCTGTCCAGCAGGCCGGCTTCGTTGATCTTGCGTGCCAGTCGTGCGAAGTCGCTGCCGCGGGCTTCGACGGTGACGGGGACGTCGGTCACGGGGCTCCTCATGAGCGTCGGACAATGGACCCACCCTTGCGTGCACTCCCGTACCAGGGCAATCGATCGTCAGTTCGGTGGTCTCGTGTCGGGGCCGCGTCGGCCAGACTGGAGAGATGATCTACGCTGGCACCCCGCTCACCGATGCCGTCCGCCGCGCCGTCACCTCCGTCTGGGGCATCCCCGCCGGCGACGGTGAGCGTCTGCACGGGGGCGAGGAGTCGGCCGCCTACCTGCTCGGCGGGCACGTGGTCCGGGTGGGCCCCGCGTCGCGCGCCACCGCCGACGCCGAATGGTGCCACGCCGTCGCCCGCCACGCCGCCGACCGGATGCCCGAGGCCGTGGCCCCGCTGCCCACCCCCACCGGGGACACCGTCATCAGGGTCGACGGCCGCCTCGTCTCGCTCTGGCCGTACGTCGAGGGGAGCTGGCCCGACTCCGACGAGCCCGAGCAGCGCGCCCAGGGCGCGCGGCTGCTGGCCCGCCTGCACGCCGCCCTGGCCGACTGCCGTCCCGGCCCGCGCCCGTCACCCGCCTTCCAGGAGTCAGGCCTGTACGGCGAGCCGCCCCGCGACGCCGCCGGCCTCGACGACCCCGCGCTGGACCGGTGGCTGGCCGAGTTCCACCGCACGCACCCGGTCAGGCACCCGCTCCACGGCGACTACTACACCGGCAACACCCTCGCCAGGAACGGCGCCGTCGTCGCCGTCCTCGACTGGGACGAGACGTTCGTCGGCGCCCCCGAGGTCGAGCTGGCCGCCGCCGCGCTGGAGTGGGGCGACGACGAGCTGGACGCCGGCAAGGAGTTCGTCGACGCCTACCTCGCCGCCGGCGGCACCGCGGCCCCGCTGACGGAGGAGGAGCTGGCCCAGCTGATCAGGCACAAGCTGCGCCGCGAGTACGCCTACTTCCACAAGGCCGTCGCCGCCGGGGTGGTCCACGACGAGGAGGACCTCGACTACCACCGCGAGCGCGTCGCCCTCTTCCACAGCCTGGCCCCCTGACGAGCCGTTCCCCGAGCGCTCCCCGCCCGCCCGGCGCGCTACCCGGTCTGGTCGGTCGGCCGGCGGCTCGTGCCCGCCGCGCGCGCGAGGCGGCGCCAGGACAGCGCGATCGTGACGATCTGAGCGGGTTGCGGCTGATGTGGCGGGGAGCGCTGCTAGTCGCCCCCGGCCGCCGCCGCGCCGCTTTCCGGCTGGCCGTCCTACCTTCTCGAGGGAGCCGGGTTCGCGCGGCGGGCGGGGAAGCCATGGGTGCGCGCGGCGATCACGACGGCCAGCACCGGCGTCAGGAGCACCAGGACGGTCCACGGGAAGGAGGCGGCGCCCAGGAGGTTCAGCAGCACGCCGCCGGCCACGCCGCCGCCCGCCATGGCCGCGTTCCACAAGGTGACGAGCATCGCCTGGGCCGTGTCGGCCGCCTCGCCACCCGCCTGGCCGACGGCGGTCTGCAACAGGGTGGGGACGCCGCCCCAGCCGAGCCCCCACAGCGTCACCGCGACGTAGACCAGGGCGGGGCTGCCGGCCGGCACCGCCAGGGCGGCGGCCGCGACGGCGACCAGGACGGTGCCCGCGACGGTGAGCGCGCGCAGCCGCCGGTCGATGTGCGCGCCGACGATCCAGATGCTCGCCAGGGAGGCGGCGCCGAACAGCAGCAGGACGAGGTCGACCGAGTCGCCCATGCCGAACCGGTCGAGGAAGGTGGCGATGTAGGTGTAGAGGATGGTGTGCGCCAGAACGAACACCAGCGTGACGACCAGGATGGGAGCCACGCCGGGGACGGTGAGGGTCCGCAGGATCGGCGGCCGGCCCGCACGCCGCTGTCCGGGCTGGTCGGGGACCGCCAGCAGGATCCACGCGACCAGGACGACGGCCAGCCCGGTCATGACCGAGAACGTCACCTGCCAGCCGAGCACCCCGCCGAGGAAGGTCCCCGCGGGCACGCCCAGCGACAGCGCGAGCGGGATGCCCGCCATGACGACCGCGATCGCCTTGCCCTGCAGGTGGTCGGGGGCCAGCCGGCGGGCGTACCCGGCCAGCAGGGCCCACACCAGCCCCGCGGCCACCCCGGCGACGAACCTGGCCGCCATGGTCAACGGGAAGGACGCCGAGACCGCCGTCACCGTGTTGGCGACGGCGAACCCCGCCACCCCGGCCAGCAGCAACCGCTTGCGCGACCACCCTGCTGTGGCGGCGGAGAGCGGGATCGCCGCGACCGCCGTGCCGATCGCGTAGATCGTCACGGACTGCCCCATCGCTGACACGCTGACGCCGAGGTCGGCGCTCATCTCGGGGAGCACGCCGGCGGGCAGCGCCTCGGTCAGAACGGTGATGAAGGCGGCCGTGGTCAACGCCAGAAGCGCGGCGAGCGGGAGTTTCCGGTCATCGGTGGCGGCGCGGGGACCGACAATGGTGTCGTGATCTCTCATGGCTCGTATGCTCAAACCATCACATAGATGTGAAGGTCAATGTGACGAGGTGTGAGGTGGAGCACATGCGCATCGGAGAGCTGTCCGAGCGGACCGGCACGCACCGCCGGCTGTTGCGCTACTACGAGGAGCAGGGGCTGATCGCCCCCGACCGCTGCGCGAACGGCTACCGCACCTACGACGAGCGTCTCGTCGACCGGGTCCTGCAGATCAGAGGGCTGCTCGACGCGGGCCTGCCGACCAGGATCATCAAGCAGATCCTGCCCTGCCTCGACAAGCCCAGAATCATCCACTTCACCGACGCGACACCGGAGATGCTCTCCACGCTGGAACAGGAGCGCGATCGCATGACCCGGCGCATCTCCTGCCTGACCCGCAACAGGGACGCGATCGCCGACTACCTCGACGCCGTCCGCGCCGACGCCGCACCCGGCCCGGCGCCCGAGCCCCCCGCGATCCCCTGACACGCCTTGGCGGCCCTCGCACGGCCCACGCCCTCAGAAGGTGATCTCGTCGACCCGCGCGATCCTGGCGCCCGAGGCGGCCAGCTCCCTCTCCACCTCGGCGGCGATCTCGCCGGCCGGCCGGTCGGCGTCGTAGGTGGCGTGGGCATCGCTGACGAGCGTCACCTCGTGGCCGAGGGCCAACGCCGTGAGCGACGTCTCGCGGACGCAGTACTCGCTCTGCATGCCCGCCACCACCACGTGGCCGGCCGGCGGCAGCAGGTCGATCAGGTCGGTGTTGGCGAAGGAGTCGGGGACCTCCTTGTCGATGACGGGCTCACCGTCGAGCGGCCGGTGGACCAGCTCCCACCCCGGCGAACCCGGCACGTCGGGATCGCGGGGCCCGCCGTTGTTGCGGACCCAGACCACCGGCTCGCCGGCGGCGCGCGCCCGGTCGAGCAGGGCGCCGATCGCCGTTGACACGCTCTCCCAGGCCGGGACGGGGGTGGGGGGCTCCAGCATGTTCCGCTGGACGTCGATGAGCAGAAGCACCCGAACACCGTATCGAATCACTGCGCGCGGCGCCATGACAGCCGCCGCCCGTCCATGACAGCGATATGACAGCGGCGCCGTGCAGGGTGAGCGGCATGACACACGTTCTCATCGTCGGCTCCGGGCCGACCGGACTGACCCTCGCCATCGAGCTGGCCCGCCGCGGCGTCGACCTGCGCATCGTGGAGAAGTCTCCCGTGCACCCCGCGGGTGTGCGGGGCAAGGGGCTGCAGCCGCGCACGCTCGAGATCTTCCACGACATGGGGGTCATCGACGAGATCCTGGCGACGGGCGCGGTCTATCCTCCGCTGCGCGCCTACAAGGACGGGCAGACGGTGTGGGAGGGTCGCATGCACGAGCCGAAGGAGCCCAGCGCGAGCGTGCCGTACCCGATGGTGATCATGCAGCCGCAGTGGCGCACCGAGCGGATCCTCAGGGAGCGGCTGGCGCGGCTCGGCCACGAGGTGGAACTGGGCGTGGAGGTCACGGCGTTCGAGCAGGACGCCGAGGGGGTGACGGCCACGCTCGCCGACGGCGAGCGGATCAGGTGCGCCTACCTGGTGGGCGCGGACGGCGGGCGCAGCACCGTGCGCAAGGCGCTGGACGTCGGGTTCGTGGGGGAGACGTTCGAGAGCGAGCGGATGCTGCTGGCCGACGTGAAGGTTCCCGACGTCGACAGGGAGCACTGGCACCTGTGGGGCGACATGGCCGGCCGCAAGCTGGACGTGAGCCTGTGCCCGCTGCCGGGAACGGACCTGTTCCAGCTCACCGCCCCCTACGCCGGGGAGGACGACGTGACGCGGATCCTGGACGAGCACGCGGGCGTGAAGCCGACGGAGGTGGTCTGGCGGTCGGAGTACCGGGTCAACATCAGGATGGCCGAGCGGTTCAGGGTGGGCAGGGTCTTCCTGGCCGGCGACGCGGCGCACGTCCACTCGCCCGCCGGCGGTCAGGGGCTGAACACCGGCGTGCAGGACGCCTACAACCTCGGCTGGAAGCTGGCCGTCGGCTCCGAGCCGCTGCTCGACAGCTACGAGCAGGAGCGGATGCCGGTCGCCGAGCACGTGCTCGGGCTGAGCACCCGCCTGCTCAGGGAGGGCGACCACACGCGGGACGAGGAGACGCAGCAGCTGACCCTCGGCTACTGGTACGGCCCGCTGTCGGAGGGGCCGCGCGGCGGTGAGCGGGTGCCGGGCGTGTACGGCGGCGGCCGGTTCACGCTGCTCGCCGACACCACCGAGCGGTACGGCGACGCGGTGCGGGTGCTGCCCCCGCTGCCGGGCCAGGAGGGCGTGCTGCTCGTCCGGCCCGACGGCTACGTCGGCTACGACGGCGACGAGGCGGGCGTGCGCGCCTACCTGTCACGGCTCGGTGTGGAGACCGCGTAGCGAGCGTGCGCCCACCGGTACGGCGTTGGGGCGCCCACCGGCTCACGGCTCGGTGTCGAGACCGCGTAGCCGACGGGCCTCGGCCACCATGGCGGCCGCCTCGGGGGCGGGCCGCCACGCCGCCGCGCCCTCCAGCACGGTCGCCCGCACGGTCTTGTCGTCGCACCCCGCCGTCAGCTCCAGCGCCATGTCCGCGTGGTCGCGCGAGCCCGACGCCGTGGCCAGCTCCAGATGGATGAGCGCCACCAGCTGCGCGGGTGCTCCCTCCACGAGCGTCAGCGCCTCGCGCAACAGCTTCGCGGCCGTCACGGGATCGCCGCCGCGCCGCGCCAGCTCGCCCCGACCGTGCAGGACGCGGGCGCGGGCCACCGGGTCCGACTCGGCCGCCTCCCACGCCTGGTCGAGCGCCGTCCCGGCGGCGGCGAAGTCGCCGAGCCTGGCATGCAGCTGGGCCAGGCGCACCCTGAGCATCACGGGGCCGGGGATCGCCTCCAGGCCGCCGATGGCCGTGGCGTGCCGTACGGACGCCGTGGCGAAGGACAACGCTCGGGCCGTCTCGCCGCGGTTCTCCGCGGCGAGGGACAGCCAGGTGAGGGTCATGGCCTTGCCCCAGCGGTCGCCGGTCGCGCTGTAGCCGTCGAGGGCGGTCGCCAGCAGGGCGTCGGCCGCGCCGGGCGTGCCGTACTCGAACTCGACGATGCCCGCGATCAGCCGCACCGTCGACCTGATCCACGGGTCGGGGTGGTCGCCGAGCCTGGCCAGCGACCCCCGCACCCGCGCCATGACGTCGCCGGGCGCGGCGGCCGCGCCGGTCAGCCCCCACCAGGCCAGCGCCGCGGGATGGTCGGAGGCCAGCAGCGCCGGACCCGGCTCGCCGCCGATGATCGCCGCGCACAGCTCGGCCGCGAACCCGTCCCCCGCGGGCATCCTGGACGCCCACGCCCGGGCCTCCCGCCGCCGGCCCCGCATGATCCACAGCCAGGTCCTGGCCAGGAAGAGCCTGAGCGGATCGCCGGTACGGCCGAGGGCGGCGTCGAGGTTGGCCTGCTCGGCCTCGAACACCGCCAGCCCTTCGAGCTGCCGTTCCGTCCTGAGGGTGGCGTCGGCCCGCTCGGCCAGCGCGGTGTAGTAGCGGTCGTGGGCGGCCACGACCGACGGGTCGTCGAGCTTCTCCGCGGCGTAACGGCGCACGGTCTCCAGCACGGTGTAGCGCTCGCCCGTGAACGTCACCAGCGACTTGTCCACCAGCGACTCGATGCCGGGCCCGCACACCTCGCGCACCGCCTCGTAGGTGGCCCCGCCGGAGAACACCGACATTCTGGCCAGCAGCCGCCGCTCGCCGGGCGACAGCAGCTCCCAGCTCCAGTCGATCACCGCGCGCAGCGTGCGGTGCCGGGGCTCGGCCGTACGGCTGCCGCGCAACGACAACCGGTCACCGAGCTGGGCGGCCAGCTGCGCGGGCGACAGGGTGCGCAGCCGCGCGGCGGCCAGCTCGATCGCCAGCGGGATGCCGTCGAGCTCGCGGCAGATGTCCGCCACACCGGACAGGTCGAGCCCCGACCTGGCGGCGGCCGCGCGGTCGCGGAACAGCTCGACGGCCGCCACCTCGTCCAGCGGCGGCACGGCGTGCAGGTGCTCGCCGGTGATGTCCAGCGGCTCCCTGCTGGTGGCGATGACGCGCAGCCCCGGGATCTCGGCCAGCAGCCGCGCCGCCACGTCGGCCGCCTGGTCGATCACGTGCTCGCAGTTGTCCAGCACGATCACCGGGGAGGTGCCGCGCAGCGCGGCCACGGGATCGGCGGCCTTCACCGCGCTGGACAGCGCGGTCGGCACGTCCGACGCGGGCGCGAGCGGGATCAGCCACACACCGTCGGGAACCCTGAGAGTGGCGGCGGTCTCGATCGCCAGCCGCGTCTTGCCCGCGCCGCCCGGACCGGTCAGCGTGACCAGCCTGGCGACGCCGAGCAGCTCGCGCACCCTGGCCACGTCGGCGGCACGCCCGACGAAGCTGGTCAGCTGGGCGGGCAGCGTCGAGCCCGGATCCTCCCGTAGCGCCGCCTCGTAGGCGTCGAGCAGCTCGCGACCGGGGTCGGTGCCGAGCTCGTCGGCCAGCCGCCGCCTGATCCGCTCGAACACCTCCAGCGCCTCCGCCCGCCGCCCTGCCGACAGCAGCGCCCGCACCAGCAGCGCGTGGTACGGCTCCCGCAGCGGATGCGCGGCGACCAGCCCCTCGAGCTCGGCCGTCACGTCGACGCCCCGCGCCAGGTCGGCTCCGATCCGCGTCGCGAGCGTCGCCAGGCGCAGCTCCTCGAGGTGGGCGGCGGGGGCGACGGCGAAGAGCAGGCCGGAGGCGTCCGCGAGAGCCGTACCGCGCCACAGAGACAGCGCCTCCTCGGCCGCGCCCTCGCGCGCCAGCCGCTCGAACCGCCACGCGTCGACGTCGTCGGCCCGCACGTCGAGCAGGTAGCCGGACGGATGCGTGACGATCAGGCCAGGAACCTCCCTGCGGGCGCGCGAGACGAGCGACTGGAGCGCGGCGGCCGGGTGCGCGGGCGGGTCGTCCTGCCACAGGTCGTCGACGAGGCGTTCGGCCGCCACCACCCTGCCGGGGTCGAGCGCCAGCCTGACCAGCAGCGCGCGCGGCAGGGCGCCGCGAACCGTCGCGCCTGGCACGTGGAGGGGGCCGAGTATCCCGATGCGCATGCCCACATCCAAGCGTGCCCCTTCCGGACACCGTCACCGACCCCGTCACACGGTGCCCACCCGCACACCCTGCCGCCGGCCTCGTCACCTGACCCGCTGTCCACCCGCACACCCTGCCGCCGGCCTCGTCACCTGACCCGCTGTCCACCCGCGAACCACGTCACCTGACCTGGTGTCCGCCTCTGAACACCGCCACCGGACGGAGCGCGCCGATCGGCTAGGCGTGCGGCCCCACGGTGATCGTGCCGATCGTCAGCCGAGGGGTGGCCTCCAGGATCTCGCCGACCCTGCCGACCTGCTCGTCCAGCTCCTTCAGCTGCGTGGCGCTCAGCTCGTCGAGCGGTTCCACGGTGACGTCCAGGCGCCTGCCGGACCGGCGCTGGTGCCACACCCCCGCCACGATCCCGTCGACCAGCAGCACCGGATAGTTGCCCGCCTGTCCGCCGCCCAGCGCGCGGTCCCACGCCCTGCCGGGGAACAGCTGCTCGCGCGGATGTGAGCCGACCACGAAGGCGTCGAAGTACGGCAGCAGCCGCACGCCTCTCGCCGGCTCGCCGGGCGCCTCGGTGTCGCCCACGTTCACCCAGCCGCCCTCGACCTCGTCGAGCGCCGCCCGCTCGAACACCCTGGCCGCCCAGGTGACGGGCGCCGCCAGCCATCGGGCGAAGTGCTGGGGCGTGGCCGGGCCGTAGGAGTGGAGGTAGGCCCTGAGCAGCTCGGCCTGCGCGGTCTCGGGGTCGGCGGGCCGTACGTCCGGGCTGGTGTAGGTCACCTTGCGGCCCCGGTTGGGCCCGAACGCGAGCACGCCCCGGTGCGCCGCCAGGTGGGTCGCCTGGCGCCAGCGCGACCACTTCGTCTGGAAGGCGTCCATGACGCGGTCGCCCGCCCAGGGGCCCGCGATGTCGACGACCGCCTCGTCCAGCTCGTCGATCGTGAGTGCCCGGTCCTTGAGCGCGCTGCCGATCGCCTCGACGACCTTCTCGATCTGGTCGGGGGTGAGCAGGTCGACGCGCCCCGCGGGGAGGGACGAGAGGGCGCCCGTCCACATGGCCAGGTTTGCGGTGGGGAGCAGGTGCACGGTGCCGCGCGGGCCGTACGTCTTGGTCAGGCTGCGCTCGGTCCACAGCGCCTCGCGGACGTCCACCCTGGTGGTGCCGGGCAGCCGGAGGCTGACCGACAGCTCGGCGGCGGACAGGATCTGCGCGTGCGCCCCGCACATCGCGGCGACGACGTCGGCGGGGCCGCCCTGCTGGGGGAAGTGGCGCGCGAGACGACGGGCGTTCCAGTTCATGCTCTCAGCGTAGGAACCATTGCGGCACGATTCGTTCCGCTATTCATGCGGAGCGAATCGCTCCGATAGAGTGGGTGCATGAGAGCGATCGTGATGGACGAGTTCGGCGGGCCCGAGGTGTTGCGGCCACGCACGGTTGACGACCCTGTCCCCGGCGAGGGGCAGGTGCTGGTGGAGGTGGCGTTCGCGAGCATCACCTTCGTCGAGACCCAGGTGAGGGCGGGAACCGGACCCTTCGCGCCGCCCGCGCTGCCCCGCACGCCCGGCAACGGCGTCGGCGGCAGGATCGTCGCCGTCGGTCCAGGCGTCGACCAGGGGCTGGTCGGAACGACAGTGGTGACGACCACCGGCGGCGCGGGCGGCTACGCCTCGCTGGCCGTGGCCGCCGCAGCCGACGCCGTACCCGTGCCGGACGGCGTGCCGCTGCGCGACGCGGTGGCGTTGCTCGCCGACGGGCGCACCGCGGTGATGCTCCACGAGCAGGCGGAGATCAAGCCCGGCGAGCGCGTCCTGGTACTGGCCGCCGGCGGCGGCGTCGGCGGCCTGCTCCTGCAACTGGCCAAGGCCGCCGGGGCCGTCGTGACCGGGGCCGCGCGCGGCAAGCGCGAACTCGTGGAGCGCTTCGGCTCCTACGTCGACTACTCGGCCGAAGGATGGGCCCGCTCTCTCGAGGCCGACGTGGTCTTCGACGGGGTCGGCGGCAACGTGGGCACCGAGGCGCTGACCGCCCTCCGCCCCGGCGGCCGAGCCAGCCTGTACGGCATGGCGAGCGGATCGTGGTCGCGGACGGACGGCCTGCCGATCACCGTCATCGAGCGCGGCGGACCGCCCAGCCAGGACGAACTGCGCCGGCTGGTCGCCAGAGCGCTGGAACTGGCCGCCGAGGGGCAGCTGGTGCCGACGGTCGGGCAGACCTACCCACTGGAGGAGGCGGCCGCGGCACACCGCGCGATCGAGACCCGCCAGACCACGGGCAAGACCCTGCTGGTCATCTGACCCCGGCACACCCGACCCGCCGGGATTCCTCTCGCCGGCCGCGCCGGGCGGCACGGTTTCCCTACGTGATCCCGCCCGGCGGCCGGGGTTTCCCTCCCCGGTCGCGCCGAACCGGTCACGCCAAGCGGTCGCCGGTCCCGTCCTCGGTCACGCCGGGCGGTCGCGGGTCCCCTCCTCCGGTCACGCCGGGCGGTCGCGGGTCCCCTCCTCGGCCATGCGGGGCGGTCGCGGTTCCCCCTATCTGATCGCGCCGAACGCGACCGCGGTGGTCGAGGCGATCACCGTGGTCAGCACGACCAGGAACAGCACCGAACGCATCGGATTGCGCCGCTGCGGCTTCGGTTCCTCCGGCTTGGCGTGGACGTGTTGCGGCACGGGGTTCGAGGGTGTCGGCGTGGCCTCCGGCGTCTTGACCGGTGGACGCGCGCGCACGGGCAGGACCGGTTCAGGACGGGGCGTGGGCCTGGGCGGCTTGCTTCTCGGCCGGGTGGGGGCGGGGGTCGGCTCGGGCGGCGGCTGCGGCTTCGGCTCGGGCTTCGGCTCGGGCTTCGGTTCGGGCTTCGGTTCGGGCTCGGGCTCCGAGGGCTGGGGGGCGGGGGAGGGCGGCGTGGGCGGCGCGGGGGGCGGCGGAGGGGGCTGGCAGGCGTCCGGCCCGACCTGGACCACCACGTTCGCCACGCTGATGCACACCGCGACGCCGACGCTCACCTCGACCGCGTTGTCACCGGGGCCCGGTGCCGTCACGCTCACCCACCCCTGCTCGTCCGCCTCGTCCTCGGGCGTGACGTCCTTCTGGTGCACCGCCACCGGGCGGGCGCCCGCCCGGCGCGCGAGGCGCGGACCGTAGCCGCTTCCTGCGGAGCCTTCGCGGGCCCCGATCGCCGGGTAGGCGGTGACCTTCTTCCGCGCCGCCACCGCTGGGGTGGAGGCGGCGGTGCCGCGGGTGCCGACCGCGGCGGGGGAGGTAGCGGTCCTGCGGGAAGCGGTCACGGGGTGGGAGGTGGCGATCTCTCGGGCTGCGGTCACGGGGTGGGACGCTGCGGTGCTCTTCCGCAGGTTGAGGAGGGCGGAGCCGGGGGCGGCGGACGTGCGAGGGGAGACGGCGGTGGAGATGGGAATGGTGGAGCCGGTGGTGGCGGACGTGCGAGGGGAGACGGCGGTGGAGGTGGGAATGGCGGAGCCGGTGGTGGCGGACGTGCGAAGGGAGAGGGCGGCGGAGGTCGGGAGGGCGGGGTCGGGGGTGGCGGACGGCTGGGGCATGGTGGGCAGGGCGGGGCCCAGGCAGAGCGCGCCCGCCACCAGTGCCGCCGCCCTCACGCGCTCCCCGCGATCCGCTGGAACTCCTGCAGCGCGGCCTGCAACGCCTCAGGCCCCACCGCCAGCGCCCCCGCGAACGCGTGCGAGATGTCCCAGGTCAGGTAGATGCCGACGCCCAGCATGCCGGCCATCGCCATCAGCGGCACCAGGGTGAGTCCGCGCGGCCGCGCCCCCGCGAGGAACGGGAAGATGATCACCACGATCCCGGTCAGCACGGTCAGCCACAGCAGTCCCGCGGGCGGCGTGGTGCCCGCGTCGGCGGCCCTGCGGCTGCGCGACGCCGACAGCTCCTCGACCTTGTCGAGCACCTGCGCCTTGGCGTTCGCGTCGAGGTCGGCCGCGTCGATCCTGTTGCGCAGCGCGTCGAGGCGCGCTCCGCCCTCGGGCGACATCCGGCCCTCCGCCATCAGCGGCCATTCGTCGCGCACGACGAACCTGACGTAGTCGTTCAGGCTCTGCCGTATCCACATCTTGTCGGCCTCGGGCAGGTCGCCGGCGGCCCAGTAGGTCTCCACCGCCGCCTGGCCTTCGGCGAAGGTGTTCTGGCGGGCGGCGTCGGCCGTGGTCCACGGCACGATGATGGCGATCGCGAACACCAGGAGGAAGAGCGCCGACAGCATCGCGCCCGCGTGGCCGGTGGACGGGCCACCCGGGTCGCGGTCCTCGGTGCCAAGCTTCCTGAACAGGAAGGCGGTGAGCGCGACCACGGCGACGGCGGCCGCCACGGCGGCAATCAGGGCAAGCATGACCCAGACTCTAGTGACTACGGTTTGTCACGTCGCGAACACGCAAAGATTTTCTCCGCGGCGTGTCGAGAACGCCCGGCGGTGTCCGACCAAGGGGCATGAACTACCTACTGACGATCTCCATGAACCCGGAAGCCGCGGACACGCTGTCCGACGAGCAGCGCGACATGCTCGTCGAGCTGACCGGTCAGGCGGGGCGGGAGGTGTGCCCGGCGTGAACACCATCCAGAAGAACATCGACGAACTGGTCGCCTCGGGCGCCGAGAGCGGGGTCCAGGTGGCCGTCTACCGGCACGGCGAGCTCGTCGTCGACGCCACGGCCGGCGGCCTCGCGCCGTCCGCTCTCGTCTACAGCGCCTCCACCGGCAAGGCCGTCACCGCCACCGTCGTCCACGTGCTCGTGGCGCGCGGGGTGCTGTCCTACGACACGCCGATCGCCGCGCTGTGGCCGGAGTTCGGCGCGCACGGCAAGGCGGCGGCCACCGTACGGCACGCGCTCACCCACACCGTCGGCGTGCCCGCCGTACCGGAGGGCACCACGGTCGAGGACCTGAGTGACTGGGACACGATGTGCCGCGGCATCGCCGGCTCGGTGCCGTGGTGGGAGCCCGGCACGAAGACCGGCTACCACGCTCACACGTTCGGCTGGATCCTCGGCGAGGTCGTTCGCAGGGCGACGGGCAGGCCCGTCTCGCAGGTGCTCCGCGAGGAGATCGCCGAGCCGCTCGGCATCGCCGACGAGCTGTTCCTCGGCGTCCCGGCCGCCGCGCTGGGCAGGGTGGCCCGCCTCGACGACGCGCCTGGCAACGCCGCGATGCTCGCCGCCATGGGCGACTTCCCCGGCACGCCCCGCGCCCTCATGCCCGGCGCGGACTACGCCAACAGGGCCGACGTGCTCACCGCCGACATCCCCGCGGGCGGCACCTTCTCCGCCCGCGCGATCGCCCGGATGTACGCCGCCCTGCTCGGCGAGGTGGACGGCGTGCGCCTGCTGTCGCCCGAGCACCTGCGCGAGGTGACCGCACCCGCCTTCACCGGCACCGACCAGCTCATGGGCAACCCGGTCACGTGGGCGCTGGGCTACGCGGCGGGCCGTCCCGACGGCTCGCGCCCCGAGACCTCGTTCGGCATGGTCGGCATCAACGGGAGCGCGGCCTTCGGCGACACCGCGGCGGGGCTGGCGTTCGCGCTGACGAAGACCCGCTTCTCCCTCGCGGACGCGAGCACGGTCAACCAGATCCTGCCCCTCCTGCCATGACCCGCCCGCCCCGGGGTGATTCCGCGCGGCCTCAGGTCAGGTGCCGCAGGGTGTACGCCGGGTCGGCGTAGGCGCCGCCCTGGAGTGCCGGACCTTCCGTGCCGCCGAGCGTGCCGGCGTACGCCTCGGCGTCGTCCTGCGGCTGGTAGCCCTCGCTCAGCTCCCAGAAGCGCCGCGTGTTGGCCGAGACCGCGTAGAGCGTGCGGAAGCCCGCGTCCTTCCGCGTGAGCGCGTCGACGAAGAATCCGGCGCCCGCGACGATGCCGGCCACCGTCTCGGGGCTGTCGAGGACGGCCTGCCGTACCTCCTCGCCTGGGGCCTCGGGGATCAGCGGCCTGCGGTCGACGAGTACCAGCCGGGTGGCCATCTCCCGTAGCGCGCCGCGGATCGCGGTCCCCACCAGCCCGGCGGCTTCTGTCACTACCACGGTGTCCAAAGCCATGCGCCGGAGTCTGTCACGCCCATTGACAAGCAGAATTTTTATGTACAACATTGTTTTTGCGATGAGAGACGTCCTGTACCTGGAACAGATCGAGCAGGCCGAGGCCCTGCTCAAGCCGCAGCGCATCGAGGTGCTGCGGCAGCTGGCTGAGCCGCGCACCTGCACCGAGGTCGGCGCCCGGCTCTCCCAGACCCCGCAACGCGTCTACTACCACGTCAAACGGCTGGTGGAGGCCGGGCTGGTCGAGCAGGTGTCCGAGCGCAAGGTGCGCGGCATCAGCGAAGGCATCTACCAGGCCACCGCCCGCTCCTACTGGCTCTCACCCCGTCTCGTCGGGCGCATCGGCGGCCTGAGGAAGGCGCAGGACGAGCTGTCGCTCGGCTACCTCCTCGACCTGATGGAGGAGGTCCAAGCCGACATCGCGGCCCTGGATCGCACGGCCTCCGAGCTGCCGTCCATCGGCGTCTCGGGGGAGATCAGGGTGCCGCCCGAGCGGCGCCAGGAGTTCATGAACGACCTGCGCGACGCCCTGCAGGACCTCTTCACCCGATACGGCGGCGCCGAGGGCGACGCCTTCAAGCTGGCCGTGGCCTGCTACCCCAAGGGAGAGACACATGACTGAGCCGATGACCCTCCGCGTCCGCGTCGCCGCCCCGGCCAAGCAGGTGTGGCACGCGCTGACCGACCCCGCGTCGCTGCGCACGTGGCTGGCCGAGCACGCCGAGGCCGACCTGCCCCACCGCTTCGAGTTCTGGGGCCGCCACACCCCCGAGGGCGACGCGCCGCACCAGCGGGTGCTGCACGCCGACGACCGCTCCCTGACCCTGGAGTGGACGCTCGACGGCGAGGCCACCACCACCGAGATCTCCGTCGAGGAGGAGGGCGACGACGCGACGATCGTCACTCTCAGGCAGAGCCACTTCGACTTCCAGGACGTGATCACGGGAGCCAGCATCAGGGGCGCCCTGCAGACGTACTGGGCGCTGTCGCTGGCCAACCTCGTCGACCACGTGGAGGGCCGCGAGCTCACCCCCAAGGTCGACTACACCTCGGCCGTCATGCGGGAGGAGGTCGTCATCGACGCGCCCATGTCCGACGTCTACCGCTCGCTGACCGACGGCGCGGAGGCGACCCGCTGGTTCGGCTACCCCATCGAGATCGAGCCGTTCGTCGGCGGCCGCTGGGCCATGGGCGGCTTCGACAACCCCGACCCCGCCAAGGTCGTCGACCTGGTCGAGGGGCGCGCGATGTCGGTCGACTGGGGATCGGCCGGCATCTCCAGCTGGGAGCTGGCGGAGTCGGACGGCAGGACCAGGCTCACGTTCGTCCAGTCGGGCTTCGACGCGGCCCGTCCGCCGCACGCGGCGTGGGGCGGCTGGTTGTCGGGTCTGGCGGAGCTGCGCCGTTATCACGAGCTGCCCGACTGGCGTCCGATCTGGCTCGAGGCCGCGTGACCCGAGCGTGCAGGCGGCGCAACGGCCGGGGCGCCCACCAGTTGGCCGCCCCGGCCAGCCGCATGAACGCGGGCACCATGACGGCCCTGATGACGGTGGCGTCCACGAGGATCGCCACCGCCATGCCGACCCCCAGCATCTGCACGAACACCACCCTGGCCGTCGCGTAGGCGGCGAACGACAGCGCGAGGATGGCCCCGGCGGCGGTGATGAGAGGCGCGCCGCGCTGCAGGCCATGGGCGACCGCGGTGACGGTGTCGCCGGTCCTGGCGTACTCCTCCCTGATCCGCTCGATCAGGAAGACCTCGTAGTCCATGGACAGCCCGTAGGCGATGCAGAACATCAGGATCGGGATGCTCGGGTCGATGCTTCCCGTCGGGGTGAACCCGAGCAGCCCCGACAGGTGGCCGTCCTGGTAGACCCAGACGAGCGCGCCGAACATCACCGCCATGCTCAGCAGGTTCAGCACGGTCGCCTTCAGCGGGATCAGCACGCTGCCCGTCATGAGGAACAGGATCACGAAGGTGACCGCGAACATCAGCCCGATCAGCGGCGGCAGCCGGTCCACCACCGAGGCGCGGTAGTCGGCGAGTTCGGCCGTGTAGCCGCCGACCAGCACCTCGAACGGCGCGGGCGCCGCGCGTACCCGCGAGACCAGCTCGACCGGATCGCCCTCCATCTGGGCGGCGGTGGGCACGACCGACAGCCAGGTCCCCTCTCCGCCGCGGAACCTGGCGGGGTCGCCGTCGCCGGCCCGCGCGCCCCTGACGTAGGAGCCGGCCGCGGAGTCGACCTGCGCGACGCCGTCGAGGCGCGACAGCGCGGCGGCGTACGCCGCGTCGCCCGTGGCCGGGCCGGTGGACACCACCTGGAGCGCGTCGGTCTCCTCGGCGGGGAACTCGGCCCTGATGATCTCCTGCGTCTGCCGGGCGGGCGCGCTCGGCGGCAGGATCCGGTCGTCGGCCACGCCGAAGTCCAGCCCCAGGAACGGCGTGCCGAGCACGAGCAGCGCCAGCGTGGCGGCGCCGCCGTACCGGAGGGGCCTGCGCATCACCCGCGTCGCGACCGCGTGCCAGAAGCCCACGGCCCGCTCGCCCCGGTCGCGCCGCGGGATCACCCGCGGTCCCACGGTCGCCAGGACGGCCGGCAGCACCACCACGGCGCCCACGACGCCGCCGATCACCACGGCGATCCCCGCGTAGGCGAAGGAGCGGAGGAAGCCGAACGGCAGCGCCAGCAGCACCGCCAGCGAGGCGGCGACCGTCGTCCCGCTGAAGACCACCGTACGGCCCGCACGGGCGACGGCGGCCACGACGGCGTCGTGCGGGGCGCGGCCCTGCCGTACCTCCTCGCGGAAGCGGGCCATGACGAACAGCGAGTAGTCGATGCCCAGCGCCAGGCCCATGGCCAGCGTGATGTTCAGCGCGAACGTCGAGACGTCGGCGAAGAGCAGCACGACGCGCAGCAGCGCCAGCGTCGTCACCATCGCGAAGACGCCGACCATGATCGGCAGCACCGCGCCGAGCACCCTGCGGGAGTAGAGCCAGAGCAGCGCGAAGACCAGCGGAAAGATGATCATCTCGGCGCGCAGGAAGTCCTGCCTGGCCTGCGGGACCGTCTGCCTGAACACCTCCTCGCCGCCGCCCGCGCGCACCGAGACGACCGCGTCGCCCTTGGTGACCTCGGGTACCAGCGCGGGCAGGATCCGCGAGCGGACCACGTTCGCGTCGCCGGGGATGCGCGCCACGACCAGCGCCCGCGTGCCGTCCTCGCTGCGCAGTGTGGCGGGGTTGCCTCTGGTCCAGTACGAGGCCGCCTCCGCCACCCCGTCGAAGGCGGCCACCCGTCTGGTCAGCTCCCGGCCCGCCGCCGCCACGGCCGGGTCGTCCACGGTGCCGGTCACGGCCGTGACGAGCAGGATCAGGTCGACGCTGCCGGTGCCGAACCGCTCGGCCAGTTCGGCCCCCGCGCGGTCGGACTCCGATCCCGGCGCCTCGAACCTGGCGAGCGACAGCGCGTTCACCGTCCCCGCCCCCAGCGCGCCCATGACCAGCGTGGCCAGCAGGGACAGCAGCATGACGAGGCGGCGCCGGCGGACTAGGAATGCACCCACGACTCACTCCAAACACGACGAATTACTCGTGTTTGGATTAATACAAGTCTTCGCTCGTATTTGTCAACGCGCCCCCCGGGGCCCGCCCTCCCACGCCCCCCGGGGCCCGCCCTCCCACGCGCCCCGGGGTCCGCCCTCCTACGCGTCGGCGCTGAAGCCGCTGAACAGCAGGACCGCGAGTCCCAGCGCGACCAGCACGTTCACCATGGTGGCCGCCGCGAACACGCCGACCGGACGCCAGCCCGCCTCCCGCAGCGAAGTCACGCGGAACTCCAGCCCGATGCTCACGAAGGCGAGGATGAGGAACCACACCCGCAGGTCGTTGGCCGCCCCGACGACCTCCTTGCCCGCAGCGGCGGGGACGGCGGCGAGGTACCAGGTGGCGATGACCGAGGCGGCCACGAACCCCAGCACGAACTTGGGGAAGCGGCGCCACAACTCGATGGCGCCGGGACGCTCGGCGTCGGGCCGGCGTTCGACGCGGAAGGCGAACCACGCGGTCAGGGCCACGACCACCACGCCGATGAGGGCGTTCTGCGTGACCTTCACGATGGTGGCGACCGCCAGGGCGTCCTCGCCGACGAGGGCGCCCGCGGCCGTCACCGCCGCGGTGGTGTCGATGTTGCCGCCGATCCAGGCCCCCGCCACCGCGGGGCTCAGCCCGAGCGCCGTGGCCAGGCCGGGCAGGATGAAGATCGACGGCAGCGCGAAGGCGATCACCAGGCTGGCGCTGTAGGCCAGCTGCTCCCGCCTGGCCTGGACGGCTCCCGCCGCGGCGATGGCGGCGCTGACACCGCAGATCGACACGGCGGCCGACAGCAGGGCGCGCAGCTTGTCGTCCAGGCCCAGCCTGCCGCCCAGCCACCAGGTGAACAGGAACACCGTGCCGATGAGCACGATCCCCTGGACGACGGCGGGCCCGGCGGCGGTGACGATCACCTTCAGGTTGATCGAGGCGCCGAGCAGGACGAGGCCCGTCTTGATGAAGAACTCGGTGCGGAAGCCGCCCGCCAGACGGTCCCTGAGCCCGGTGGCGGTCAGGACCGCGTTGCCGAGCAGGCCGAGGGCGATGGCGTAGACGGGGTACTCGACGGCCTTGGCCAGGTCGGAGCCCGACCACCACACGGGGACGTTCCGCTCCAGGAACCTGGTCGCGGCGGCGAGGACCAGCACGGTCAGCACGCCCGCGGCGGGCCACACCCAGGTGGCGGTGGCCCGGGAGGGGAGGCGGGTGGTGCTCATCACGGGATCAGCCCCGCCGGGATCACTCCGGTGATGACCAGCAGGAGGAGGGCGAGGCCGACGATCGTGGCGGCCCAGTCCTCGTTGAGGGCGGCGCGGCTGTCGCCGTCGGTCCGCGTCTCGTGCTCGCTCATGGGATGCGCCTTTCTGCGGGGGGTGTGCCGGCGAGGTGTGCCGGGGGAGGCGGGGTACGCCGGGGAACAGGGGGGAAGGGGGCGGGGCGCCTCCCAACGCCCCGCCCGTGGAGGGCCCTTCTCGTGAGGCGAGCGACGAGAGGCTCGCGGTGGATCACACCCTTGACACTCGGCGATATTCCCCATGAAGTCAATAGGGAATACATGAAACCTTGCTCCACCAGCCAAGAGTCCGGCAGGCTCACGACGGATCCTCCCTACGCCCGCGCCAGGGTGAGCACCCCCGCGCCCACCAGGGCGACGGCCCACACCTTGTCGACGTTGAACCAGGCCCAGCGCAGCACGGTCAGCCCGACCACCTCGAAGACGAGCAGCGCGACCGCTCCCGCGACGGCGAACATCGCCAGCGTGTGGAGCGCGGCCACGCCCAGGCCCCCGGCGAGCGCGTGAGAGCCGTGTCCCGCGTGCTCCCCCTGGAGGCCGGTGAAGACCGGGATCAGCATCAGCCCGGCGCCGTGGGCCGAGGACATCAGGAACGACCAGCCCGCCAGCTGGAGGAGCGACAGGCGCATCCCCACCCAGCGGAAGTGCCGCCGGGACAGTAGCAGCCACAGGCCGTAGCCGACGAGCACCACGCCACCCGCCACCGACAGCACCGTGCCGGTGACCAGCGAACCCGTGACCGCGACGACCAGGCCGACCAACGCCACCGCGGCCAGGTGGCCCGCCGCGATCGCGGGAAGCGCGGCCAGCAGCCGGCTCCTGCTGCGCTCCTGCAGGCCGCGGGCGACGGCGAACAGCCAGCCCATCGCGGGGTTCAGACCGTGGAAGGCGCCCAGCAGGAGCGCCGCCGTGACCGTCACGGATAGCAGTAGGAGTCGGAGGAGGCGTCGCCGCCCTGCAGCCTGACCTGGTGCGGGCGCAGGCCGCGGAAGTCGTCGCCGTGCGGGAAGAAGCGCTCGTCGAAGGTGAAGGACCCCGTGTCGATCTTCGCCAGCCAGGCGCCCACGCCCTCAGGGTAGAACTGGTCGTCCCAGGCGCCGTACAGGGAGTTGGTCACGTAGAGGCGGCTGCCGTCCCTGCTGACCTCCACCATCTGCGGGCCGCCACGCAGCGGCTCGCCGGGCGCGGCCGGGTGGGCGCGGTTGCCGACGATCCCGCCGATGCGCAGCGAGCCCAGCTCGACCGGCTTGAACGGATCGGCGACGTCGTACTGCTTGATCTCGCCCGTCCCCCAGCAGGAGACGTAGAGCCGCTGGTCGTCGACCGCCAGGTCGATGTCGGTGACCAGCGGCGGCACCGCCCCGAACGGCTTGAGCACGTCGGGCAGCAGGGCGGGGTCGGCCGGCTCGGCGGGGATGTCGATGACCTTGCGCACCTGCCAGCGGCCGTCCTCGTGGAACCACGTCCAGACCGAGGCCGACAGGTCCTCGACACTGGTGACGACACCGACGAAGCCGTAGGTCCTGGTCGGGTCGTGGGCGGGCCGCAGCTCCAGCGGCATCTGGTACTGGTCGCCGAGGTCGACCTCCTGGACGTGGCGGCGCCTGCGCAGATCCCAGAAGTGCAGCCGGTGACCGTACTTCCGGCCGAGCAGCAGCTCGCCGACGACCCCGCCCTCGATCATCGACGGCGTGCCCCACTCCGAGGTGACCAGCACGTCGTGGTTGATGTGCCACCAGAAGTCGTAGGCGAGGTACTGCGGGCCCCTGTCGACCTCCCAGCGGCCGAGTACCTCGAAGGACTGGTGGTCGAGGACGGCGATGCCGCCGGGGCCCTCCTCGCCGTTCGCCCCGCCGAGCGCGGAGACGTAGAGGCCCTCGGGCCCGCAGTGCACGGTGTGCGGGCGGGAGTAGCCCGCCCGTGCGGCCAGTTCCTCCGGCTCGATGACCTTGACGATCTCGGGGCTGACGCGGTCCTTGGTGTCCAGGATGTAGATGCGCGAGGAACGCAGCCCGGGAACGACCAGGTAGCGCCGCTCCACGTGCGGGTGCGGCGCGTAGGGGCACAGCGCGCTGCTGCAGGCGTTCCACCCGAAGTGGTGCAGTTCGTCACCCGTGTACGGCAGGTCGGTCCAGCCCACCACGCGCCCGTAGCGCGAGGAGGAGGGGTCGGTGTCGAGCACGGCGATCGCGTCGGGCCGTTCGGCGCCGCGGTCGAAGGCGGCGACGTAGGCCAGGCGTTCGGCCGGCGCGGCGGCGGCGTCTCGGGGTGAGGGGTAGAAGGTGGGGTCGGGGGTCCAGAGTGTCATGATCCCAGCATCTCCGATATCCCTACAAGGTCAATAGGTAATTATCCATGTAAAACCAGTAGGAAATATTTACTTTGCGTCCGCGAGCGCGTAGGTTCGCCGTATGAGGCAGGGTCCCTACCTGACCACGCGCCCGCACGTGGACCACGGCCACGTCGCCAGCGCGCAGTGTCGCTGATCACGGAGCCGATCACGCGTGCCGATCACGCGTGCCGATCGCGTGCCGTTCCCTCCCGCGTGGCCGAAGGCGCCCGCGCGACCCACCGACGAACACTCCCCTGGCGTGCCCGCCCCGCCGCGGGCCGCCGTGCTCTCGTGAGGACACTCCCTTGATCAAGATCAGACACGCCCTGCCGTACGCGCTGGCCCTGGCGACGCTGGCCGCCTGCGCGACGGCCGAAGGCTCGGCCACCGGCAGCGGCGCCGAGACGACCGAACTGCGCTACCAGGGCAGCGCCGGCGCCGTCACCTTCCCCGAACTCGCCCAGGAGCTCGGCTACCTCGGCGACATCAAGCTCACCTGGGTCGGCAACACCACCAGCGGCCCCCAGGACATCCAGTCGGTCGCGACCGGCCAGACCAACATCGGCGGCGCCTTCAACGGCGCGATCATCAAGCTCAAGGCGGCCAAGGCGCCGATCAAGGCGGTCATCGGCTACTACGGCTCCGACGAGCGGAGCTTCAACGGCTACTACGTGAAGGACGACAGCCCCATCAGGACCGCCCGCGACCTGATCGGCAGGAAGATCGGCGTCAACACCCTCGGGGCGCATCACGAAGCGGTCATCAAGGAGTACCTCAAGCGCGAGGGGCTGACCCCCGAGGAGATCAAGCAGGTCGAGCTTGTCGTCATCCCGCCCGTCAACACCGAGCAGGCCATCCGCCAGGGTCAACTCGACGTCGGCACCCTCGGCGGGATCCTCAAGGACAAGGCGCTGCAGCGCGGCGGGCTGCGCCCGCTGTTCACCGACGTCGGCCTGTTCGGCCCGTTCACCGCAGGCGCCGTCGTCCTGCGCGAGGACTTCATCGCCGCCAACCCCCGCACCACCAGGACCTTCGTCGAGGCGTTCGCCAAGGCCGTGCGCTGGACGCAGACCCACCCCCGTCAGGAGGTGGTCGCCACCTTCCAGAAGATCATCGCCAGGCGCGGGCGCAGCGAGGACGCCACCGCCGTGACGTTCTGGAAGAGCTCCGGCATCGCGGGCGCCGGCGGCGTGATCGCCGGCAAGGAGTTCCAGACCTGGATCGACTGGCTGGAGCGCGAGGGCGAGATCCAGCCCGGCCAGGTCAAGCTGTCCGAGCTGTTCACCAACGCCTACAACCCCTACGCCGGCGGGAGCGCCTCATGAAGATCGTCATCCGCGACGTGGGCAAGGTGTTCGACGTCAGAGGCGCCGACCGGCCGTTCACCGCGCTGGAGAGCATCGACCTCGACATCCGCGCCGGCGAATTCCTCACGCTCGTGGGACCGAGCGGCTGCGGCAAGTCCACGCTGCTCGACCTCATCGCCGGCCTGACCCCGCCGACCTCGGGACAGATCCTCATCGACGGCGTCCCCGTCACCGGCCCCGGGCTCGACAGGGGCATCGTCTTCCAGCAGTACGCGCTCTTCCCCTGGCGCACGGCCACCGGTAACGTCGAGTTCGGCCTGGAGGCCAAGGCCGTGCCGAAGAAGGAACGCGCCGAGCGGGCCAGGCACTACCTGGACCTGGTCGGGCTGGCCGGGTTCGAGGACCGCTACCCGCACGAACTGTCCGGCGGCATGCGCCAGCGCGTCGCCATCGCCCGCAGCCTGGCCTTCGACCCCGACGTCCTGCTGATGGACGAGCCGTTCGCCGCGCTCGACGCCCAGACCCGCGAGTCGCTCCAGGAGGAGCTGCTGCACATCTGGCAGAAGACCGGCAAGACGATCGTCTTCATCACGCACGGGATCGACGAGGCCGTCTACCTCGGCCAGCGCGTGGCCGTGATGACCTCCCGGCCCGGCCGCATCAAGGAGACGCTCGCCGTCGAGTTCGGCTCCCGCGAGGGCGACCTGCGCGCCGAGGCGCGCTTCGGCGACTACCGCCACCACATCTGGACCCTGCTGCGCGACGAGGTCGCCGCCGCACGCCGCGAGGAGGTGGGCTCCGTTGGCTGAGCTGACCTCGCCGGTCGCCCTTTCCGGCCAGCCCGCCCAGGCGCGGTGGCACGGCCCTTCCGACGCCGGCGTCCAGAGGAAGCCCAGGACCGGGCGGCTGTCGACGGCCGTCGAGCGCTCAGCCGCGATCGTCCTGCTGCTCGCCCTCTGGGAGGCGCTGCCGAGGGCAGGCGTCGTCGACCGGGTGTTCGTGCCACCGCTGTCGGAGAACCTGGTGGCCTGGTACGAGCTGCTGCTCTCCGGGCAGCTCGGCGAGCACCTCGGTGCCTCGCTGCTGCGCTCCTTCGCCGGATTCGCCCTCGCCATCGCCCTGGCCATCCCGCTCGGCCTGGCCATCGGCTGGTACCGGCCCGTGGCGGCCTTCCTCAGCCCCCTGCTCGAACTGTTCCGCAACACCTCGGCCGTCGCCCTGCTGCCGGTGTTCACGCTGATCCTCGGCATCGGCGAGACCACCAAGATCACATTCGTCCTCTATGCCTGCTCCTGGCCCATCCTGCTCAACACGATCAGCGGCGTGAAGACCGTCGAACCCCTGCTCGTCAAGTCCGCGCGATCCATGGGCCTCGGCCCGTTCCGGCTGTTCCAGAAGGTGATCCTGCCCGCCGCCGTCCCCACTGTCTTCACCGGCGTACGGCTGGCGGGCGCGTACTCCATCCTCGTCCTGCTCTTCGCCGAGATGGTCGGCGCCAAGGCCGGGCTCGGCTACCTCATCCAGGCCTCCCAATCCAGCTTCCGCATCCACGACATGTACGCAGGCATCATCACGATCTCCGCCATCGGCCTGCTGTTCAACCAGCTCCTGGTCAGCGTGGAGCGCCGCTTCTCGACCTGGAGGACCACATGACGAGAACCCACACGACGAGAAAACTGCATCTCAACGCCTTCCTCATGGGCGTCGGCCATCACGAGGCCGCATGGCGGCACCCGAGCGCCGAGCCGTCCAGGCTGACCGACGTCCGCCACTACCAGAACCTGGCCAGGACCGCCGAGCGCGGCACCCTCGACTCGGTCTTCCTCGCCGACGGCCTGGCCCTGTGGGGCAACGTGAAGCACAACGCGCTCGGCGGCCTCGAACCGCTGACGCTGCTGTCGGCGCTGGCCGTCGTCACCGAGCGCATCGGGCTGATCGCCACCGTGTCCACGACGTACAACGAGCCCTTCCACGTGGCCCGCAAGTTCGCCTCGCTCGACCACATCAGCGGCGGCCGGGCCGGCTGGAACATCGTCACCTCCGCCGGCGAGGCCGAAGCGCACAACTTCGGCGTCGAACGGCCGCCGCACGCCGAACGCTACGCCAGGGCCACCGAGTTCCTCGAGGTCGTCGGCAAGCTCTGGGACAGCTGGGAGGACGACGCCGTCCTCGGCGACCGCGCCGGCGGCACCTACGCCGACCTCGGGAAGATCCACCCGATCGAGCACGCCGGCCCCCACTTCAGCGTCCGCGGACCGCTCAACACCTCCCGCGCCCCCCAGGGCCGGCCGCTGCTGGTCCAGGCCGGCTCGTCCGAGGACGGCAAGGACTTCGCCGCCCGCCACGCCGAAGCCGTCTTCACCGCCCAGCAGACCCTCGGCGAGGCGCGCGCGTTCTCCATCGACCTCAGGAACCGCCTGCGCGCCCACGGCAGGCGCCAGGAGGAACTGCTGATCCTGCCCGGCATCTCCCCGATCATCGGCTCCACCGAGGAGGAGGCGCGGCGCCTGGAGAAAGAACTCGACGACCTGCTCATCCCCGCCTACGGGCTCGTCCAGCTGTCCACCCTCATCGGCGTCGACCTCGACGAGGACGCCCTCGACAAGCCGCTCCCCGACGTCGGCGTCGACACCGAAGGGGCGCAGAGTCGCCGCAAACTCGTCGTCGACCTGGCCAGGCGCGAGCAGCTCACCGTACGCGCGCTGCTGTCCCGCCTCGCCGGCGGGCGCGGCCACCGCGTGGTCGCCGGCACCCCCGAGCAGATCGCCGACGAACTGCAGGAATGGTTCGAGTACGGCGCCGCGGACGGCTTCAACATCATGCCGCCGATCCTGCCCGGAGGACTCGAGGACTTCGTCGACCACGTGGTGCCCGAGCTCAGGGACCGGGGGCTGTTCAGGACCGAGTACGAGGGGCGGACACTGCGGGAGAACTACGGGCTTGCCAGACCGCCGTCCCGGTACGCGGCAGCACCCGAACGCGAACTGGACGTGGTGGTGACCTCATGACCGGGACCCTGTCCGACCACGGCGGTGGTTTCGTGGCGCGCGCTGTGCCCGACCACGGCGGCGGTCTCACGGCCCGCGCCATGCACGACCACGAGCTCGATGGGGTGGGGGGCTCATGACCGACACGATGCCCGAACGCGCCGTCGACGCCGACCGGTTCAGGAGGGCCCTGGCCGTCCACGCCTCCGGCGTCGTCGTGATCACCGCGCAGAACGGGGGAGTGCCGGTCGGGCTGACGGCCACCTCCTTCACGTCGGTGAGCCTCGACCCGCCCCTGGTCTCCTTCTACGTCGACCGAGCCTCCGCCACCTGGCCGTGGCTGGCCACCGCCGACCACTTCGCGGTCAACGTGCTCACCAGCGACCAGGCCGAACTGGCCACCCGGTTCGCCCGCAAAGGCATCGACCGGTTCGCCGAACCCACCCGATGGCGGCCGGGCGAACTCGGCGCGCCCCTGCTCGCGGACGTGTCCGCGCACCTGATCTGCCTGCCGTACGAGAGGGTGGACGTGGGCGACCACATCCTGGTCGTCGGCCTGGTGGCGGAGGCGGACATCCACCACCGGGGCCGTCCGCTCCTGTACCACCAGGGCAGCTTCGGCCGCTTCACCGCCCACCCCTGACCACGTCGTCTGGCCGGTCCTCGTCGTTCAGATCCGGGCGGGGACCGGCAGCCCCGTCCCCGCCCACGCGAGCCTCCCCGCCCACGCGAGCCTCCCCGCCCACGCGAGCCTCCGGGGCCGGGTAGGACCTCCCACCTGGTGCGTCCGCCGGATCGTCCTTCCGGCCGCCTGGGAGGGGGTCCCACGGCGAGTTTCCCCTGTCATCCCCCTGACCCGGCCCACGGCCGTCCGGCGAGTGGGCCACGTCGGTTTCCTGGTCCGGTCGGGTGTCGTGCGGCCCGTTCGCCATGCTCTCCTGGCCTGGACGGGACTCTTGCGCCGTGCCGAAACTTTGGCCTGGCCGGGACTCGCGCATCATGTCGAGACTCTGGCCCGGGCCAAATTCTTGCGTCGTGTCCAGACCCTGGCCTGGATGGGGCTCTTCCATCGCGTCGAGGCTCCGGCCCGGCCAGGGCTCCTCCATCGCGTCGAGACTCGGCCAGGGCTCCTCCGTCACGTCGACGACCTGGTCTGGGCGCGGCTCCTGCGCGGCGTCGACGAACTGCTCGGCCGAGTCGCCCTCCGGTTGGCCGGACGCCCTCTTGAGGCGGTCGGCACCCTCACGGTCGCCCTTCCCCGCCTGGTCGGCGCCGCCCGGCCGATCCCCGTCGGGCCGATCCCGGTCGGGCCGATCCCGGTCGGGCCGGTCCGTGCCGAGCCGATCCGCGCCAGGCACGTCCACGCCGGGCCGGGTCGTGCCGGGCCGGTCCACGCCGGGCCGGGTCGTGCCGGACCGATCCGCGCCAGGCCGGTCCGCGCCGGGCCGGCGATCTTCCGCCTGCCGTTGTTCGCGCGGCTCCGGCAGGGGCCGCGCCCGCCGCACCCGGTCCCGCTCCGGCTCATACGCGTGCACCCTCGTCTCGCCGGCGAACGAGCTCGGCGGCAGCCGCCTCTGGCCACGCGAGGGGGATCCTCCCGTGCCCGCGCTTCCACCACCGCCACCCGCCATGGGCGCGATCGGCGGCACCAGGTAGCCGGGGTAGCCGGGGTAGCCGCCCGCCTCCCGCCCGCCACCTCCGCTCCCCAGGACGTGCTCGCCCCCGCGCTCCCGCTGCCTGCGCGGCGCCCTCGCACCGGCGGCGACGACGACCCCTGGCAGCAGGGTCTCGACCTGGTCGGGCAGCATGCCGTGCGCGACGGCCAACTGGACGTTCAGATCCCGCAGGTAGTCACGTGCCCGCTCGTGCGCCCCGGCTCCCAGCGACCGAGCCCAGCCGTCGCCGTCCCCCTCGCCCCCCTGCTCGTCGCCGTCCTCCTGCCCGTCGAGATCGAGGACGCTCTCGAAGTTCATCTGGTACTGCAGGAGCACCCCGGCCAGCCAGCTCATCGTCTCGCCGGTCTGCCCGCTCACATGGGCCAGAGCCCGGCAGGTCGCGTGCACCTTGCGCATCCCTTCCAGCGCGAGCTCGGAGGTGTGACCGCGCCACGCATTGGCCAGCTCGCGGGCCCGCCCCTCGAGGTCGCCCTGGAGCTCGGCGAACCACATCGCCAGATCCGAGCAGAGCGTGCCCTGCGCGGCCAGCCGTAGCGGATCGACCGAGTCGAGACACTCCTTGACGCTGGACGCGTTGTACGGCGAGACGTCCTCGTCCTCCCACGGCTGCTTGGTGTCGACCACGTCGTGCCGGAGCCCCATACCGTTGATCGAGTTGTCCAGCAGCGGGCGCTGTTCCATGGCCCGGTCGTAGTTGTCGCCGGTGGCGTACAGCAGGCCGCCGAGGTCGGCGTAGCTACGGTGAACGGCCATGGCGCCCCGCTTGAGCGCGTCGTCGACGGTGATGAGAACCGTCCGGACGGCCTGCATCGAACCCCACCAGGCCCAGTCGGTGAAGTCGTCCAGCAGGAGCCCGCTGAAGCGGGAAGGGAGCCCCTCCCCTGTGTCCGCTCCGGGGTCGGGGTTCCGTCCGGCGCCGAGGTCGGTCCACATCGCGGTGCCGATCGTCTTGAGCCGGGTGTGGTCCACCTCGACGTCCACCCGTGGAGCCGGCCAATCGGCTGACAGCTCGGGATCCTCGCTCCACGCGTACCACGGCTTCGACGGACCTGGAGGGTCTGGCGGCATGGGGGTGCCTCCACTGCGATGGGGTCGATCGCCTGAATGCATACATGTTATGTATCTACGTGAACGAGATGTGAAGATCCCGAAAAATCACCCTAAGTAATGACAGGCAGCGGCTCGGTGCTGACCCGTGGCAACGTGACGATCGCCGGGTTGCAATCGGCAGGCGTGACCCGCACCCCCTGCCCGGCCGCCACCTCCGCCAGCAGAACCGCGTAGTCGGGCAGATGCTGCAACGCCGTCGGCTCGACCGCGTACTCGTAGACCCGCTGGGTGGAGCTCGCGTCGCTCCACGAGGCGCCGTCGGCGAACGCCCGCGCGCTCGACCAGTTCCGGGTCGTCGACTGGCTGGTGCCCGTCGAGCTGCTGAAGCCGCGGCTGAGACTGACGATCCCGCCGAACGGCGTGCCGTCCCCGGTGGACGACTCGGTGTGGCCGCGCGAGGTGCTCGTCCCCCTGGTCGCGGACCGACCGAAGGTGTCGGTGGCGGTGTGCGTCTGGCTGCCGCCCAGTGTGCGCGTCATCCCGGACAGGACGAAGGTGTGCCGGCGGCCGATGAAGTCGGCCGCCTGGACGGCCTCCTGATGGTTGCCGAGCCGCATGAACGCGACCGCCCCGCCACCGACCAGCTGCAGCGAGGACTCCCGCAGGTGCCGGAACAGCACGGTGAGCGGCACCCGGCGGCGTTCGCAGGCGTCCGACAGCCGCTCCAGATGCGCGCGGGACAGCTCGTCGGCCCCGGCGACGATCACCGCGGGCGGATGCGCGCCGGCGGCCCCGACGTAGTGGGTCAGCCATTGGACGATCAGGTCGGTGAGCAGCTCGCCACCCGGATTGCGTCCGGCCTCCTCGAGCGCCACACAGGTCAGCGCCACGCCGTCCGCTCGCGCAGGACGTCCGGCGCCGAGCTCCCGCAGGGGATGCAGGTAGGACTCGATCCTGGCGAGCGCCTGGTGCGCCTGCTCGAGGTAGGTGTCGGAGAAGAGTTCGGCCGCGATGTGATCGCGCTCCTCGGCCGTAAGACGACCGGCCCCGTCGTCCTGGCCGAGCAGCACCCGCACACCCGCGACCAGCCTGGCCACCGTGACCCGCTCACCCAGCGCCCCGGCCAGCGTGCTCAGCAGGCGGTGGTCCAGGCTCCGGTCCGCGCGCGCCGCGGGCCGCTCGCCGCCGTACATCGACTCCACGAGCGCGTCGACCAGCTGATCGGCCGACAGGCCCGCACCCAGGACCGAGCCGGCCAGCTGCGCCGGCAGCACCTCGGCATGCACGGTGCGACCCGCCGCGGCGGCGAGCGTGGCGAGCTCACGGCAGACGACCTCGCGGGACAGGTCGATCACCAGGACGGGCTGGCTGGAAAGCATCGAGGCGCCGTGCACGGTGAGAAGCGCCTCCCAGCCCCACAGGCTGCCGCCGATCACGTCCAGCCGGCGGGCGGAGCTGGGCGCGTGGGCCGACCCCCACTCCAGCGCCTCGGCGACGGCGGCCCGCTGCGCCCGCTCGTGCGCGGCACGTCGCTCCAGCCACGCCGCGTGGGCGAGCCGGTGCTCCTGCTCGGTGAACTGCCGTGCCCGGGCGAGAGCGTGGTCGGCGACGGTCCTGCGGTGGCCGGCGACCGCGGCCATGACCACACCGGGCGTGGCGGCGAGCACGCTCAGGACGACGAGGGAGAGCGCGGCGCCGGCCGAATACGCGCTGCCGAGCACCCGCGTGCATCCGGCCATCGCCAGCAGCGCCAGCGACATCGTGCCGAAGACCGTCCATGCTTGGCGGCGCTGAAGGCGCTGGGCGGCGTGCGCGTGGTGGGCGTGAGCGAGGACGTGGTCGGGAAGAGGCCGCGGACGCGGCTCTGGTTCGGTGAAGGGGCGAGACAGTGAGTGCGGATCGCGAAACACCCAGCCGAGCCGCCTGCCGGGGGTGAACAGGCGCCCCTGGGACACAGGTAACCGATCAGTCATACGGATGCTCCCAGGCTGAAGGGGAGAGCTCAGGTCACCAGGCAATCATGAAACTGACTGCACTACGTGACAAACCCTTGACGCATCCGGATGCGTGGGTGACGATTCGGGGTCGTGATCGCCTTGACCGCGCTCCCCGCCTTCGCCGTCCACGAGGTGCCCCGGCCCGGTGACGTGGACGGCAGCGGAAGGGCCGGGTCACGGCAGCGACTGGCGGCGGTGAGCTCGGCGTTCCACGCGGGCGCGGGCCCGATCGCCATGGCATGGATCCGGCCGAGGGCCGGCGGCCCCGTGGACGTGCTGGTGGCGGGCCGGGCGCTGGCCGGCTCGCGCCATGCCGGTACGGCGGCGCTGCGCCTGCCCACGGGCGCCGGCGCCACCCCGCTCGGCGCCGAAGAGTTCGAAGAGCGGCTGGCGCGGCTACCCAGCTGGTGCCGCGTCACGGCGATCTGCGACGGGCTCCTGCTGGAGGACGACCCGCCGCGCGAACAGCCGTCGCGGCCGTCCCTGGAGGACGGGCTGCTGGCGGTGTGGCAGGAACCGTTCGCATGGTTGCTGCTGGCCGAGCCCGTCACCGCGGAGGAACTGGCGGCGCTGACGCAGCAGGCGGCCGAGGACCAGCGCAGGGCGCAGGCCCGCACGTCGTCACCGCGTTACGAGATGGAGGCCCGGCGCGCCAAGACCCGCTACACCGAACTGGTGCGGGGCGGCACTAGCGGCATGTGGCGCGTCCACCTCCTGGCCGCGGGCGCCGACCCGGCCGCGGCGGCCCAGGTGGCCGGGCTCGTCTGCGCCTCGGCCGACCTCGACGGCCTGCCGTACCAGCTGGTTCCCACGGGCCGGGCGGGCGCCCTCGGCAGCGCCCTGGCGGACGGCGCGCCGTTCGTGGGCTCCTCGCGGCTGGTGGCGGCGCTTGCCGTACCGCCGGCCAGGGAGATCCCCGGCGTGCGGCTGGTCGACCGGCCGTCGTTCGACGTGACCCCCGAGGCCGGCACCGCCGGGCTCGAGATCGGCGTGGTGCTGGACGGCAACCGGCGACCCGCCGGCCCGTTGCGGCTGGAAACCGCCAGCCTGAACCGGCACACCTTCGTCACCGGCGCCACCGGCGGCGGCAAGTCGCGCACCATCCGCACCCTGTTACAGGCGGCCACCGACAGCGGCATCCCGTGGCTGGTGGTGGAACCCGCGAAGGCCGAATACCGGACCATGGCCGCGCGGTTGCCCGGAGCCGAGGTGATCGCCATCCGGCCGGGCGAGACCGAGGTGGCGCCGGCCTGCCTCAACCCGCTCGAACCAGAGGCCGGATTCCCGCTGCAGACCCACGCGGATCTGGTGAAGGCGCTTTTCCTGGCGGCCTTCCAGTCCGACGAGCCGTTCCCGCAGGTGCTGGCGGCGGCGCTGACCCGCTGCTACACCGAACTCGGCTGGGACCTCACCCTCGGCGAGCCGTTCACCCCCGGGCTCACGCCGCGTCATCCGACGCTGGCCGACCTCGAACGCGCCGCCGACCAGGTCGTCGACGAGATCGGCTACGGCAAGGAGATCGCCGACAACGTCCACGGATTCATCCGCGTGCGGCTGTCCTCGCTGCGCCAGGGCACCAGCGGCAGGTTCCTCCACGACGGGCACCCGCTCGACATCGGCAAGCTCCTGGCCACGAACGTCGTCCTGGAGATCGAAGACGTCGGCGACGACCAGAGCAAGTCGTTCCTCATGGGAACGATCCTGCTGCGGCTGGTCGAACACCTCCGCGTCCACCGCCGCGGGGCCACCGGGCTGATGCACCTGACGGTCGTCGAGGAGGCGCACCGGTTGCTGCGCCGCGGCACCCAGGGACCCGCGGCGCACGCAGTGGAGATGTTCGCGTCCATGCTGGCCGAGGCCAGGGCGTACGGCGAGGGCCTGATCATCGCCGACCAGATCCCCTCCAAACTGGTCGACGACGTCATCAAGAACACCGCGGTCAAGATCGTGCACCGGCTTCCGGCTGCTGACGACCGGGAGGCGGTGGGGGCGACCATGCACCTGACCGAGGAGCAGTCCGGATACATCGTGACACTGCCACCCGGCCAGGCCGCGGTCTTCGCCGACGGCTTCGACTACCCACTGCTGACCCAGATGCATCCCGGCCCGGAGGAACGGCCGGCGGCGGAGGTCGCATCCGACTCGCGCCGTCCCGCAAATGGTGAGGAGGAGCGGCCGGGGCAGGTGGCGGCGGAGGTCGCACCCGACTCGCGCCGTCCCGCGAGCGGTGAGGGGGAGGGGCGGGGACTGGTGGCGGCCGTGGACACGCTCGTGTCGCGCCGCAGTTCCGCGTGCGGCACGGACTGCACGACCCGTGCGTGCACACTGCGGGAGATGAGCCGGGCACGCCGCCCGGATCCGTCGCTGGTGCTCTGGGCGGAACTCGGCGTTCTAGGTCACCTGACCGGCTGGGGCCTGCCCCTCCCCGAACAGGAGCTTCGCGACCAGCTCGGCGGGATGGAACGCCGGTCGCGCGACTGCGCTCTCGGCCAGGCCGTCGACGCCGCGATCGCCTCTCGAACGCCCGCCGTGGCGGACCGGATCAGCCCATCGGACCTGGCCGTCCACATCATGCGAGGAATGCTCGCCTGGTTGTCGGAGGGGCGGCGCGTCTGCGTCGCCGAGGAGCCGCCATGGCTGGCCAGGCCGTACCGCTGGGTCCTGGTCGGCGACGCGCTCGCCGCACAAGTGCGGGACGACCCGGAGGGCGGTCCGCACCCGCGCACGGCGGAATGGGGCATCCCCGCGCTCAGCCTTCGCGACCAGCACGCGCTCGTCAGCCGCTGGATCGCCGACGACCAGCGGGACCTGAGAAAGACGCACGAGATCGCGTTCGGCGTCGGCGAGGTGTCGGTGATCGAGACGGTGTTGGAGACGCGGACGTTCGAGCCACGCTGGCGGGCACGCCTCGAACAGGCGCTCCAGCCGTTCCGCGACCTGCGCTGGCCACTCGACTATCTGGCCCCGAGACTGGTGGAGGCTCCAGGGTGAGCGAGTTGCGGGAAGGGCCCGACGACCACGGCGAACGCGCACCCGACCAGCGCGCCTCCCACCACGAGCATCCCCCGCCGGTCGAGGCTCGTGGACGGCAGAGCTACTACGAGGCGCTCGACACGACCGAGCCTTGGAGAACCGCCGAACCGGACGCCGCCTCGAACCGCGACCCAGATGGCCTCGGCCATCGCGCGGAGGGCGAGATGGCGGATGAGGGGCGGGAAGCCGACGCTCCGAGCGGCGGCCCGGATCTCCCCCGCGCGGAAGGCGACACGGCGGATGAGGGGCGGGAAGCCGACACCCCGAGCGGCGACGCGGATCTCCCCGGCCCTCGTGCGGAGGGCGACACGGCGGATGAGGCGCGGGAAGAGCGGGCCGAGCCGGGCGAGCATTCGGACGTCTCCCCGGTCGACGACCGATCGGCCGACATCGTGCATGAGGACGACTCCGCGGCGGACCCGATCGAGGCGCGACGCCAGGCTGCCGAGGCGGCCGGGCACATCGACCAGGACGGACGCGTCCCCGTCGAACACAGCGAGTCCGGAGACCGCGTCCGCGGCTGGCCGCACGACGACACCGGCTATGCCGTACGGGAGGAGGACCTCGACGTCCTCGGCATCGACAGCGGTCAGGTCGAACAGTGGCAACGGTTCGAAGCCCCGCTGGGAATGAACCCCGAGCAGTACAAGGAGTTCACCGGGAGCCTCCTGGTGGCGCTGGCGGCGGACGGCATCGACCCTTCACAGGTGGACATCCGCCTGCAGGGCTCGTCCGCGCAGTTCTTCTCTGGACCGCACAAGGACTTTCCGAGGGACCAGGACGTCGCCGACCAGCCCGAGGCCAAGGCGCGATGGGACGCCTGGGTCGGCGACCGTCCAGAGGACGAACGCCCCTCGAGGGTCCCCTTCGACGCCAAAGCGCAACTCGGCATGCTCGACGACCGAGGCCGTCCGGAAGATCGGAGCGACTATGACGTCCAGCTTTCCTCTGATGCCATGGTCGACAAGGCGCGGCAGGTATGGGACAGCTCCGTACATGAGGATGGGAAGTCGTTCGCGCACCGGAAGTACGACTTCATCGACAAGGACACGGTCCGCGACACCTTCCCGGCGTTAACGTCGTGGAAGGAACGCTGGGAAGCTGATCTCGGGCGAGAGGTCGCCCCCGCGCTCTTCGGTTCGGCAGGTCCACCCGACAAGAGAGCAGACGGCAAAGGCATCTCCACCCACTTCCGCGAGACAGACTGGATCATCACTAGGCACGGGAGCACATGATGGCGATGACACTGCAGCTGAGCATCAGCATCAGCGGGCCTCTCGGCGACCATCTGGACACCTTCAGAGAGCTTCTGGCTCTGGACAAACGAGGCCGCCTGAGCGACGACTGGGATCAGGAATTCGGCTCGAGGATCCTCCAGTCTCGAGAAAGCGGATGGATCCGCCTCGACCTTTCCCGATACGAGGACGACAAGTGGGGCATCCGGCTCACCTACGAGCGGGACCCCCTCCCCGCCGATGAGGTCGAGGAATTGCGACGCCAGATCCTCGAAGCCGCAGCGGCTGTCGGGGTCACCGTGACGGCGCAGACTCCGGCAGCGAGCGCGTAGGCGACCATGGCCAAGCCTGACCTGTACTTCTCGGTCGATGTGGAGGCCGACGGGCCGATCCCGGGGCCGTACTCCATGCTGAGCTTCGGGCTGGCTGTCGCCGGAACGTTCGACGGCACCTCCTTCCAGGCGATGGATCCGGCCAAGGACACTTTCTACGCCGAACTCCAGCCGATCAGCGAGACCTACGACCCGGAGGCGCTCGGCGTGAGCGGGCTGGACAGAGCCAAGTTGGTCGCCGACGGGCAGGCACCGCGCGACGCGATGAACGCGGCCGCCGCCTGGATCGCCGGCCGCGCCGACGAGGCCCAGGCGTCGCCGGTGTTCGCCGCCTACCCGCTGGGCTACGACTGGATGTGGATGTACTGGTACTTCATGACGTTCGCGGACGAGGGCTCACCCTTCGGCCACTCCCGATGCCTGGACATGAAGACCCTCTACGCGGCCAAGGCGTCCACACCCATCGTGCGTTCGACGAAGCGCACCATGCCGTCCCACCTGCTGTCCGCCAGGCCCCACACGCACAACGCCCTGGACGACGCCATCGAACAGGCCGAGCTCCTGCAGAACCTCATGCGAATGTGGCATTCCTGAAATCCTCACCCAGCACCGGCCCTTGTTGATCGTCGTCCACAAGGAGTGTGATGACAGGCTCTCGGCGTAATCCCTTTCCCGTCGACGAATTGCTGCGAGCCGTACGGCTGGAAATCACAGCCGAGCTCCGCAGTGACGGGGACGGAGAGAAATTGTCCCTGACCGGCGGACGGGTGGTAGGGAACAACGGAGAGAAGAGGGAGTACCTGTTCTTCTGCAGGAGCTGGAAGGAGATCTTCTCCGGCGACAAGCTGCTGATCCGCCCCGAACGCTCCCGCGAGGCATGGGTGAGTGCCGAAGTGGCGCGCATGCCGGACGGCAAGATCAGAGTGCGCACTACGGCCGACCTGCGCCAGCCCGCCAACGCCCAACTGCGTCTGGACGATTCGGTCGGCCTGGAGACGCTCGTCGAGCGGCTGGAGACGGCCGGGAGGCCTCACGGCTTGGTCAACCTGACCACGGCGGGCTGGCTGTTCGGCCGGGGACAGCCTCGCATCGAGCGGTGCCCCACTCCTGAACGCTTCATCCGTGGCTACCGCCACCGCCAGCTCAACGACAGGCAACGGCAGGCGATCGAGCAGGCGCTCGGCAGCGATCTCACGTTCGTCTGGGGGCCACCAGGAACAGGCAAGACAGATGTTGTCGCGTGCATCGCCGAGGGCTGCTACCGGCAAGGCTTACGGGTCTTGTTCGTGGCGCCCACCAAGGTCGCGGTGGACCAAGCAATGGAGCGGATCTGCGAGTTGTTGTCGGATGAGGAGGAGTTCGACGCGGGGCTGGTGCAGCGGGCGGGAGAAATAGAGCTGGCGTCGCTGGCCGCCAAGTTCGGCGAGCAGATCAATCCCACCCGGGTCATCGCACGGCTATCGGCCCGGCTGACCACGCAGATCACCGATACTCGGGAACGGCTGACGGCTGCGCAACAGGCATTGGCGCTCCACGGAGAGGCGGATGTCGTAGAGCGTCGACTACGAGATCTGTTGACGCTGCGCGATGAGGCAGGGCGGCATGTCCTCGCCTGTGAAGAGCAACTCCAGGCCCGGGGCGCGGCCATCAGACAGATACAGGAGCAGGTCCACGACATCGGTGAGCCATCGGGCCTCTTCGCGAGGAAGAAGCAGGCCAAGCTTGAACAACTGGGTCATGCCCAGCGGGAACACCAAGAGACGATGGCGGTTCTGGACCAGCAGCGGCGCGGCGCGTTGGCCGATCAGCAGGCCTACGCGAACGAGGCTGCCGCTGAGGAACCACAGTTGGCCGACCTACGCCGCAGACTGCGGGATGTGCCCGCGAGAGAGCCGCTTCAGCGAGTTTGTGACCAGCTGCAGCAGCAGCTCAGCGCACTCCAGCAGGAGCTGCAGAAGACCACTGAGATGGTGCGGGGCAACTGCAGGGTGATGGGGACCACGGTCGCCAAGGCTGTGCAGTCCCGCAAGCTGCTCGACAGCATCGATGTCGTGGTCATCGATGAGGCCGGGATGGTGAACACTCCTTCGGCTTGGTGCGCCGCGGGATTGGCCGCTCGTCGCGTTGTCGTGGCCGGCGACTTTCGTCAGCTGCCTGCAGTGACGAAAGCCGCCGGCGACTGGCAGGCATCCCCTGATGATCGGCAGCACGCCACACAGTGGATGGACCGCGATCCATTCACCACCGCGGGCTTAGTGGACCAAACGGGGGCGGCTCGCCGCGACGACCCCCGCATGGTCTGCCTGGACACCCAGTACCGCATGCGCCCGGCGATCTGTGCGGTCGTCAATGCGGTCGCCTATCCGGACGCGCCGCTGCGGACTGGTCGAGGCGACCAGAGCAGGTTGCCTACCTCGGCTTTGATCGAGAGTCCGTTGATTCTTGTGGACACCACTCCGCGCCGCCTTCCCCATCCTCTCCATCGCCCCAGCGCGCACACCACCAACACCGTCCACGAGGCCGTCGTCCATGAGCTCGTTCGCGGCCTGCAGTACGACGAAGTCCTGCCGGCGCGCAGATGGACGGGCCTGCCGGCGGGAGAGCGGCCAACAGATCGTCTGGCGGTGATCGCACCGTATCGAGCCCAGGTGAAAGCGCTGCAGGAAAGCCTGACCTACCGATTCGGCGAGACGTACGAGGGGCTGGTGGACACTGTTCACCGCTTCCAAGGCAGCCAGCGTCCCCTCGTGATCATTGACACCGTGGCTGGGGCCGGCGACAAGCTCGGCTACTTCTACGATCAGGTGGGGCTCTCATCGTCCACCTGCCGCCTGCTCAACGTCGCCCTGAGTCGAGCTCAGGACCACCTTGTCGTGGTCGCGGACACGCAGTTCCTCCATGCCAAACTCAGCCCTGGCAGCGAGGCTGCCCGCATGCTCGCCCATCTGGAACGGCATGCCCAACTGCTGTCGGTAGACGACCTGGTGCCGTTCCGCAGCGCAGCAGACCTGGCTGGGCTACCCGAAGACGAGCTCGCTCGACCAGCGTTCTTTCCCGCCGATGAAGTGCCCCGCGCCGTGATGTGGGACATCGCCCGTGCTCAGCGAACAATCGAGATCTACTGCGCCTTCCTCGATCCGGATCCCGTCCGCACGTGGCTCCAGCACCTCACCCCACGCCTGAACTCCGGGGTCAAGGTCACCGTCCACACCCGCGACTATTCCGGCGATCCGCGAAAGAGCGGCCTCGTCCAGCAGCTCACGGCAGCCGGTTGCCAGATCTCCACACGAGAACGCATGCACGAGAAAGTCCTCATCATCGACGAGACGGTGCTGTGGCACGGATCCTTGAACCTCCTGGCGAACCTCGGTCCCACCGATCTGATGATGCGCATCACCGATCCGACGTCATGCAAGCGGGTACGCCACATCGCCGAACGCGCCCGTATGGAACGTCCCACGCGCAGTCGGCAGCAGCCGACACCTGGAGACGGCCGCATCAAAGCCGGCGACGTCGTGAACGGCCGTCTTTACGTGAGAGTCCCCATCCACGACAAGGAGGAGTTCAAACAGGCGGCGCGAGCGGCCGGCATGCGCGCGAGATGGGACGGAGTACGGACGCTGTGGCATGTCGACGCATCTGTCCCTCGACAGGCCATCAGCCGATGGCTACCACCGGGTGCCTGACACGCACGACGGGCAGATCTACTCCTCACGCGTGAGCGGCGACCCTGGCCGCGCTACGCGAGGGGTCCTTGTCAGTAGGCAGCCGCCGTACACCGATGAGTGAGTCACGCCGGCCTGGGTGTGGTCGTGCGTGACCGCCGACAGCGACCTGCGACTGAGAAGCCGCAGGCCCCCGGCAGCGAATGCGGGCTCAGCCACCCTCCTTGGTCACGGCGCCGGTCGTGGCGTCGACCTTGACCCCGTGCCAGGTGCCGTCCGGGGTGACGACATCGGCGTCCCAGACGAGAGTGTTCTCGTTGTACTTGTCCAGGCTCAGGTGGGTGATCTTGCCCTCTGGCACTGCCGAGGACACCTTCTCCACCGCCTCCTTGAAGGTGACCTTGGCGTCCTTGGCGATGCTCATGACCCTGCCCTTCTCTGTCTCGCCGGTGTCCTTGACCCGAGGTTCCGAGACCACCTTTCCTGACGCGTCCACCTCCATCACGCGTTCCGTGCCGTCGGGCCCGGCCAACTGGATCTCCCAGAGCTGACCGTCGTTCTCCGCCTGGACCGAGAGGATCGTGGAGCCCTGGACGGCGGCGACGGCTGCGGCGCCCGCCTTCTCGAGGCCCGCCATGCCGCCGGGTTCCTGGCTGGGGTCGCCCGGCATCTCCGATGGTGACGCGAGGCCGGCGATGGCGCCGCCAGCGGGCGCGGCCTCGACGGCCTTGGACTGGGTGGCAGCGCTCCCACAGGCTGCGACCGCGAGCAGGGCCGAGCCGGCGAAGACGGAGCGAATAATGCTGGTTGCCCGTTTTCTGTCACTCATACTGCTGACGCTGCCCGAGCCTCGACAAAGCCAAGCCCGAAAGTCGGACAATTCGACCCAGAGCCCTTATTCGGGCACGACCGGTCGACCATGCAGATGCATGATCCAGCTCCGCATGAGCTGGTGTCACTACTTCTCGTAAACGATTCCCATCGATTCGCCAGTGGTGCGCATGTCTCTATAAGACGATCGACTGAAGCGCTGTCAGCCCCCAACTGATCGCATGGAGTTCGCATGCCAAGACGCTGGACAGACCGACGTGCAGCCCCTGTCTCGGTGCCCGTAGTCGAACCCCGCCCATGGGAGAGCGAGCGGATCCCCTTCCTTGTAGCGAACATCGAACGACCAACGAATCACCCGAGCGCCTATCCGGTGCGGCACCAGATCGAGTTCGGGCGGGTCGGCTACGGCTACCACGTGGGCGACTGTAAAGCCGCCAAGCCCAACGACCTCGATGTACTGATCTGCGACGAGGCGCACCGCGTTCGCGAGACCTCAGCCAACCGGTTCACCAGGTCAACCGAGCGGACGGGCCGGCCGCAGCTGGCTGGACGAGCTGATCGCCGCCGCGCGGGTGCCGGTGTTCCTGCTGGACGAGCATCAGGTGGTACGGCCGGGCGAGATAGGCCGGGTCGCTGACATCACGGCATACGCCCGTTCTCTCGGCCTCGCCGTACACCAGGTCGATCTGGACGCGCAGTTCCGCTGCGGCGGGAGCCGCACGTACGAGGAGTGGGTGCTGCGGCTGCTGGGCCTGGACGGCGACGCTCCGGAGGTATGGACGGGTGACGACCACTTCGCCGTTTCCCTCGCCGAGTCGCCGTACGAGTTGGAGGCCCTGCTGAGGAGCAGGCTGGACGCGGGGTACTCAGCGCGGATGACGGCGGGGTTCTGCTGGCCCTGGAGCGCCCCGAACGGGGATGACAGCCTGGTCGCGGACGTACGGGTCGGCGACTGGGCGCGGCCGTGGAACGTCAAGGGTGACAGGGCTGTGGGGAACGCTCCGGCCAGCGCCTTGTGGGCGACCGCACCCGGCGGGTTCGAGCAGGTGGGGTGCGTCTATACCGCCCAGGGCTTCGAGTACGACTGGAACGGCGTGATCTTCGGCCCGGACCTGGTGTATCGAGACGGCAGGCTGGTCACCGTTCGCAGTGCCAGCAAGGGCCCGGCTCTGGTGCGGAAGGGGGTCAGTGACGAACAGGCGGACCGGCTGATCCGCAACACCTACAAGGTGCTGCTGACTCGCGGCATGATGGGCACCGCCGTCTACTCGGTCGATCCGGCGACGCAGGAGTTCCTGGCGAAGCTGCTGGAGCCGCGTGTATGAGTGCCCCTACGGAATTCGGGGCGCCCATCTGTCCCCGTTCGATAACACCTCATCCCTGTACCGATCGGACTGGCAAGGACGAACACTGCCGAACTGCTGGAGCCAGTCAACTCGTGGTCCTACGGCTGCGTGCGGGTGCCCTTGGTGGCATATCGAGGGTGAGGCCTGCGGTCGAAAAACCACAGGTCAGGGCTGAAATGCCTGGCAGAGGTCAATGCCCCGGCAGGTCGAACGTGCAGTACCCGCTTAAAGGGGCTAACTGAATGATCTCTGTTGTGCTTTGATCTCTCGCTGTAGTGATGGCGAGAGGAGCGGGGATGGCCCGGCTGAAGCCGTGGGAGGTCGGTGACGAGTTATGGCAGGTCATCGAACCGTTGCTGCCCAAACGTGAGCGCCGGTTCCGACATCCGCGACGCAAGCGGCTGGATGATCGGCTGGCGTTGCAGGGCATCTTGTTCGTGCTGCACACCGGGATCGCGTGGGAACATCTGCCGCAAGAGCTGGGATACGGCTCCGGCATGACCTGCTGGCGGCGCCTGGCCGAGTGGAACGCCGCCGGCGTCTGGCAGCGCCTGCACGAGGTGCTGCTGGACCGACTACGGGCCGCCGATGCCCTCGACCTCTCCCACGCTGTGGTGGACTCTTCCCACATCAGAGCCCTAAAAGGGTGGCACAGACCGGCCCGTCCCCGGTCGATCGAGGACGTCCCGGCAGCAAGCACCACCTGATCACCGACGCCACCGGCATCCCCCTCGCAGTGATCCTGACCGGCGGCAACCGCAACGACGTCACCCAGCTCCTGCCGCTGCTGCACGCCATCCCCAAGGTGCGCGGCAAACGTGGCCGCCCCCGCCAGCGCCCCGACGCCGTCCTCGCCGACCGCGGCTATGACCACGACAAGTATCGGCGACTGGTCCGCAAACTGCAGATCCGGCCACTGATCGCCCGACGCGGCACCGAACACGGCTCTGGCCTTGGCAAACAACGCTGGGTGGTGGAGCAGGCCTTCGCTCTGCTGCACGCCTTCCGCCGCCTGCGCATCCGGTGGGAGATCCGTGCAGACATTCACGAAGCGTTCCTCAGCCTGGCCTGCGCGCTCATCTGCTGGCGCCGCCTTACCTCATTGCGTTAGGCGTTCTTAGAGGGCGTTTGGTTTGAACTTTTTGCCCTAGTACGTCCCTCGCCAGGTTGGTGTGGTTTCGCCGGTTACGCGCTTGCTGACGTTGTCGATCATCGCAATGTGGATCATGGCTCCGGAGCTTGCGGGCAACGTCTCGTAGTCGCGGGCGAGCCTGCGGTGCAGCATCAGCCATCCAAGGGTGCGTTCGATGACCCAGCGGCGTTTGAGCACGTGGAAGCCCTTGACGCCGGAATTGCGGGGGACGATCTCGGCGTCGATGCCCAGGGCCGCGGCATGCTCGGCGAACCGGGTCTTGAAGCCGGCGTCGACCCAGGTCTTGGTAATCGTAGGATGGGCGACTTTGACCTGGTCAAGTACCCGGGTTCCGGCGTGGTTCTCCGAGACCGAGGCGGCGCAGACGGTCACCGCAAGGAGCAGGCCAAGCGCGTCGGTGGCGACGCTGCGTTTCCGCCCGACGATCTTCTTGGCGGCATCCGTCCCCTGCGTGGTGGTGGGCGGGTTGGTGGAGGTCTTCACACTCTGGGTGTCGATGACGGCCGCGCTCGGCTCGGCAGCGCGTCCGGCCTTCACGCGGGCCAGACCGGTCAACTCATAGTTGAGCTGCGTGAAGATGCCCTCATCGCGCCAGGCGGCGTAGTAGGAGTAGACCGTGGGGTGTGGCGGGAAGTCATGCGGCAGGTACTTCCAGGCGATCCCCGTCCGGTTCACATACAAGATCGCGTCGAAGATGTCCCGCAGGTCGGTGCGGGCCGCCTCTCCGGTCGGGCGTCGGTCGAGCCGGGCTTGGCGCCAGGCGGTCAGGGTAGGTTCGATCAGCGCCCAGCGGGCGTCGGAGATGTCGGAGGGGTACGCGCGTCGGGGGGTCATGCATCGACCCTTACTCCCCGTGCGCCGCGACACCCCAACATCAGCCGAACACGGCGCGTCTCCCGCAAAGCTACGCCAGGCGGAATCCGAGCACCTTCACCTCACGAAATGGACGCAGACGCGAGCGTGCCCTGGTTCCCAGATGCGCAGATACCGCGCATGCCGCACAAACCGACCAGCGGACATAGGTGACTTCAGCTCACGAGACGCACCAAAACGCCCTCTTAGAGCGAGGGCGGAAGCGTTTGGCTCCAGGAGTTGACCTGCTGAAACACCCTACCTGCTCCTCCGCCTCACCTCGATCATCCCGCGCATGTCCCACCTGCCACCTACGGTCACCCCGCTATTCGAGGCAAGCCGACCCGGAGCGACGGGCCGCCAGTCCCGAGCATCGGAAGCGGCGCGGCAGTCTGACCTTCCGCCTTCAGGCGGAGCGGCTGCCCTGCTGCGGCTGGTGTGGGCCGAGGTCAGCCCTCGTGGTGACTGACGTTGTCGTCCCCCCTATTGTCAAGCAAAAACCGGCGCCACGGCGTGAACGGGCAGGTCCTGGCCGATCCGGCCGGCCGGCTGGTGTAAGCCTCACCTGCGCTGCCCGGCGCCACGCATAACATGACCGCGGCACGCGCCACCGGCCTGATCGACGCGGTGACCGCCGCAGGGGTGAAGACCTTCGCCGACAAGGGCTGTCAAGGCGCGGGCGGCAGCATCCGCACGCCGTTCAAAGCTCATCGGCTGCGGCCGCCCGACGCCGCTCCTACTGACCAGCGCGATCAGGTTGGAAAAGCCTCAATCAAGATCAGGCCGGCACCTCTCAGGGCGTGTGACGTGCGGCTTCAGTCCATCAAGATCCGCTGGGGTCCGGGTTATCCTCGGTCGTTGTCACGCAGGTCCGCTGATCGAAAGTGGCCTTGGAGCCGGGTCGGGGCGGCGGGATTTGAACCCACGGCCCCTTCGTCCCGAACGGCAGATCAAGCCCTGACCTGGGGAACCTTGCTTGCTCTTGGTATCCCGTGCTGTCCCTAGTCGTCTCAGGCAATCTCTCGTGGTCGTCAGGCAGTTGGACAGGCGCCATAGCTGGTCGCTTCACTCCTAGTACTACAGTCATGTTTTGTGATCTATAGTCGCGTTCGTGTCGGATGTGGTGACGTCTGAGGATCTCCAGTCGTGGGCGGCCGGGCTGGATG
>NZ_JBEXMT010000023.1:0-170670 GCF_040610675.1 Nonomuraea sp. NPDC003804
GATCCGCCGCCGTCAACGCACCGGCATACTCAACAGGCTGGGACACGCGGACACGCTCGCACGTCCCAGCCTGATCACGCAGCGAAACCAAGCAGATACCAGGCGCGATCTAGTGATGTAGTACTAGCCGTGTCACATCGGAGGAGGAAGCCATGACTGCGCCGAGCAGGAGCAGGAAACGGGCCCTGGTCGTGGGGCTCGGCGTCAGCGGCATCGCCACGGCGATCGCCTTTCGGGGCATCAGCTGGGATCCGGTGATCGTGGAGAGAGCGCCGGGCCGTCGATCGGGTGGTTACTTCGTCGTGCTTTTCGGCGCCGGTCGGGCTGCCGGCAGGCGCAGGTCTCTGGCTCAGGGGCGGCGGTCGCCGGTGACTGCTCGGTCAGACCGCAGGCCGCCGCTTGGGGCGTTCCACCGCGTTGGACAACGGCAAGCTCACCTCCATCCGGATGAGCTCGTCGCTGCGCGAACGCGGCGTGGTCGTGCCTTACAGGGCCGGGCTGACCAGCCCTGTCTGGTAAGCGATGAACACCAGCTGCGCACGGTCGCGCGCCTCCAGTTTCGCCATCGCGCGGCTGACATGGGTGCGCGCGGTGGCCGGGCTGAGAAACAACGCGGCACCGATCTCCTGATTGCTCAGGCCCTGCCCCACCAGGGCCAGGACCTCGCGCTCGCGATCGGTCAGCACCGCGAGCCGGTTCGCTGCGACCCTGGCGACCGTTCGCCGAGCGGTGAGCTGGCCGATCAGGCGCCGGGTGATCCGCGGCGCGAGCAGCGCCTCGCCGGCGGCGATCACCCGGATGGCGTGCAAGAGCTCGGCCGGTCCGGCATCTTTGAGCAGGAAGCCGCTGGCGCCGGCCTGCAACGCATCGAGGACGTACTCGTCGGTGTCGTAGGTGGTGAGGATGAGGACTCGCACCTGCTCCAACCCGCGCGTCCCGGTGATCTGGGCGGTGGCTTGGATCCCGTCCAGCTTCGGCATGCGGATGTCCATGAGGACGACGTCGGGGCGGGTGGCGCGAGCCGTTTCGACGGCTTCGGCGCCGTTGGCGGCTTCGCCCACCACCGTGAGGCCCTCCTCGAGGTCGAGCAGGACCTTGAACCCGGATCGCACGAGCCTCTCGTCGTCGGCCAGCAACACCTTGATCGGAGCGTTCACAGGCGTGCCCCGCTCAGCGCGAGGGGCAGCCGGGCCCTGACCTCGAACCCGCCGCCCGGAAGCGGCCCGGCGTCGAGCTCCCCGCCCAGCAGTTGACAGCGTTCGCGCATGCCGAGAATCCCGCGACCCGCTGGGCGCGGATCCGCCGAGCGATGGCCTGGGGCGGCACGGCTCCCCTCATCGGTCACGCGGATCTCCAGGGCCTCGATCCCGGGGTTCAGCGCGACCGTCACCCTGGTGGGACCGGCGTGGCGGACCACGTTGGTGATCGATTCTTGAACGATGCGGTAGGCGGCGCTCCCCACCGCGCTGGGCAACGGAGCCGCGGGCGAGGTCTCCTCGAGCTCGACCTCCAGCCCGGCCTCACGCGCCTTGGCGGCCAGTTCGTCGATCTGCCCCAGACCTGGGTACGGCTCGCGCCGGCCGTCGTCGCCATTGTCGTCGCGGAGCACCCCGAGGATGGCTCGCATCTCGTGGAGTGCCCGGGAACTGGTCTGCTCGATGGCATGCAGCGCCTCGCGCGCCACGTCCGGCCGCTTGTCGAGCACGTGCGCGGTGACACCGGACTGGACGTTGATGATCGCTATGGCGTGCGCGACGGTGTCGTGAACCTCGCGCGCGATCCGGAGCCTTTCGGCGTCGACCCGCGCCCGCGCTTCCTCCTCGCGCGTCCGTTCGGCCAACTCGGCCCGCTCCTGCGCTTCGGTCGCGATGACCTGCCGTGTCCGGACGGACTCGCCGAGCGCCGCGCTCATGACCGACGCGCCGATCCGGAAGAACACCCACCCGACGGCGGCGCGTGGCTCGATGTCGGCAGCGGCGACCAGCCAGACGGCGGTGAGCACCGAGGTGCCCACACCGGCGATCACCAGCGACCGGCGCCCGTCACCGTAGGCGGTGAGGGTGTACAGGGCGACGAAGAGCCCGAGCCAGCCAGGCCCGTCCGGGAAGTCGAGGCTGTAGTACACCGAGCTGGCGAGCGCGGCGGTGACGAACGCCGGCACCGGCCATCGGCGGCGGACGGCGACGACCACGCCGCTCACGATCAGCAGGCCGAACCCCAGATGTCCGAGGTCGGTGAGTGGGCGCTGCACCACCTCGCCGGTATTGCGGACGATCGTGCCCTGAACCTGCATCACGGTGATGAAGAGCGCGAGTAACACGTCCTGCGCCTGCGCCGGCAGGCGCGACCACATCACGCGATGTTTCATGCCGCGATCCTACGGTTCCCGCGCGTGGGAGCACTCCGCTCAGCTGCGCGAGCGCCTACGACGACGGACGTAGCCGGGCACGAGACGGCTACGCAGAACTGCGTAGGCGCTGCCGTCGCTGGTCGGAGGCCCACGGCGGCTCGGCAACGCGACGATGAATCCCGCGAAAGACCTGCGAACACCTCCATGAGGGCAGCCCATCAGCTGGACGCATGCCATGCCCAGCGCTTGGGCGTGCCCGTGCCAGACACGAAAGGTCATCATGAGAATACGGATGAGGCACCGGCGCATGACTGCCCTGGCAGCGGGTTCGGTGGCCATGGTGATGGGGCTCGCCGCCTGCACGTCGGAATCCGCGGATTCCGTGGCAGCCCCGGCGCCGCACCAGGGCCATGGCAGTTCCTCGCCCGCGGCATCGCAGCCGCTGCGGACCGGCGAGCGGTTCGTCAACCTGACCATGCCGGAGTCGTATACGCCGTCCGCTCCCCAGGGCGGCACCGATGACTATCGGTGCCTGCTGATCGATCCACACGTGACCAAGCCGATGTTCCTGACCGGAGCCCTCTTCCAGCCCCAGAATGCGAAGATCGTGCACCACGCCGTCGTCCAGGTGGTGGCACCCGAGGCCGCAGCGCGGGCGCACGCCAAGGACGCCGAGACGCAGGGCCCCGGCTGGACCTGTTTCGGCGACACCGGGTTGGGCCGGGTAGCGGGGACCTACGCCAGCGCCTGGACCCCCAACGGCACAGAAAGCGTCCTGAAGCAGGACGTCGGCTTCCCCGTCAAGCCCGGCAGCCTGATCGTCGTTCAGGCGCACTACAACCTGCTGGCCACCGACGGCCGCACGGGCGAGACGGACCGGTCCAGCGTCCGGTTGCGACTGACCGACGGCACGGCGGCCACCAAACCCCTGCGCACGCTCCCTCTGCAGGCGCCGATCGAACTGCCCTGCGCCAGTGGGGAGTCCGGTGTGCTGTGCGACCGCGCCGCCTCGGTCGTGGATGTCACCAAGCGCTTCGGCGACAGAGTCGGGGGCATCGCCCAGCAATTGCTGGAACTCTGCGGCAACGGCAAGCCGGTGCCCGGCAACACCCAGCGCTGCGATTACCCGATACAGCAGCCCATGACGGTGTACGCGGCGCTGGGACACATGCACATGCTCGGGCGCTCGATCAAGGTCGAGCTCAATCCCGGCACCGCCCAGGCCCAGACCTTGCTCGACGTCCCCACCTTCGACTTCGACAATCAGAAGACCTGGCCATTGCCCACCCCTGTCGACGTCAAGCCAGGGGACACGCTGCGGGTCACCTGCACTCACGACGCCAGTTTGCGGAAGCAACTGCCGGCGCTGAGCAAACTCCCACCGCGATACGTGGTCTGGGGCGACGGCTCAAGCGATGAAATGTGCACCGGCTTCATGATCACCTCGGCTGCCGCATGAAGATGATGCGCCGGGTACTGCTGCCGCTGCGCGCGAAGGTGCGTCGCAAACTCGGTCTACTGACGCGTGGCACGCCGGATGAGGGGCCGGCCGTGCAGGAGGACGTCAAGCGCCGAACCGCGCTACGGGGCGGTCTGATCGCGGCCGCGACGACCGTTGTCGGAGTGGCCGCGGGGAGCGCGCTGACACTCGCCCGGCGCCCCGAGACCTCCCCGGAGGACTCGCCGAGCACCGGGCCGGTGATCGCTGCCGCCGCCGACATCACCGCCGGATCGGCGAGACCCTTCACCGCGCCGAACGGGGCACCTGCCTATCTCCTGCGCCCGACCCCGGACACCTTCCTGGCGTTCAACGCCACCTGCACCCATCAGGGTTGCCCGGTCTCCTACGTCGGTCCCGGATTTCGCTGCCCTTGCCACGGCTCCACCTTCGACGAGAACGGCCAGGTGACCGGAGGGCCGGCGCGCGCATCGCTGATCGAAATCCCGGTCAAGGTCGTCGACGGCCAGGTCACGATCGCCTGAAGGCTCTGGGACAGACGAGTCCTTCGGTTATTGCCAACGACGTTGAGGAGAAGAATTGAGCACGTCCAACACCGATGGAGCCCTGGCCAGGCTGGCCCGATTCTGTTATCGGCGCCGCCGTCTGGTCCTGCTTGCCTGGATCGTCGGCGTGATCGCCGTGGCGGTGGTCGGCTTCGGGTACGGCGCGGCCCCCGACAACGACTTCACCGGCGGAAATTCCGAATCCGCCAAGGCGCAGGAATTGATCGAGCGGCATTTCCCCGAGCAGGAAGGCGACACGCTGACCCTCGCGATCAAGGCGGACAAGGGAATCGATGATCCCGCCGCCCGGCAGAAGATCGAGAAGGTCCTCGCCGGGCTCGCCGACTCTGCTGTCACCGGACCGATGACGTCGCCGTATGACGACAAGAGCCTGGTGACGGCGGACCGTCGGATCGCCCGCACGACGATCCCGCTGAGCGACAAAGAGGTGGACAAGACCGAGGTCAAGCCTCTGGTGGACCTGGTAAAGGCGGCCTCCGACGACAGCGTCACGCTTGGCCTGGGCGGGTACATGGCGGAAAAGGCTGAGACGCCCCCGCAGGGTCCGGCCGAAAGCGTCGGCCTCCTGGCGGCAGCGGTGATCTTGTTCATCGCCTTCGGCTCGCTGGTGGCGATGGGTTTGCCGATCGTGACCGCCCTCCTGGCGATCGCGGCCGGCCTCGCGCTGATGAAGCTGGTCGGTTACCTGGTTCCCGGGCCGGATTTCACCTTGGTCTTCGGCGCGATGATCGGGCTCGGGGTCGGTATCGACTACGCCCTGTTCATCGTGACCCGGTACAAGGACAGCCTGCAGGAGGGCGATGACCCCGAGAGCGCCACGGTCAAGGCCCTCACCACGGCCGGGCATGCGGTGCTGTTCGCCGGCGTCACCGTTGTGATCGCGTTGCTGGGCCTGGTCGTCATGGGGCAGCGGCTGATGACCGGGGTGGCCGTCGCCACGTCGGTGATCGTGCTGGTGACGATGATCGCCGCGGTGACCCTGCTGCCCGCGTTCCTGGGCTTCACCGGCTACAAGATCAACTCGCTGCGCCTGCCCCGTCGCGCGCCGCGGGGCAACCAGCCCGTCACCGGTGCGTCCCGGCAGCGCCGTACCCCCGCCGAGCGCTGGGCCGGCACGGTGCAGCGCAGGCCGGTGATCGCCGCGACGCTGGCCGGCGCGGTTCTGCTGGTGCTGGCCGCTCCCACCTTGTCCATGCGGCTGAGCCAGCCTGACGCCAGCGTTCAGCCCCACGACAGGAGCAGCTACACCTCCTACAAGATCCTGTCCGAAGGCTTCGGACCCGGCTACGGCGCACCGCTGATCTTCACCACGCAGGTCGACTCCACTGGCGCCGACCTGAGCCCCGTCGTCGAAGCGGTGCGCAACACCGACGGCATCGCCTACGCCACACCACCTCGCGTCAGCCGGGACGGGCGGGCCGCCACCTTCATCGCCTTCCCCTCGACCGGCTACCAGGATGAGGCGACCGCGAACCTGGTGTACAAGCTCCGCGACGAGGTGCTGCCCAACGCACCCGGTGGCCGGAACGTCCTCGTCGGCGGCCCGAACGCCGCCACCATCGACGTCGCGGAGGAGTCCGGCTCGCGCCTGCCTCTGATGATCGCGGTCGTCATCGCGATCTCCATGGTGCTTCTGATCGCCCTGGTCCGGTCGGTCACGATCGCCCTGCAGGCGGCGGTCATGAACCTGCTGTCCATCGGCGCCGCTTACGGGGTGATCGTCGCGGTCGTCCAATGGGGATGGTTCGGCCCCGCCCTCGGCTTTCCCGCCGCCATGCCGGTCACGACCTGGGTCCCGATGATGATGTTCCCGGTCCTGTTCGGCCTGTCGATGGACTACCAGGTCTTTCTGATCTCCCGGGTCCGTGAGGAATACGAGCGAACCGGCGACACCCGCACGGCCGTTGCCCGAGGGCTGGCAGGGACCGCCAAGGTCATCACGGCCGCCGCCGCTATCATGATCGCCGTCTTCACCACGTCCCTGCTCGGCCCGGACATCGCCGTCAAGCAGGGAGGCCTGGGCATGGCCGTCGCCGTGCTCATCGACGCCACCATCGTCCGGATGATCCTCGTTCCCGCCGTCATGGAGCTGTTCGGCAAGGCCAACTGGTGGATGCCCGGACGCCGGGCGTCGAAGTCGGCCCCGGCCGCACCGGCCAGGCTCGAAGAACAGGCCGGAGTCTGACCCCTCGCCGAACCGGCGTGCCGGAAACCTACGGGCGGGTTCCGCACCGGCCGAGGTGGCCCGCGAGTTCGGCATGAACGCCAGCACCCTCGCAGCTGGGTGAACGTGCGCAAGGCCGCCCACCCGGACCGTGAGCGGCCGTTGGCCCAGGCCCGGGCGGCTACACCGAGGTCTTCCAGCGCTGGGAGCCGTTCCGCACCCTGCGCACCCTGACCGCGCTGGCCGCTTTCGTCCTCGTAGTCACTGTCGCCGTCGTTGCCCGACCCGCTACCCGCTAAGGAAGAATCATGTTCTTGCGCATCGCGATCATCGCCCAGACCGTCGCTCTGCTGCTCCAGGCGGTGACCGCCGGGATGCTGCTAGCCTCGCCCGGCGGCTGGATGGCGCACAGTGCCACGGCCCCCGGTGTCGTGGTCACCGTGCTGCTGTGCCTGATCGCCGCGCTGGTGTCACGGCGGACAGGCGCCATCGTGCCCGCCGCTGGCATGCTGATCATGACGCTGGCCCAGATGGCGCTGGGCATGGCGCACGTGAAGAGCCTGCACGTGCCGCTGGGCGTGCTGATGTTCGGCGTGAGCATGGTGCAGCTGGCACGGGCCTGGTCCGTCAGCCGCACTGAGACGGCGTCGGCATCGCGATGACCAGACAGACGGCAGGCGCTGCGGCTGCTGGGCGTGGATGCGGCGCTGAGAAACTCTGGCTGCTCGCTGGCCGGACCCCGCTGCCCCAGCCAAGATCACCCGGTCGTCGACTCGCCGCCTTGCGGCCGGGTGGGCGCTGGTGGGAGCACGCACTGGAACAGCGGGAAGCCGCATGGGGTGCGCCGACACGGACACGAGTCGTGCCTCTGCCCGAGGTTCTCCCGGCCGCTCAGACTCCCAGGTGGGCATACGCACTCGCCATCCCGACGCGCTCGCTGCGAAACGCATGATTCCGGTGAGACCACGTCAGCTGGTATACAGGCCTACCGCAAGCGACAAGATCTTCCTTCGGGACACGCGCCCATTTGGGATCATCGTCCCCGACCGGTGCAGATCTCGACGCGAAAGAGGTGCCATGGCCGACCTCCTGCACGACGGCGATCCGACCCTCATCGGCTCCTACCGGCTGCACGCGAGGCTCGGCGGGGGAGGTATGGGGCAGGTGTTCCTGGGCCGTTCCCCGGGCGGGCGCCTGGTGGCGGTCAAGGTGGTCCGGCCAGAACTGGCCGGCAACGCCGACTTCCGGCGGCGTTTCGCCGCCGAGGTGGACGCGGCCCGTAAGGTCGGCGGGTTCTACACCGCGCAGGTCGTGGACGCCGACACCGATGCCGCCCGGCCGTGGCTGGCCACCGCCTACATCCCCGGTCCCTCCCTGCACCAGGCCGTCGACGAGCACGGGCCGCTCCCTCTGGAGTCGGCCGCGGTGCTCGGCGCGGGGCTGGCAGAAGGACTCGCCGCCGTGCACGGCTGCGGGATGGTGCACCGCGACCTCAAACCCGCCAACGTCATTCTCGCCGAGGACGGTCCCCGCCTGATCGACTTCGGCATCGCCCGCGCCCTGGACGCCACCAGCCATACCCAGACCTCCACCGTGCTGGGCACCGCGGCGTTCATGTCCCCTGAACAGGCAGTGGCGCAGGAGGTCGGGCCGGCCTCGGACGTGTTCTCGCTCGGCTGCGTGCTCGCATTCGCCGCCACCGGCCGCGGCCCGTTCGGAGCCGGCCCGGCCCACGCGGTCGTCTACCGCGTCGTGCACACCGAACCCGACCTGCGCGCGGTGCCCGCCCCGCTGGCCGATCTCGTGGCCGCCTGCCTGGCCAAGGACCCCGCCGCCCGGCCCGGCCTGCAGTACGTGCTGACCCGCCTCACCGCTCTTGCGACACCCGGCCAGGGACGGTGGCCGGAGGCGCTCACCCAGGTCATCACCGAACGCCGGACCACGGCACTGACCGCCCTGCACGACCCGGCCGCTGCAACCGGCGGTCTCCAGCAGATGCCGCCGCCGCCAGAGCACACTGGTCAGCAGCGTTCACCCCAATCGTTGCTGGTCAACGAACGCCGCCGGCGCCGCGGCAGCGGACCGAAGTTCCCCTCCACCGGCTACCAGATCGCCGTGTACGTGCTGCTCGCCCTGTTCGCCCTGGTGTCGGTGTCCACGGTGGCCCACCAGATCACCGTCCTCGACGACGCCGGACGGTACTACGACGAGTCGACCTTCGACGACATGCGCGATCTCCACGAGAGGGTCGGCGCCGTCCTATGGGCGGCCCAGATCGTCTCCGGCCTGGGGCTGGCGGCCTCGTGGCTGCTCTGGTTCCACCAAGCACGCGTCGCAGCCGAACAGCTCGCGCCCGGAAGGCTGCGATACCAGCCCTCCATGGCCGTGTACGGCTGGCTCATCCCGATCGGCAACCTGCTGCTGCCCAAACAGATCGCCGACGACATCTGGCACGCCTCCAGCCCGCCCGGACGCGACGGCACGACCGCGCCGGCCTGGCTCCTGCACGCGTGGTGGGCTCTGTGGCTGGCCACACTCCTGACCTGGCCCCTGTTCTGGATCGAATGGACCACACTTCTCGGGACAAGCTCCATACTCCGGGAGGATGGCGAGATCCTGACGTACGAGTTCAGGCTGAGAACCTGGCCCAGCCTGGCCGTGCACGCGCTGGTCGTGCCGACAACGATCGTCACTGCCCTGTTCGTGCGGCGGCTAGGCACCATGCAGGCGGCCAGACTCGACAACTGACCGCCGAGCACCTCCACGCCGGCTGTCGGGTTCCGGCCGTCAGGTGCTCGCCGGGTCCGTCATCGAGGCGCCGGTGTCGGGCCAGGGCTCGCGGGGTGACGACAGTCGGCTCCGAACCCGCCGGGCTTCACTCCTCTGCCTGCTCCTCCTTCAGGCGCGTCTCCTCGCCCGATCCGCAGCGGCTTCGATCATGGGTCATATGGGCAAGCATGATCGCGAGTTCGTGGCCGAGGAGTGGTTCGATCGGTATCTGACTGAACGGCAATTCTGGTGGGCGGCTGGGGCGCGAGCGGACCGCCGCCCGCGCCCCAGCCGGTTACTGGGTCACCATGACCCAGCCGGGCACGGGGACGCCGGGCGCGTACCGGTTCACGGTGAGCTGGTCGTTGTCCGGTGCGGGAGGGTTGAGGAACACGCGGTCGGAAGGCGAGGTGTAGTTGCTGAGGAACACTCCGCCCGAGCCGTTGGGCGTGCGGCACCACAGGTAGCCGTCGTCGTTGGCGCGGAAGTCGCCGATCGTGACCGCGCTGTGGTCCAGGGGCTCTTGCGGGTGGCCCGCCGTCGAGTTGACGTACTTCTGGTCGATGACCAGGTAGGAGCAGTCGTCCGCGCCGGTCTGGCCCCCGGGGATCGTGATGAAGCGCTGCCAGGGCCGGGCGACAGGATCATCGGGGCGGGATCGGTCTCGAGGAGGTCGGCCTCGATCGCCAGCGGCGGGTTGGCCGACCCGAACAGGAGGACCTCGTTCATCTGCTCCGCCGTACCGGCTGCCTGGAGGAACCAGCGCTGGCCGGTCGAGCCGTCGAAGTCGCGGCCCGCCAGCGCCCCACCGCTGGTGAGGACGGTGAGCACCTGCTGGGTGGCGTGGTTCTCCAGCGTCCAGGTGCCGTCGCCCTGGTAGACGGGGCGCCAGAGCTGGTCCATCGCCTCGTTCGGCCACAGCACCATCCGCGCGTCGCGGGCGCCGGCCTCCTGCCCCAGGTAGCGGCCCGCCCACGGGTTGCCCGCGATCAGCCGGTAGTAGCCGGGGAACTCGGCTTCGGCCGACAGGCGGAACACCTGGGTCGGCGCCTGGGCGGAGCGCGACTGGTCGCTGACCGCGTGGCTGCTGCTGCCGCTGCCGGAGGGTCCGGCCAGGTTGGTGGTGGCGGCGTTGCGCAGCACGACCGTCTGCGGCAGCGGGGGCACCACCTGGGCCGGGGGCGCCGCGGGGTCGGGCAGGTTGCTGAGTTCGAACGTGACGGGGAAATGATCGGAGATGGTCATCCTGCTGGACATGCCGATTGACATGACGTTGGGCTGCCCGGCGCCGACGGGGACGACCGCGTAGTCGAGGACCCGCGACGTGACCGGATCTCCGTTGGCGGGCTGGGGGTGTGCGGGGCGAACACCCTGAACTCCCCGGCGAGCACGGTGGACAGCGACCGGTCCGGCGTGCCGTCCGTCGGCGGACGCGGCGCGCGGTTGTAGTCGCCCAGGGCGATCCAGGGCAGGGGCGTCCCGCCGGGTCCCGCGGTGGCCATCCGGGCGCGGATGTTGCGCAGCAGACCAGGGTCGTCGTTGCCCGCGCCGTTCCCCGAGAGCCCGTGAATCGTGAAGTAGACGACACCGCCGATGTTGACGCCGAGCGCGGGCCGGCCGACCCAGCCGTCGTCCAGCCCGGCCTGGACCACGTAGATGTTCTGCGGCTGGACCTGCGTGCGGGTGGCGATGGCCAGGTTCACCCGGCCGGTGGCGCTGTTCCAGGCATCGTCCGTGCGAAGCCAGTACAGGTAGCGCGGCCTGCCTCTGGTCCCGCCGTACTCGTACTCGCGGACCGGGGGCAGCGAGCCGTCCCCCAGGTAGAACACGTCCTGCGGGACGTCCCGCAGATGCCTGGCGGTGTTGGGCGGGCCGCCGGCCTCCTGCAGCAGGGCGACGTCGGCCCCGGTCTGCGTCATCAGCGCGTTCACGCCCAGGGTGTACCATTCGTTCGACTCGGCGCTTATTGTGCTCAACTTGAACGATAGGCCTTCTATCAGCATTAGCCACCAATTGGTGCGCTCCGCCTCTAGGTCCGGCTGGTTATTCAGGAGATGGTGTCGCCTCTCCTCTGTCGTGCTGGAGAGGAGAAGCGGCGCATAGTTGTCATTCTGGGAATGTGATCCCATGTCGAGCGGATGCATCCCTTCCTATGACGAGGGTTTCAGGCCCAGGTCTGAAGTGCCCGCTGTGGTTATTGATCTCCAGGCCGAAATACTTTCCGCCTGCCCCTGCAATGTGCGCTTCTCCGGCCGCGAGGACGTCATCCCCTCCACTTAGTACAGAGTGGAATATTTCCTGATTACCTACCATTTTGGGCACTGCGACGATATCGCCGTTGCGAAGCCAGGATCAGACGGCGGGCGGCGCGAGGTTGAGCGCCCGTGCCACCCGTTCGAGCACGTCGTCCCAGGGGCGGGCGGGAACGACCGGCACTCCAGCCGCTTCGGCCTGCGACGCCAGCCAGTCGCCGTACAGGCGGCTCACCACGGCCCGCCCGTGCTGCGCCCCTGCCGAGGGCTCGCGAAGCCGGTAGTTCTCGGCGATCTGCTCCTCGTCGCCCTCGTGCAGGAAGACCGCGCGCACGCCGTCCAGCTCCGCGGCCGTGGACGGCAACAGGTAGTCGCCCTCGACGACCACCGGCGTCATGGTCTCGAGATGGTTGGCGACCACCGCCCGCACCGCGGGGACGAGCGCCCGCGCCACGGAGATCTGCATCTCCACGATCCGCTCGTGAGGCAGGTGGACGGCCTCGGGGTTGGCCCGCCAATAGTGCAGCGCGGGCAGCTGCTCCGGCGTGGTCATGGCCTGCAGCGCCTCGACGATGTCGTCGATCTCGACGATAGGTGAGGCCAGGCGGCGCGCCAGGGGATAGGACACCTGGCTCTTGCCGGTCCCCGAAGCGCCGCCGAGCAGGATGATGGGGGCGTCGTTCACCCGTGGACCCTATCCGAGGACCTCGGCCGGCCGGTCCTGACCGGCAGGCGAAGACGACCGGCCCCGAATCCGTAAGGGGACGGACGTGCCATGACTCGATCCGCTCAAGGAATCGAGCCTCCATCAGACTCGGAGCGGTTCAGTTACGCAGCATGATGAGTTCTTAACAGAGCCGCTGCTGATGCGCTCGGGCGGAGGTCGAACGGGTCGGGCTTCAGCATGACCTCGCGCAACCCGGCCGACCGAAGCGGCGACAGCGTCTGCGAAAGCAGCGCGCATGCTCCGCCGTACCAAGAGTGGGACAGCCTGTCCTAGGTTAGGTTCGCCTCTCTCTGCCAGGGGCGTCTTCGCGCACAGTGGTAATCATGAGAATCTCGCTGGTTACCGGCGCTAACAAAGGGATCGGGTTCGAGATCGCCCGCCAACTGGGCGGGACCGTCCTCCTCGGCGCGCGCGACGAGGAGCGGGGCAGAAAGGCAGAGCTGGAACTGCGGGCTGAGCACGTTGACGCGCGGTTCGTCCACGTCGATGTCACGGACACCGATACCATCGAGAAAGCGGCAACGTGGATCGGCGAGGAATTCGGGCAGCTGGACGCGCTGATCAACAACGCGGGTAGTTCCCTTCTCGACTGGAACGTGTCGCCGAGCGAGGTGCCGCTCGATGCGGTGCGCCGTACCTACGAGGTCAATGTGATCGGGCCGATCGCGTTGATCAACGCGATGCTGCCACTGCTGCGGAAGGCGCCGGCCGCTCGGATCGTCAACGTGTCCAGTCGGCTGGGCTCGCTCACGTCCACCACCGACTGGGATTCGGGGGTCGGGAGAGTGAACCTCCTGGCCTACAACTCCTCGAAGAGCGCGTTGAACTCTATCACGGTGTCGTACGCCAAGGAGCTGAGAGACACTCCCATCAAGGTCAACGCGGTCAATCCCGGGTTTTGCGACACGGACATGGCTGCTGACATGGCCCGCGGTAACAGAGGGCTGCGCAGCGCGGCCGAGGGAGCGAGGGCGGCGGTCATGGCGGCGTTGCTGCCGGAGGACGGCCCGACGGGGACGTTCTTCGGAGAGGACGGCCCGCTTCCGTGGTGATCCAGCGGTCCGTCCAGGGCGCGCCGGCCTTCGTCGGCGCGCCCTAATCGTTGCCGGCGGGAGCCTTGGCCAGTTCGGCGGCGAACCCGCTGATGATGCCCCTGAGACCGAGCTCGAAGCGGTCAGTGAGGCCACGCTCGGTGAATCCTTCGGTGACGGCGACCAGGTTCGGGAAGCGGTCGGCCGGAAGGCTGCGAACGTACTCATGCATCTCGGCCAGACGTGCCGGTCCGTCGCCGCCTCGGCCGAAAGCGATCTCCTGAGAGGCGAAGCCGATCGCGAAGTAGATCAGGACCAGGTAGCAGTGGCTCGCCAGCCGGTTGTCGAACCCCGCCCAGCGCAGGGTACCGATCACATGTTCGGCCAGGCGTAGCCAGTTCGGCCCGAGCGGCACCCGGCCGGTCAGCAGGCGGGTGGCCTCGGGGTGGGCGAGCAGCACCCGACGCAGCTCGCGGGCGACGTCGGCGAGCCGGTCCGTCCACTCGCCCTCCTCCTGCGTGGGCAGTCGGCATTCCCCGAGCACGGCGTCGATCAAGAGCTCGAACAGCTCGTCTTTGCTGCGGACATGCCAGTAGAGCGAGGGCGACTTGATGTTCAGCTCGGTTGCCAGCCCGCGCATGCTGAACCCGTCGAGCCCCTCACCCTCGATCAGTTCGAGCGCCGCCCGCACGATCTCCGCTCGGTCGAGGCGCGGCTCGGAGGCCGGCTCCTCCCAGAGGGCGACCGGCGTGCGCCGTGGCCGAAGTTTGCCCGGTCGGGGTGGCTCAGTCATGAGATTTCGTCCGTTCGCTAGTGCACCCCAGTCTAGCATTGTTAGGAATGCCTATCACTGCTAGGCTAAATCTAGCGCTGTTAGGGAATCGATGGTTGGAGGCCCCGCAATGGACAGACAGCTACCTTCTGTCGCGGCCCAAGTGGTCGCGGCCCCCGAAGGCGAAAGAGGGCAGCCCGGATGGCGCCCTTTGATCGCGATCGTCACCGCGGTGGCCATGCTCATGATGAGCGCCACCGTGGTCACCGTGGCGCTGCCCGACATCCAGCGGGACCTCGGTGCCACGCTCACCGACCTGCAATGGGTGGTGAACGCGTTCACCCTGGCGATGGCGGTGTTCCAGCTGACCGCCGGCTCGCTCGGAGACCGCGTCGGTCGCAGGCGGATGTTCCTGATCGGCGTCACGCTGTTCGCCGTCGCCTCGCTGGCCTGCGGGCTCGCCTTCAGCCCGGCGGTTCTCATCGCTGCGCGGGCGGCCCAGGGGCTGGCCGGCGCGATCATGTTCGCCACCACGCTGGCGCTGGTCGCCCAGTGCTACACGGGTCAGGCAAGAGGCGTCGCGTTCGGCGTCCGGGGCGCCGTGGCCGGTGTCGCGGTCGCGCTCGGCCCGCTGCTCGGCGGCTTCCTGGTCGCCGGGCTGAACTGGCGGTGGATCTTCTTCGTCAACCTGCCGCTGGCCGCGTTCACGATGCTCCTCGCCTGGCCGAGCCTGCCTCGTCGTGAGGTGCTGCACCGGGGCCGGAGTCTGGACGTCGGTGGGCTGGTCACGCTGACGGCCGGTCTCGTCCTGCTGATGTTCGCGCTGCTGCGCGGTGAGGAGATGGGCTGGTCCAGCACGCCGGTGATCGTCATGCTCAGCGGTGCGGCTGTCGCGATGGCCGCGTTCCTGTTCATCGAGGCGCGTCACCCCGAACCGATGCTCGACCTGGCGCTCTTCCGTAACGTCAGCTTCACCGGCACCCAGCTCAGCACCATCGCCACGCACGGCAGCTTCTTCGCGCTGCTGGTGTATCTGTCGCTGTTCTTCCAGAACCAGCTCGGCTACAGCGCGCTGATGACCGGACTGTGCTTCCTCGCCGTCAACGTGCCGATCCTGCTGACTGGTCCGGTGGCGGGGGCCTTCATGGATCGCCTGCCGCCTCGGCTGCTGCCCACGATCGGACTTGTCCTGGTCGGCGTGGGGCTGCTCCTCATGAACGGGCTCACCCTCGGCTCGTCCTGGACCGCACTCGCCCCCGGCATGGTGGTGGCCGGGCTCGGGCTGGGCGTCACGTTGCCTGCCCTCGGTTCCCTCGCCATGGAAGTCGCCGACGAGCGCAAACTCGGCATGGCGGCCGGGGTCAACAACACCTTCAGCCAGACCGCCATGGCCGTGGGCATCGCCGTGTACGGCGTCGTCCTGGGACACCAGGTCACCGCCACCATGACCCGCGACCTGTCCGGCAGCGGCCTCGACCTGGACGGCCTCACGCAGGCAGCCTCCAGCGGAGCGATCTCGGAAGCGGTCGGGCACCTGCCGGGGTCGGTCAGGGACTCCGTGGTGCAGGCCGCCCACCAGGGCTTCATCGCCGGTCTCAACCAGCTCTTCTTCGTCGTGGCCGGGGTCGCCTTCGTCGGCGCGGCGCTGACCGCGGTCCTTATCCGCCGACGGTCGGTCTGACAGACCAGAGGAGACGAGACGCGGTACCGGCATCGTCCGTGGTACGCGGCCCTGGCGCCCGTTACCACGGACGTGCGGGGCAAGGCGCAATTCCTGCGGACGTGAGGATTGGTGTCCGACGATGGAAGACGAGATGCTGTTCAGGGTGCTCGGTCCGGTCGAGGCACGGTGGCGTGGCCGGAGTCTCCCCATTGGCGGAGCGAAGCGGCGATCCGTCCTGGCCGCCTTCCTCCTGCAGCCGGGTGAGCTCGTCCCCCTCGACGAGATCGTCCATGTGGTGTGGGGGCCCGAGGCGTCCTCGACCCTGAGGAACGCAGCGCAGGCACACATCTCCCGGCTGAGGAAAACGCTGTCGCTGACTCCAGGAGTCCAGATCTCGGCTCGCTCCGTGGGCTATGTCCTGCAGGCGGACCCCGAGTGCATCGACCTCCACAGGTTCCGGCGTCTGGTGAGAGAGGCCAGAGCCAGCCGCACGGCAAGGGGCGCGGCCCTCCTCTACCGCAGCGCGCTCGAGCTCTGGCCTGATCAGCCGCTCGCTGACATAGATTCGCCCTGGCTGAGCCGGCGCTTCGGCACGGTCCTCGAAGAGGAGCGGTTCGCCGCGGTGGACGGCTGGGTCGAGGCCGAGCTCCAGTTGCACGGCTACGACGCCATCGTGGCCCGGCTGACCGGGCTCGTGGCGGCCCACCCGCTGCGTGAGACCTTCAGGGAACAGCTGATCACCGCGCTGTACGGGACGGGCAGGAAGGCAGAGGCCCTGGCGGCGTATCAGCAGGCTCGTCACTACCTGGCCGAGGAACTCGGGGTCGAGCCAGGCGAACGGCTGCGAAAGGTCTTCGAGAGCATCCTGTGCGTGGACCGCCGATGAAGACGTGGGCTTCCCCCAAGGCCAGGTAGTTAAGGCTTTCGTGGTGCCGTCAAGCACGTGAGTTCCCAGGACATAGGGACGGAGATCCAGTAGAACGGTGATCTTCCACAACCAGCCGTCGAAGAACTGGATCTCCGTTGATTGCCGAGTATGCCAGCTCTGCTGTTTCCCGCGCTGTCGAGACGGGCTCCTTGCCCCGCCCGGCAGCCGAGAGATTGTTCGCTCCCGGGCACTTGGGTGAGCTGACCGCGCTTGTGCCGTTCGAGCTCGTCGACGCGGTCCTTGATGAGACACGCAACGTGCAGCGTCGCCTGCGCGGTCTGCCCTCGCGTGTCGGGGTCTACTTCCTGCTGGCGATGTGCCTGTTTCCCGAGGTTGGCTACCTGCTGGTCTGGCAGAAGCTGACGGCCTCGCTGACTGCCCTGCCGATCGTGACGCCCACCGCCAAAGCCCTGCGTGACCTGCGCCGCAGAGTCGGCAGCGCGCCGATGCACCGCCTGTTCGAGGTGCTGAGCGGACCGCTGGCCCAGCCCAGAACTCCCGGAGCGCGGTTCGGGCCCTACCGTACGGTCTCCTTCGACGGCTGCAGCTCGCTCAAGACCCCCGACACCGCCCGTAACCGGGCCTGGCTCGGCGGCCGGCCACGGCGGCTACCCCCCTGCTGGAGCTGATGACCCTTGTCGAGACCGGAACCCGGGCTCTGATCGGCGCGGTCTTCGGCCCCACCGGCGAAGGCGAGACCGGCTATGCCCGGCGCCTGCTGCACCTGCTGAAACCGGACATGCTCGTGTTATGGGACAAGGGCTTCGACGGCAATGCCTTCCTCGCCCAGGTCAGCGCCACCGGCGCGCAGTTCCTCGGCCGACTGCGCAGCAACCGGCGCACCCCCATCCTGGCCTCACTCACCGACGGCTCCTATCTCTCGATGATCGGCACCTTGCAGATCCGTATCATCGAGGCCCGCGTGACGGTGACCTGCACGGATGGCACCACCTTCGCCGGCACCTACCGCCTGGCCACCACGTTGACCGATGCCCGCCGCTATCCGGCCACCGCCTTGGTCGGCCTCTACCACCAGCGATGGGAACACGAGTCGGCCTACTACGCGCTGCGTCACACGATCATGCAGGGGCGGACACTACGGTCGGGCGACCCCGCAGGGCTCGAGCAAGAGATGTGGTCGGTGCTCACGCTTTATTAGCTCCTTCGGACGGTGATGGTCGACGCCGCCGAGTCCCGGCCCGGCACCGACCCGGACCGCTGCGGCTTCTCCATCGCTCTGCACGCCGCGCGCGACCTGGTGATTCGGCCGGGCGACCACCCCGGCCACGCCACCGGCCTGATCGGATCCATCGGACGCCGTGTCCTGGCCGCACTGCTCCCACCCCGCCGCCCGCGCGTCAGCACCCGCAAGGTCAAATCGCCCATCTCCCGTTACAACGAACGACTCAACGACGGCAGACCCGACCACAGCCGCACCATCACCAGCCTCGACATCACCCTCCTGCCGCCCCCACCCGCGCTGCCTGCCGCGTCCCGAGACGAGCGGCCCCACGCCCCGGCCGACCGCCGCAGACAACAACAGGTCCTGGCCCTCCTCCACCAAGACCCCAACCGCCCCTGGCCGGCTCGCGACATTGCCCGCCACCTCGGCGACGTCACCCTGAACACCATGTATCGGCAGCTGTCACGCTGGGCCGACGGCCGACTCATCCGCAAGATCGGGCCAGGCATCTACACCGCCGGACCAATCTCCCCAGACCTCTTGCCAGCAACCCAGAAACCTTAACTACCTGGCCTTGGGGCAAGGCCCCGTGTCGACATCCGACAGTCCGTGCAGTGTCTGCAATACCACCGCGGCCGCCAGCACCTGCGGCGGCATGCTTGGCCGCCCGTTGGCCGAGGGATACATGTCCGCGAACATCTGCGCCGGGAACAGCGCCTGGCGATGCTCGGCCAAGAACGCGAACAGACTGCCGGACGGGATCAGCTCCCGGCAGGTCTGCCACACGTCCGGCCCGACAAGCTCTCCGGCCCACTCACCCTGCACACCGACCACTGTGACCCGATTTCATGAAGAACGAGGCCAGAACACAAGATCTTCAGTGAACTTCTAGGCGTCGTTGTCGAGCGACCTGAGCTTCTTCTCCTGGTCCTCCATGGCATGGCCGAAAAGGCGTTCCGTGAGCGCGCGCTCGCGATGCTCGTGTTCCATCTCCAGCTCCCGGCGCCGGGTGATCTCCCGCTCCTTCTCGAGCTCCAGACCTGCAATGCGTTCCAGATGACGCCGACGCCTGCTGGTGTGGAAGGCGATCCATGGCGCGATGAGAACCGAGAAGACCACCGCTCCGCCCAGAAAGAAAGCGGCCAGCTCTTCGATCATGACATCCTCCGCGTAGTGATGGCGTCCCCCACCGTCTCCGCCAGCAGGCCGAGACGTTCCCTTCGACGAGGCGCGCTCCACCGCCGCATCGCGGGTCGCTCCACGAACCTGTGCAGCAGCCCCGACAGCGCGACGGTGACCAGCAGTAGTGCCGCCTGAATCCCGACGGCTGAAAGCGTGCTCCATCGACGCTCGGGACCGAGCAGAAGATGACCGTAGTGGAGAACGAGCAGGTGAAGCAGGTACATGGCGAAAGAGACGTTCCCGAGCCAGATCATGGGCCGGCTGCCGAGCCTGGTCACCCGTCCACGGGCGTCGTCCCGGGCGGCGGCGGCGATCAGGAGCGCGAGCGGGACGGCAGTGGGCGCCACCATGGCCCAGGGGGAGGGCACGAGCGACCACTGGACGACGCAGCCGATCGCGAGCGTCAGGAACGCCGGCCCCCGGCCCAGGTTGATCCAGCGACCAGAGATCACGATGCGAGCCATGATGATCCCCAGCACGAACTCCAGCAGCCGGACCGGCGGAGCCGTGTAGACGGCCCAGTAGTGCCACACGGACATGGGAAACCAGGGGACACGAGGCAGTTGGGGGAGTAGCACCTGGGCCGTGAGCGGCACCGCGACGATCAGAACCACGACCGCTCCTGCCGACGCCCACAGCCAGGCCGGACGGATACGGCCGACCCACCGCAGCAACCAGGGGAAGGCCGCGTAGAACAGCAGCTCGCAACTCAGCGACCAGCTCGGGATGTGCAACGCGTTGATCACTTCCATGTCCGGCACCCACGCGTGGACAAGGACGAGACTCGGGCCGGTCTGGGTGACGGAGAATCCTTCTCCCGCCGCGATCGCGAGCAGGACGGCGGCGAACCAGGTCACGAAGTGGTTCGGGAAGATCTTGAAGAATCTTCGGCGCCAGAACAGGGTGAGGCTGTCCTCCGGACGCGCCGACCAGGTGAGGACGAACCCGCTGAGGACGAAGAAGAACGCCACGCCCATCCAGCCGAAGCCGATTCCCACCCGCATGGTGGCCTCAGCCAGCTCGTCGTCCGCGTAGAAGGCTTGAGCGGAGCTGTGGCAGAAGAAGACGAGGAAGGCGGCGACGAACCGCATGCCCGTCAAAGAAGGCAGGCGGGACTGGGTCGTATCTGTACCTTGTGCGACCATGACGCGCGCTCTCTACGGAAGGCCGGAGTAGATGACGTTGTCCGGGGTGACGCGTACCGTCACCCGCTGTTCGTCGGGAGACCGGTGCGAGTAGTTGGTCACGCCCCAGTACTTCTTGGCGATGACATCCGTCACGAGATCGGCGCCTTCCTGCTCCAGGCGAGCCAGTCCGGAGACGCTCACGCTGTGGAAGGCGTGGTTGGGGTCGAGGACGCTGATCGACACCCGGGCGTCCGCGCGCAGAACCTTCTCCTTGACGCGGCCGATCGCCGTGGTGAAGACCACGTCGTCCCCGTCCACGTCCACGCAGACAACCGTGCTGTGCAGGCGCCCGTCTGAGCGGACCACTGTGGCCCAGGCGAAGTAGGGTTCCCGCAGTAACGCCTTGGCCGCCTCATCAAGCAACGACATGCCCTCTCCCTTTTCTCCTCGATGGGTCACAGATCCGGCATGCCGAAGTCGACGTTGGGCGTGTCGATCCCGCCGTCGATCTCGAATACCTTGCCGGTCACGTACGCGGCGGCGGGCGAGGCGAGATACAGGACGGCGGCCGCGATCTCCTCCGCGACGCCGACCCGTCTCATGGGGGTGAGGCTCTCCAGTTGAGCGCGCAGTCTGTCGTCGCTCAGCACGTCTTCGAGTACGGACGTCGCCACCGCACCCGGCGTGACGGCGTTGACCCGGATCCGCGGGGCCAGGTCCCGGGCCGCGAGGCGGGTGTACTGAGCGAGCCCGCCCTTGGCCGTGCCATAGGCCAGCCAGCCACGTGCGCCGACCCTTCCCACCGTCGAGGTGATGTTCACCACCGAGCCACCCCTGTCAAGCAGGTACGGCACGGCCGCGCGGGTCAGCGTGTGCGCGATGCCCACGTTGAACGCGAAAGCGGCCTGGAGGTCCGCCCAGGAGGTGTCGAGGAAGGACTTGATGTCGGCGCTGCCGACGTTGTTGACGACGATGTCCAGGCGCCCGAACGCGTCCACCGCCACCTGGACGAGACCGGCGGCCTCGTCCAGGTCGCTCAGATCGGCAGGCACCGTCAGCGCCCGCCGTCCCGCGAGCTCGATCTCACCGGCCACCTTGGCCAGCTCGTCCTTGGAACGGGCCGAGATCACCACGTCAGCGCCTGCCTGTGCCAGCGCTGTCGCGGTCGCGGCCCCGATCCCGCGCCCGGCGCCGGTGACCACCGCCACCTGGCCGTCCAGGCGAAAGCTCTGCAGAATCGTGTCAGCGAACACCGTCTCTCATCTCCTGCCGGGAAATGTCATGGGGACTTCGGGAGCGCCGGGGGGACGTTGGCGTTGAAGCGGAACACGTTCTCGGGGTCGTACGCCGACTTGATCTCCACCAGCCGGTCATGGACGGCGGGGCCGTATGCCTGGCGGATCTCACTGCGCGATTCCTCGCCGGTCACGAAACTGACGTACGGCCCGCCCCGCACGTGCGGCTGGACCGCCGAGGCCGTGGCCTTGGTCCATGCCGTGAGCTCGCTGGCGACGTCGTCCTGCGCGGCGAGGGCGTTGACCGCCAGGTGGTGTGTCGCCCGCCGGTGGGGAAAGGCGGTGTCGTCGTCGGCGACGCTGGTGATGGCGCCGCCCAGCTGTTGAACCTGGATCATGGCCAGAGGGCTTGGCAGCTCCGTCGCGGCGTCGACGAACGCGTCGATAAGCGTGTCGTCCAGGCGGCCGAGGAAGGCGCTGTAGCCGTATGCGCGCTGGCGCTCGGGAAAGCGGCCCGGCGGTTGCTGCAGTTCCAGATAGCTCACGGGCCGGATCGTGTCCGCGGCAGGAGAGCCGAAGTCCCGGATGGCGCGCAGCAGGGAGGCTGCGGTCGCCGGCGGTCCGTATGCCACTGCTCCCAGGAGCAGGACTGGCTCGCCGTGCAGTTCCGAGGGAATGAACGGGGCCGGTGGCGCCTTCATGAGGGTCAGCCGGAGTGCCGTTTCGACCGGCGCGTCCTCGCACTGCTCCTGGTAGAAACCGAGGACCTCAGGAGCTCTGTCCAGGGGGTACACGAGCGTGCCCGCCATCAGTTCGCGGACCGGTCGCAGCCGGAACTGGAACCGGGTCACCACGCCGAAGTTTCCGCCGCCGCCACGCAGCGCCCAATAAAGGTCGGGATGCCGCCGCGGTGAGGCTTCAAGGAGTTCGCCGTCCGCGGTCACCACGTCGCAGGAATGGAGGTTGTCGCAGGTCAGCCCGGCCAGCCGGTGCAGCCAGCCGAGCCCGCCGCCGACGGTGACGCCGCCTACACCGACCATCGGCGCGTCGGCCCCGGTCACTGCCAGGCCGTGTTCCTGCGTTGCCCCGTCCAGCACGCCCCAGGTCAGGCCCGCGCCGACAGTGGCGATCCGTTCTGTGGCGTCGACGTGGACGCTGGACAGGCCGCGCAGGTCCACGACCAGCGCGTCGTCGGCTGTTCCGTAACCGGCGAGCCCGTGACCGCCACCGCGCACCGCGATGGGCAGGTCGTGCCGGCGGGCGAAGCGGACGGCCTGTTGCACGCCCATGGCCGTGGCCGGACGTGCGACCATCGCCGGCTCCCGCACGACATCCACATTCCAGACCCGGCGTGCGAGATCGTACTCGGCATCGCCGGGGAGGATGACGAGACCGTCGAAGTCGCGTCGCAAGTCATTCGCCGCGGCGGCGGAAGTCGTTTTCATGGGGCGGTTCCTCCGTGCTCAGGCATTCGGCAGCGAGCATGACAGGAGGCATTAAAGAACTGCTGAAGAGGCGCTGAAGATTAATTGCCGGATATTCGCGGAGTGGTTCTGACGTGCTTTCCCAGCGATTTCTTAGAGCTTCTTGAGCAGTCGGCGGCAGCGTGGCCATGAGAATAGCGAGGATGAGGAGAACACGATGCCAAGCCAATCGTCAGAGGGTGCCGAGCACGACGTCATCGTGATAGGCGGAGGACCAGCGGGTGCCTCGGCCGCCGGTCTGCTCGCCCGGCAGGGAATCGATGTCCTGCTGCTGGAACGGGAGAAGTTCCCCCGCTATCACATCGGCGAATCTCTCATCACCGGATGCGTCGGGGTCCTCGACGAGCTCGGCATACGGGAGCGCGTCGAGAACCACGGATTCATCAAGAAATACGGCGGCAGTCTGGTATGGGGCCAGGACGGGCGTTGGACGTTCACGTTCGTCGAGGGCAAGCCGGAGTTCCCCCACGCCTACAACGTGCGTCGCGCCGACTTCGACGCCCTGGTCCTCACTCGCGCCCGCGAACTGGGCGCCAAGGTCGTCGAGGAGGCGATCGTCAAGGAGGCGATCGTCGAGGACGATCGCGTCGTCGGGGTCAGGTACCACCTGCGCGGTGGTGAAGAGGTCGAGAGCCGCGCGAAGCTGGTGGTCGACGCCTCGGGGCAGGCGCGCGTGCTGGGCCGGAGCCTGACCGAGGTCGACTGGCACGAGGACCTGAGGAACGTGGCCGTGTGGAGCTACTTCCAGAACGGCGAGAGCCTCACCGGTGACGAGGCCGGCAACATCTTCATCGAGCATGTCCCGGGTGGCTGGTTCTGGTACATCCCCATCTCCGACGGCACGCACAGCGTGGGTTTCGTGACCGCCGTCGAGGACGCCACAGCGAGCGGCCTGGAACTGCCCAAGCTGTTCGCTGCCAAGATCGGGGAGTCGACCCACATCAAGCGCATGCTCGAGAGCGCTTCCCAGGTCAGCGCCTTCCGCAGCGCCCGCGACTGGTCGTACGCGTGCGACCGGCTGACCGGACCGGGGTGGATGCTCATCGGAGACGCCGCGGCGTTCGTGGACCCGCTGTTCTCCACCGGAGTTACGCTGGCCATGCTGTCCGCGAGCGCGGTCGCCAAGGCGATTCCCGCCGTGCTGGACGCCCCCGATCTGGAGGCGTCGATATTCGAGCGCTACGAGAAGTCCTATCGGGAATTTCTCGGGAACATCATCTCCTTCGTCCGGTACTTCTACAACGCCGGACTCGATCGCGCCGCCTACTACGAATACGCGCAGGCCCTCGTCGATCCGGGAAAGCTGTTCTTCCCGCGTAAGGACTTCGTGACGCTGATCTCCGGGCTCAACCAGTTGCACCCGATCTTCGAACTGGAACTGGAGGGCTCCGGTACTCCCACCGGATGAATTGTTCGTAGGCTCGGGAGCCGGGATTCGCCGTCAGGCGCATCCCGGCTTTCCGCGTTTCGGCGGCAGGAAGCCGGGCTGGGGACCTTCGGCGTCGCCGAGCCGGAGGTTGACCCCGACGTCGGCCGATTGAACGGCCAAGGCACCCTCGCGATCGGCAGGCGGCCCCAACTGTCCCTGTCACCGTCTCCTACGAGCTGACCGACCTCGGTCTCTCGCTCCACCACATAACGCGCGGGCTCACAAACTGGGCGCAGACGCACATGGCCGAGGTCCTCGCAAACCGCGAGAACGACGACTCTCGCACCTCCTGACGGCGAGGCGAAGGCACGCAAGCGCATGCTCCGCGAACCGTGAGGTTCGCGGAGCATGGGCGGGGGCGCTTACCCGATGGCCTCGGCGAGCAGATCAACCTGCTCGGGGTCGGGATTGACGGGCAGGAGGATCAGCTCGTCGTTCCCGGCCTTCTCGTACGCCTCGATGGTGCTTCTGATCGTCTCTTTGTCCTTGAGCGTGGCAGCGGCGATCTTCTCGGCGAACGGCCCGGCGAAGGCGTAGTAATCATGCAGGTACTTCTTGGCGTGGTGGTCGGGGTCGGGGCCGAGCGAGAAGTAGCAGAGCGCCTGAAAGCGCGGGCGATCCTCCCGGCCCGCGGCCCGCCAGGCCTGCCGAGCACGCTCAGCGCCCTGCGCGAAGACCTCCGCGCCGTCCGCGCCGGCGATCCATCCGTCTCCATGCCGAGCGGCCCGCTCGAAGGAACGGGGCGCGAAACCGCCGATGATGATCTGCGGTGCCGCCGACCGCGGTCCGATACCCCGGCCACCTGACCAGATATCGCGCATCTCTGTGATCATGAGGTCGAAGGCTCTGCCCCGCTTGTCAAACGCGAGCCGGGACGCCTCGTAGTCGTCCGCCCGGCCGCCAGGAGCGAGCCCGAGCACGAGCCTGCCGCCCGACAGGCGGTTGACCGAGGCCACCTGTTTGGCCAGCATGGCCGTGTTCGCGTGCAGGGGGGCGATGACCACGACCGTGGCCAGCCTGATCCGCGTGGTCACCGCCGCCGCGGCGGCGAGGGTGATCAGCGGTTCGTAGTTGTCGTACACCAGGCGGTCGATGGCGCCCAGGCTGGAGAAGCCGAGGCGTTCCGCCCGGCCCGCCCATTCCACGACCTGTACGGCCTCGGCGCCGGGAATGTTCGACGGCAGTCCGATTCCGATGTCCATAACGCCTCCCTGTCCGGCCGGACCTACGGCTTCAGGACCAGGCGGCCGCGCAGCCCGCCCTTGGCCATCAACGTGTGCGCCTGACCGGCCTGCTCGAGAGGGAAGGACTGGAAGACCCGGAGGGTCAGACGCCGCTCCTCGACGAGGGAGACCAGCTCACGCAGTCTCGCCCCGTCGCTTTCCACGTGCACCTGGTGGACCTGGATGCCGCGCGCGGGCGAGGGCGTCTTCGGAGGCGTGAGGCCGGCGAACGCACCGCAGTCCCTGACCGCGTCCAGCATGGCGTGGCCGATGGTGGCGGCGTCGGCGAGCCCGTCGACGCCGCCGGGTGCGGCGGCCCGCAGCGCCCCGACCGGGTCGTCAGAACGCGGTACGAAGCGTGCGCCGAATCCGGTGACGAAGGCCTCGTCCTGACTGGAACTCAGCCCGATGACCTCGATTCCGCGTCGGCGCGCCAGCTCCACGACGTACCCGCCGACCGCGCCGCCGGCCCCCGTCACCGCGAGCGTCTGGCCCTCGCTCAGACCGAGGAGGTCCAGCACGCGCATGGCGGTCAGGGCGTTGATGGGCAGCGTCGCCGCCTCGTCCATGGAGACGGTCGTGGGCGCGGGGGCCAGAGCACCGGCCTTCAGGACGACGAACTCGGCCTGGGTTCCCGCCTTCGTCTCCAGCCAGTCCGACATTCCCACGACCCGATCACCGGGTGTGAACCCGGAGACGCCGGGGCCGACAGCGTCCACGGTGCCCGACGCGTCCCAGCCGAAGACGTAGGTCGGGCCTGCGGGGAGCATCGGGCCGAGCCAGCCCGCTCGCGCCACGAGGTCGAAATTGTGGATGGGGGCCGCGTGCACCCGCACGCGTACCTCTCCCTGCCCAGGCTCGGGCGTCGGGAGGTCGAGGACCGACAGGGCCTCCGGGCCGCCGAATGACGTGATGCCAACTGCTCGCATGGTGGCTCCTCAGGTTGCGTGACCGCTCAGTGCCGGCTCCTCGAGCAGGCCCGTGGGGACCGAGCTGAGGGTGGAGACGATGGCCTGCGCCAAGGCGCGGGCGGTCTCCGCGGTGAGCTCCACCGCCACCCTCGCCGAGGGCCCCTGGTCCGGGTTGAGAAAGTCGATGTTCAGCGTGTGCGCGTACTGCGCGTGCTGTGGATGATCGAAATAGACGGTCGCCTCGCTCACGTCGAACCAGTCACTGGCTCCCCTGGCGCTGCCCGTGGCGGCGACCTTTTCGGTGAGATAGGTGCACATCGCGAATCGTCTCCTTCAGGATGCGAGGTGGCGGCCGTAGAAGTCGAAGACCTTCTTCCAGCCCTCGTAGGCGGCCTTGGGCCGGTGGCTCTTGCGGTCCACGTCGAAGAACCCGTGGCCGGCGCCCTCGAACGTGTGGAACTCGTAGGTCTTGCCGTGCTGCTTGAGTTCGACCTCGAACTCGGCGGTCTCCTCGGGGGAAGGCGTCGAGTCGTCCTGTCCGAAGAGCCCAAGCAGGGGGCAGGACAGGTCCTTGGTCAGATGGACGATCGGCTCGATCTGGAAGGGCATGCCCTCTGGCGGCTTGCCCACGACGAAGGCGCCGTAGCAGTCCACTGCCGCGTCCAACTGCAGCCGGCAGGCGGCCAGGAAGGACTGGCGTCCGCCGGAGCAGTAGCCGATCACGCCGACCTTGCCGTTGGACGTCGTGAGCGAGCGCAGGTAGTCCGCCGCGCCCCCGACGTCGCCGACCAGGCGGTCGTCGGGAACGCCGCCAAGTGCGCGGGCGGCCGCGGAGGCGTCGCCCGGGTCGGCGCCCGGCGCCTCCCGGTAGTAGAGGTTGGGGCAGATCGCGAGGTAACCGCGGGAGGCGAACTTGCGGGTGATCTGCTTGTGCGCCTCGTCGTAGCCCGGCATGTGGTGGATCACGACCACGCCGCCATGGGGGCCGGCGTTGAGCGGGCGGGCGACGTACGCCTCGACCTCGTCTCCACCCGCACCGGTGATCTTGACGGTCTCGGCCAGCATCGCGTCGTACATGTCTTCCCTCTTCCGGTTCGGTGGCTCAGCCCTGGACCTGGTGGGCCACGTCGCTGCTGTAGGCGACGCGGCAGGGATTGGGATCGACGGAGGTGATGATCCCGCTGACTTCCTTGAAGTACTTCTGCAGGTCACTCCGGGCGCGCATGGCGTCGAAGTCGTCCTTCGTCCGCCACTCGGTGAGGCTGATGAGCCGGGTGCCGTCGTGGCTGAGGTGCATGCTCACCGAGACACACCCGGGATGGCGCCCCATGACCTCCGCCCCCTGGGACATGACGTCGAAGAGCTGTTCCTGGTGCTCCGGGGTGGTCGTGAAGATGTTGACCATCGTGAAGTGGGCGTCTTCAGGCGCGATTCGTGTCATGTGATTCACCCTTCGGTTAGTGGATTCCGTCGTTTTCATGCGTGTAGGCGACGCGGCAGGCGATCAGGTCGACGTCCGTGACGAGCTCGCGGACCTCCTGGAAGTGGCCCTGCCGTCCGGGCTGGGCCCGCATGGCGTCGAAGTCCTCCGGCTTCTCCCACTGGGCGTAGCCGACGACCTTGGTGCCGTCGTGGCTGAGGTGGACGCTCCCCGACACCAGTCCTGGAAAGCCCTTCAGCTGCTCCTCACCTGCCGAGATGACCTCGAAGAGCCGCTGCTGGTTTTCGGGTTTCGTGGTGAAGACGCTGATGGTCGTGTAGTAGCCGTCTGAGGCGGAGATAGTGGCCATGGTGGAACCTTTCGGGGGGAGGTCTGCTATCGAGCGCAGATTCGGGACAACACGCTTCCCAGGACGTGCTCTGGGTCGGTCACGTGATCCGCGGAACGCCAGCCGACGAACCCGTCGGGGCGGATCAGCAGCGCGCCTCTGGACGTGATGCCTGCCGAGGCGGGCAAGCGGCCTTCCCGGTCCGCCACCTCTCCGCCGATCTGATGGACCTGGAGCGGGATGCCCAGGCGTTCGCCGGCCTCCCGCCCCGCCTGCGCCCACGACGTGGCGTCGGCTCCGCAGAGGAGTACGAAGCAGCCCCTGGCCAGGTCGACGGTCGAGACCTGCGCGCCGTCCTTGGCGAGCCAGACGTGCGGTACGCGCATGCCGGGACGGCCGTCGATGTTCAGATCGTGGCCGAGCGCCTCGTCATAGGGCTCTCCGTCGATGGCATCGGAGGTGTAGCGGTAGGCCGTGGTGACGACGGTCTGGTCGCGCTGGTCGTGCACCGCGGAGTCGTGCGGCCCGCTCCACTGCATATGACGCATCCAGGCCTGATCAGCCGTCTCCTTGCCGACCGGGCGGCGTTCCGCCTCGTAGGTGTCCAGCAGGTTCCGGCCCGCCCACCCTTGGAGCACCCCGGCCAGTTTCCAGGCCAGGTTGTTCGCGTCCTGGATCCCGGCGTTGGCGCCGAAACCGCCGGTCGGGGGGAGCACATGGCAGGCGTCGCCGGCGAGGAAGACCCGGCCGTCCCGGTAGGACTCGACGATCTCGTGGGCCATCCACCAGCCCATGGTCATGTGCACATCGATCGAGAGGTCCGGCTCGCCGGTCGCCTTGCGGATCAACTCGACGCACCGCTCGTGCGAGATCTTGCCCTCGACGATGTCCTCGGGGCCGCAGAAGAGCCCGAAGATCCATCGCTCGTCGTCGAGCTTGAACAGCATGCCCGGCGCTTCGCGGTTGGCCAGGTACAGAATGAGGAACCTGCGGCCGCCGAGTATGGCATCCAGATCCGCTTTGAACAGCACGTTCAGCACGTGCCCCACCGTGCCGTTTCCCGTGCGCCCGATCCCCAGGCTCGTTCGGATGGACCCGCCGGCGCCGTCGGCCGCGATCAGGTATTGGGCGCGAACCGTCGACTCCACTCCGGTGCCGCGATCGCGGACGGCCGCGGTGATGCCGTCGTCGTCCTGCGTGAACCACAGCATCTCCGTGTTGAAGCTGATCTGGGCGCCCCGCCGTACGGCTTCGCGCGCCATGATGGGCTCGACCTTGTCCTGGCCGCACCACACCGGCTCCACCGGCCCGATGTCGTTGAACTGATTCGAGCCTTCCTCCATCACGACGACGTCGCCGCGTACGACGTCGGCCAGTGAGCCGGCCCGCAGGATGGCGCGGGGGAGCTGGTGCGGCGGCAGGTCCTGCGCCGACCAGAACTTTCCGGGGATCACTTTCTCGGCCACATCCCACACCGCCTGCTGAATGTCAACGGTGCGGAAAAGCTCCATGGTCCTCGGGCTCACATGTGTGGACCGCAATAGCTGGGATGTGGTCGTGTTTCGTTCGACCAGATAGCAGTCGACGCCTTGCTGGCGGAGGAAAAGCGCGGCGGCGAGTCCGGTCAGACCTCCGCCCGTGATCATAACGGGAACCTCGACGTCTGGCATGATGCTTCCTATTCGGAGTCGGGCTGATTAATCTGCCGCTTTCGCGATTCACGCTCGCCGGACGACCTCTAAGCCCGCTGAAGAACCAATCAAGAAGCACGTCAGTCGCCCTGACAGGACCCGAATTCTTCCTGGCGAAGGATGCGAAGTGATCTCTGAAATCCTGCCTCGCCGCGTGGCCGCGGCCGAGGCCTTCCACGATCCAGCCGACGCCTGGCTGTACCCCGAGGAGCTGGCGGCCGTGGCCCGTGCGGTGGAGAAGCGACGCCGTGAGTTCGCGACCGTGCGGCTGTGCGCTCGGCGCGCCCTGGCCGCGCTCGGCGTCCCGCCGGTGGCCGTCGTCCCAGGTGAGCGAGGAGCGCCGGGATGGCCGGAGGGCGTGGTGGGAAGCATGACGCACTGCCCCGGTTATCGGGCTTCGGCCGTGGCCTTCACCCGTGATGTCGTCGCTCTCGGCCTTGACGCCGAGCCGAACACGCCGCTGTCGCGGGCCGCGCTGGAGGCCGTGACCGTGGGCGAGGAGCGAACTCTGCTGGCGGAGCTCCTGGACGAGTGGCCGCACGTGCATTGGGACAAGCTGCTGTTCAGCGCCAAGGAGTCGGTCTACAAAACCTGGTTCCCGCTGGCCGGACGCGGCCTGAGATTCACCGAGGTCGAGGTGGTGATCGATCCGGGCGGTGCTTTCGCCGCTCGCCTGCCGGCGCCTGCTCCAGCGGCGGGCGGACGAGACCTGCCCGAGCTCACGGGCCGGTGGCTCGTCCGCGACGGCCTGATCCTGACGGCCGTGGCGGTGTCCGCCGGTGCACACGAATATGGCCACGATAATTCTGTGCGGAATTCTTCGATAACGCTCTAAAGAAGCGCTCGTGAATCACTGAACAGATTCGGGCTTGACAAGTCGAGGGCGGGTGCAGAATCTAGAAAACAGGCTGCCGAAGCATGCCTAATCCGACCGTGGTTCGTCCGGTACGAAGTGTTCTCCTGTCTTGGCGCGGGTGAAATCAGCGCTGAAACCAAGAAGGGCGGGAACCCGTGGAAGAGTTGACCCTGGAAAAACTCATCGAGCTTACCCGGACATATGCGGGAGAAGCCGAGGAAGCCGCCCTCGGCGACGACATCATCGACGTCCTCTTCGAGCAGCTCGGATACGACTCCGTCGCCCTGTTGGAAGTGCTCAGCCAGATCAAGCACCGCTACGGACTCGATCTGTCGGACGAGACGGTCGGCAGGCAGCGTACGCCTCGCGACGTGCTCGCCACGGTGAACGAGGCGATCCGGAACAGCCGGGCCGCGACCGTCCTGTCGCAGTGAGAACGGGAGAGAGAACAATGGCCGACAATCCCATCCCCGACAACCTTCACGCCCAGCACCTGATCCTTCTCGCCTGCTCCGGCCGGCTGTCGCAGATCGTCAACGTCCTCGTGGAGCTCGGCATCGCCGACCTTCTGGCCGATGGTCCCCGTGCGGTGGACGACCTCGCCCGGCAGGCCGAAGCAGACGACTCCGCGCTCTACCGGGTCATGAGGTGCGCGGCGGCCGTCGGCATCTTCGCCGAGGGGCCCAGGCGGGTCTTCAGTCTCACCTCCCTGGCCGACGGCCTGCGGTCGGACAATCCCGATGGCGTCCTTCCCCTGGTCAAGTACAACAGGATGGAGCTGACCGACCGGCCGTACGGGGAGATCCTGCACAGCGTTCGGACTGGAGAACCGGTCTTCGAGCGGGCCTTCGGGATGTCCTTCGGGCAGTACCTGGAGCAGAACCCGGAGGTCGACGCCTTCTACGACGCCTTCATGTCGCACTGGAGCCGTCAGTTCGCCGAGGAGGAGCTGGCCCAATGGAATCTTGGGCGGTTCCACCGAATCGCCGACCTGGGAGGTGGCGATGGCTACTTCATGGCACAGGTGCTCAAGCGTCACCCCCAGGTCACCACGCACCTGGTGGACTTCCCGTGGATGGCGGACAAGGCCGAAGCGGTTTTCGCCGAGCACGGTGTCGCGGAGCGGGCCGTCATCCAGACCGGTGATCTCCGGACCGACCCCATCCCGGACACGTGCGACGCCTACTTCCTCAAGGCGGTGCTGCACGACCTGGCGGACGAGGAGGCCGGGCTGATCCTCCGCCGGGTCAGGGAGACCATCGCCGACCGGGACGCCCGGCTGCTCGTGGTCGACTCCGTCCTTGACCCCGGCAACGCCTGGGATCACGGAAAGTTCCTCGACGTCGACATGCTCGTGCTCCACGGCGGCCGCGAACGCACCTGGGACGACTGGAAATCGCTGTTCGCCGACGCGAAGTTCGAAGTGATCTCAGAGCCGATCTACCACTGGACCCTGCTCGAGTGCAGGCCCATCTGATCAGGAGGGGCACATGGAAACCGTCATATCCGAGGTCGGGCTGCACGACATCCTGACCAGACACCTCGGTCTCGAGCCTGACGTCATCGCCGGCGCGGCACAGGGGTCGCTCAGCGACCTGGGCGTCGACTCCATCGGGGTGATTGAGCTGGAGAAGGTCATCTTTGACCAGTACGGCATCAACCTGCCCGAAGGGCTCCAGGCCATGACCATCGACCAGATTCTCCACCACGTGAACACGGCAACGAGGAGTGGGAACTGATGGCATCCAAGACCGACAACTCCATCTACATCGAGGCGCCCATAGAGCTGGTCTGGCGCCTGACCAACGACGTGCGCGGCTGGCCGGACCTTTTCACCGAGTACGCCAGCACCGAGATTCTTCACGAGGAAGGCGACACGGTCCGCTTCCGGCTGACCATGAAGCCCGATGACGACGGCACGGTGTGGACCTGGGTCAGTGAACGCACCGTGAACCCGGCCACCCGGTCGGTCGCCGCCCACCGCGTCGAGACCGGACCGTTCGTGTACATGCGGATCTACTGGACCTTCGCACCACAGGGGACGGGAACGCTGATGCGCTGGCGTCAGGAGTTCGAAGCCAGGCCCGACGCGCCGTTCGACGACGCCGGCATCACCAAGCGGATCAACGACAACACCGCCGTCCAGATGGCGGTCATCAAGAAGAAAGTCGAGCTCGCCGCCACCACCCCGGCCTGAACAGCCAGCGTTCCCGATGGGACTGTCATGGTAGATCGATCATTGTACGAGTGGTTCTCGGACTCCGTGGTCAAGCATGGGGACGCGATCGCGCTGGAGGTGGCCGGGGACCGGCTCACCTACCGCCGGCTCGACGATCTGGCGGGCGCCATCGCCGCTGAGATCATCAGCAGGCACGGTTCCGTACCCAGCAGGGTAGGTCTGTACGGCATGCGGTCGCTCGCCGTGTATGCCGGCTATCTGGCGGCGCAGCGGCTGGGCGCGGCAGTCGTCCCGATGAACCCGGCGTTCCCACGAGCGCGCAACGAGCGCATCGTGAGTGACGCTCGCGTGGAGATCGTCCTCTCCCAGGACCCCGAGCTCGAACTCCTGAAGCCCGTCCTCGGGCTGGACGACGAGACGCTCGCGGAGCTGAGATCCAGGCCGGCGACGCGATCGTGGACGGTCCCGAAGCCCTCGGACGTGGCCTACATCCTCTTCACGTCCGGCTCTACCGGTATCCCCAAGGGAGTGCCCATCCGCCACGGCAACGTCTCCGCATATCTCGAGCACGTGATCCCGCGTTACGAGCTGGGGCCGGGCAGCCGGGTCACTCAGACCTTCGACCTGACGTTCGACCTGTCGGTCTTCGACCTCTTCGCCAGCTGGGGCTCCGGCGCGACGCTGGTGGTGCCGACGCGGGGAGAGCTTCTGGCTCCGGCTCGTTTTGTCGTCAAGCAGCGCATCACCCACTGGTTCTCCGTGCCGTCGGTCGTGTCGATGGCGCAGCGACTGGGCCGCCTGCCCGTGGGAAGCATGCCCGAACTGCGCTGGAGCCTGTTCTGCGGCGAGCAGCTGACCGTGACGCAGGCCGCGGCCTGGCAGGCCGCGGCGCCCGGCAGCGTCATCGAGAACCTCTACGGCCCCACCGAACTCACCCTCAGCTGCGCCCAGTACCGGCTGCCCGCCAAGCCCTCCGACTGGCCCTTCCCGGTCAACGGAACGGTGCCGATCGGTCACCTGTACCCGGGCATGGAGGCCATGGTCGTGGGCGAGGACGGTCGCACCACGACAACCGGGGAGCTGTGCGTCCGCGGTGCCCAGCGATTCGCCGGCTACCTCGATCCCGCCGACAACGCAGGGAGATTCATGCGCTCGTCGGGAGCCACGGCCGAGGTCCACGAAGGCGTCGAGCCGCCGGGCGAGGACCTGTGGTACCGCACGGGCGACCTGGTCAGGATCGAGCCGGCGGGCTTCGTCCACCTGGGCAGGACCGACCATCAGGTGAAGGTGCAGGGCTACCGCGTGGAGCTGGGTGAGATCGAAGCCGCCCTGCGCGATCAACCTGGAGTCCGGGACGTCATCGTCGTTGCCATCGCCGAACCCGCCGGCGCCACCGTCCTGCACGCCGTCTACACGGGCGACGCCGATCCGGACGGCACACTGCACACAGCGCTCGGCGCCAGGCTGCCCGGTCACATGATTCCGCGGACGGTGACCCGCTGGACGGATCTCCCACTCAACTCCAACGGAAAGATCGATCGCGATGCGATCAAGAAGGAACTCGGGTCGAACATCCGCTGACCACAGGAGCCTGAAATGAAGCGCGTTCTCTTCATCGATCGCATGAAGCCAGACGACACCGACAACGTGGCGGAGATCTGGGCCGCCCATGACAAGACCGGCCTGCCGCAGGAGATCGGCGTAGTGGGAAGAACGCTCTTCAGCTTCCGCGGCCTCTACGTCCATCTGGTGGAGGGGCACGCGGACCTGCCGGGCGACCTCACGGAGCGCATCTACGCCGCCCGCACGAACCCGCTGTTCATCGAGACCAGAGACAGCCTGGCGAGATATCTGACGCCCTACTCCGGCGCGCTCACGAACTTGAAGGACACCAAAGCGGAGGAGTTCTACCGATGGCAGGCATGAGCGCGGACGGGCCGAACGTGCTGAAGGTGGCGATGAAGGATGTCCAGCCCAGCCGGCGGCTCGGCGGGAGCATCCGGCCGCTGCTGACCCCGGCCTCGGTCGGGGCGAGCTCCGGCTTCCTCGGGACCATGACGCTCGACGGCGGGGAGTTCGTCGCCGCTCACTATCACCCGTACTCCGATGAGTTCATCTTCGTCGCGCACGGCTCGGTCGTCCTCCGTGTCAACGACGGGGAGGAACTCCACCTGGACAGCGGCGAGGCCGCGATGGTCCCCAAGTACACGCCGCACAGGATCGAGAACCGCGGCGAGGGCCAGGCGCTGGTGGTGTTCCAGATCGCGCCGCTGGCTCCCAGCCCGGAGGTGGGGCACGTCGAGGTGGAGCCGGTGCCTTCCCCGGTCGACGCCCCGCCGGCCGTGGGGGGATGAGCGATGCGCAGAGCCGTGATCACCGGAATGGGCGTCATCGCCCCAGGCGGAGTGGGCACCAAACCGTTCTGGGAACAGATCACCTCCGGCCGGTCCGCGACCCGGCCTGTCACGCTGTTCGACGCCACGGGCTTCCGCTCGCGGATCGCCGGCGAGGTCGACTTCGATCCGCTGGCCGCGAATCTGTCGCGTGAACAGGCCGAGGGGCTCGACCGCATGGTCCAGTTCGCCGTGGTCTGCCTGCGTGAGGCACTGGAGGACAGCGGGCTGTGGATGGCCGGCCTGAATCCGGAGCGTACCGGTGTCAGCGTCGGAACGGCCGTGGGCTGCACGATGGGGCTGGAGAGCCAGTACGTCGCGGTCAGCGGTCGCGGCAGTGAATGGCTCGTCGACCACCGCCGGGCCGCGGAGCAGCTGTTCGACTTCTTCGTGCCTTCGTCGCTGGCCCGCGAGGTCGCGTGGGCGGCGGGTGCCGAAGGACCTGCCACGGTCGTGTCCACCGGCTGTACCTCCGGGCTGGACGCCGTGGGCCACGCCCTTGAGCTGATCAGGGACGGCTCGGCGGACGTCATGATCACCGGCGCGTCCGACGCGCCCCTGTCGCCCATCACCTACGCGTGCTTCGACGCGTTACGTGCCACATCTCCCGACAACCACGATCCCGCCGGCGCGTGCCGTCCCTTCGACAGGACCCGCAACGGCTTCGCCCTCGGGGAGGGGGCGGCGATCTTCGTCGTCGAGGAACTGGAACACGCCCGGCGGCGCGGCGCCCATGTCTACGCCGAGCTCGCGGGATTCGCCACCCGTTGCAACGCTTACCACATGACCGGGCTGCGACCTGACGGCAGGGAGATGGCCGAGGCCATTCGCGAGGCGATGCGGCAGGCTCGCCTGGCCCCCGAGGACTTCGACTACATCAACGCGCACGGCTCCGGTACCAAGCAGAACGACCTGCACGAGACCGCGGCGTTCAAGGACGCCCTCGGCCCGGCGGCCTACGGAATCCCCGTGAGTTCGATCAAATCGATGATCGGCCACTCGTTGGGCTCGGTCGGCTCGATCGAGATCGCGGCGTGTGCGCTGGCGATCGAGCACGGCGTCGTCCCTCCGACGGCGAATCTGCACGAACCTGATCCCGAATGCGACCTGGACTACATCCCGCTCGTCGCCCGCGAGCGCGAGGTGGATGCGGCGCTCAGCGTCGGTAGCGGGTTCGGCGGGTTCCAGAGCGCGGCGATTCTGCGCCGGCTGAAGGACCGGGAACATGAGTGAGCGGATCGTGGTGACGGGAGTAGGCGTGGTCGCTCCCAACGGGCTCGGAGCGGGTGATTTCTGGGCGGCGACCCTGGCGGCCGACAGCGGGATTCGCCGCCTGACCCGGTTCGACCCCTCGTCGTACCCCACTCAGGTCGGCGGAGAAGTGCTCGGCTTCGCCCCCGCGCAGCACGTACCGGGGCGGCTGGTGCCACAGACCGATCGGGTCACCCAGTTCGCGCTGGCCGCCACCGACTGGGCACTGGAGGACGCCGGCATCGCCGTCACGGACCTGAACGAGTACGAGATCGGAGTGATCACCGCCAACGGCTGTGGTGGGTTCGAGTTCGGGCAGCACGAACTGCAGAAACTGTGGAGCGAGGGACCGCACCGGGTCAGCGCCTACCAGTCCTTCGCCTGGTTCTACGCGGTGAACACCGGTCAGCTCTCCATCAGGCACGGCGCCAAGGGACACAGTTCGGTGATGGTGGCCGAGCAGGCGGGAGGGCTTGACGCACTGGCTTGTGCCCGCAGGCACCTGCGCAAAGGGAGCGTCAGGATCGCCATCACCGGAGGAATGGACGCACCGCTCTGCCCCTGGGGGCTCACCGCCCAGATCCCCAACGGGCGGCTGAGCACGAGCCACGATCCGCGCCGCGCGTTCCTCCCATTCGACCGGGACGCGAACGGATACGTCCCCGGAGAGGGGGGTGCGATCCTGCTCCTCGAAGAGCGCGAAGCCGCGCTCGCACGAGGCGCCCCACGGATTTACGGGGAGATCGCAGGCTATACGGCGTCCTTCGACCCGGCGCAGGGAACCGGCCGTCCGCCCGCACTGGCGCGGGCGATCCGCGGCGCGCTGGACGACGCAGGCGTCGAGCCGGCCGAGGTCGATGTGGTCATCGCCGACGCGAGTGGCCTGCCCGCTCTGGACGAGGTCGAGGCGGAGGCGATCAGGCAGGTGTTCGGCCCCCGGGCGGTCGCGGTGTCCATCCCGAAGACGATGACGGGCCGGCTGTACTCCGGCGGCGGGCCGCTCGATGTCGTCAGCGCGCTCATGATGATCAAGGAAGGCGTCGTGCCCGCCGCCGCCAACGTCAGCGACGTGCCGGACCAGTACGAAATCGACGTGGTCAGGGAGCAGGCCAGACAACTGCCGATCCGGACCGTGCTCATCGTGGCCCGCGGCCATGGCGGATTCAACTCCGCGCTGGTCGTGAAAGCCGTGTGAGGAAACCAGGCCGATGGAGGCTTTCATGGGGAAGATCGTCCCGGAAGACGATTACTACACGCTCATCAACATCTTCACGGTGACACCGGGAGACCAGAAACGCATCTACGACGTCATCGTGGAGGCCACGGACATCATCCAGAGGTTTCCCGGCTTCGTCTCCGCCAACGTTCACATGAGCTACGACGGCACCCGTGTCGTCAACTACGCCCAGTGGCGCAGCAAGGAGGAGTTCGACCTGATGCAGCGCCATCCGGACGTCCAGGGCCATTTCAAGGAGTGCCGCGCGGTGACCGACGACATCAACTCGATCTTCTGCCAGGCGCGCTACACGCACGGGGCGGAGTGAGCCATGACGACGACGAGTCCCTCTCCGGTCGTCGCGCTGCGGGTCTCCAGGTTCGGCGGCACCGAGGACGACTGGCTGCGGTGCTTGGGCTGCGACGAGCTGATCTACCGGCGGCGGCTGGAGCGCAATCTCAAGGTCTGCCCCGAGTGTCAGTACCACTTCCGGCTCTCGGCGCAGGAGCGGCTGGACCTGCTGCTCGATCCGGGCAGCCTGGCGAGATTCGGCGGCGACGTGGTGCCGGTCGACATCCTCGGGTTCGTCGACACCAAGCCGTACACCCAGCGGGTGGCGGAGAGCCAGATCCGGACGGGCAACCCGGCCGCGGTCGTGTGCGGCACAGCGCGGCTGGACGGTCTGCCCCTGGTGATCGCGCTACTGGACTTCACGTTTCTCGGCGGCAGCATCGGAGGCGCCGCCGGCGAGCTGATCGCTCGCGCCGCCCGGCGCGCGCTCGAAGACCGGGTCCCCCTGCTCATCGTCTCGGCCTCCGGCGGCGCCCGCATGCAGGAGGGCGCGATCTCCCTCATGCAACTGGCCAAGACGAGCCAGGAACTCGGTCGCCTCCATGCCGCCGGAGTGCTGGTCGTCAACCTCAACACCGATCCCACGTACGGCGGGGCCACCGCGTCGTTCTCGATGCTCGGCGACGTCATCATCGCGGAACCCGGCGCGCGCATCGGTTTCGCCGGCCCGCACGTCATCGAGCAGACCATCCGTCAGGAGCTCCCGGCCGGTTTCCAGACCGCGGAATTCCTTCGAGACAACGGTCAGATCGACCTCGTGGTGCCCCGCGAAGGGCTGCGCGGAACGCTGTCACGCCTGCTGCGGCTGCATGCCCCGGGAGAACGGAGCGAGCCCGCGGCCGCGAGGACACCGCCGAGCCTGGTCACCCTGCCGGAGCGACTGTCCAAGCGGCCCGCCGTCGACGTGGTCGCCCAGGCCCGCAACATCGAGCGGCCGACGACGCTGGACTACTGCGCCAACGCCTTCGACGACTTCTTCGAGCTGCACGGCGACAGGCTGGGCGGAGGCGACGACCCTGCGATCGTCGGCGGTCTGGCCCGCCTCGGTGACCGTACCGTCGTGGTCATCGGCCATCAGAAGGGGCGCGAGGTCAGCGAGCTGGTGCGCCGGAACTTCGGCATGCCCCAGCCATGGGGCTACCACAAGGCCTATCGGTTGATGGAATACGCGGAGAAGTTCGGATTTCCGGTGGTCACCCTGGTCGACACTCCCGGTGCCTTTCCCGGGATCGAGGCCGAGCAGCGCGGCCAGGCGTACGCGATCGCCCGCTGCATCACCCGCATGGCCGAGCTGTCGGTCCCGACCGTTTCCCTGATCACCGGTGAGGGCGGCAGCGGTGGCGCGCTGGCGATGGCCGTCGGCAACAGGGTGCTGATCCTCGAGAGCGCCTACTTCTCCGTGATCAGCCCGGAAGGCTGCTCCACCATTCTGTTCGGCAGCGCCACGTCCGCGCCGAGGGCCGCCGAGCAGCTCAAGCTGACCCCACCCGATCTGCTGCGCCTCGGAATCGTGGACGGGGTCGTGCTGGAGCCCCGCGAAGGAGCCCACACCGATCACACCGTGGTGGCGGAGAACGTCAGAACCGCTCTGGAGTCGGCGCTGGACGAACTGCTCGGCATCCCCGCCACCGAGATCGCGGACCAGCGGTACCGGCGATTCGCGAGGTTCGGAGACCCGGCGTGCCAAATGGAACTGATCGGAGGTGGCGGCCGTGGAGGAGACTGACGGCTCGGTCACCGTCCGGCAGGTGCGCGAGCTGAGCACGACACTGCAGACGATCGCCGGCGCCCTGCCCGGCCGGGTTCACAGCATCTCGGTTCGCGCGGGCGAATGCTCCGTCGAAGTGATCTGGAGCGACGGCGAGGAGGCCCGCTCCCCTCAGGTGGAGCGTGCCGTTGCTCCGGCCGAGCCCGCCGAGCCGGTTCCGGACGACGTGCTGAGCATCACCGCACCGATGGTGGGAACGTTCTACGGCCGCCCGTCACCGGATGAACCCGCCTTCGTCGACCTGGGGGACCTGGTGGAAATAGGGACGCAGGTCGCACTCGTCGAGGCCATGAAGATGTTCACACCGGTGATCTCGGAGTTCCGCGGCCGGGTGGTCGCGGTTCGCGGGACGGACGGCGACATGGTGGAGTTCGGCCAGCCCTTGGTCGACCTGCTCCCCACGGATGAGTGAGGGGCGATCGTGTTCGCCAAGATTCTCGTCGCCAACCGAGGTGAGATCGCGGTACGGATCATCCGGGCCTGTCGCGAGCTCGACATTCCCTCCGTCGCCGTCTACTCCACCGCCGATGCGGAGTCGTCGCACGTCGCCATGGCCGACGAGGCCGTCTGCATCGGCTCTCCAGCGGCCCGAAGAAGCTACCTGAACATCCCCAACGTCATCGCGGCCGCGCTGAAGGCCGGCGCCGACGCGATCCATCCAGGTTACGGGTTCCTTTCCGAGGATCCGTACTTCGCCGAGATCTGCGCCGGCAACGGCATCGCCTTCATCGGCCCCGCGCCGCAGGTGATGGAGGCGGTGGGGGACAAGGCCACCGCGCGCAGGCTGATGGCCGAGGCAGGCCTGCCACTCCTGCCCGGCACGACGGAGCCGGTCACCTCCCTGGATGCCGCGATGGCCATCGCGGAACGGATCGGCTATCCCGCCGTCGTCAAGGCCGTGGCGGGCGGCGGCGGACGGGGGATCGCGGTCGCCTACTCCCCGGCCGAGCTGCGGCGCGCCTATCAGGCGACCAGGTCGAGCGCCCAGGCCGTGTTCGGGGACAGCCGGGTCTACCTGGAGCGATACCTGCCCACCGTCCGCCACATCGAGTTCCAGATCCTGGCCGACGCCCACGGGAACGTGGTGCATCTCGGCGAGCGCGACTGCTCGGTCCAGCGCCGCCACCAGAAACTCCTCGAAGAGGCGCCTTCTCCCGCGCTGGATGCGGATCTGCGTGCCGAGATGGGGGAAGTGGCGTTACGCGGCGCGAAGGCGCTGGGCTACCAGGGTGCGGGCACCATGGAATTCCTCCTCGACGAGGACGGCAGCTACTGGTTCATGGAAATGAACGCCCGCATCCAGGTGGAACACCCGATCACCGAAATGGTCACGGGTGTGGACCTGGTGCAGGAACAGATCCGGGTCGCGGCGGGAGAGCGACTGGGCCTGGAGCAGTCGGACGTCCTGCTGCGCGGGCACGCGCTGGAGGCACGGATCAACGCGGAGGACCCCGACCGGGAGTTCACCCCGACTCCTGGCAGGCTGGCCGAGTTCCGGGCGCCCGGCGGTCCTGGCGTCCGCGTCGATTCGCACTGCGAGGCCGGTGGCCAGATCCCCCCGTACTACGACTCCCTCATCGCGAAGGTCATCGCCTGGGCGCCGGACCGTGCGGCGGCCCTGGCTCGCATGCGACGGGCACTGGGCGAGTTGCGGGTCGAAGGGCCAGGGGTGCGTACCACGATCCCGTTCCACCAGAGGGTCCTGACCGACGCCGCCTTCCAGCGCGGCGACGTGTGGACGAACTTCCTGACCGTACGCCTGGGGATGTGAGGCCCGTGAAGACCTTGCCGGAAAGCTCCGCCCGCTGGTTCCTTGGGTCGCCCCCGCCTCCCGAGGCACACGTCATCCTCTTCTGCCTCCCCAACGCAGGGGGAGGGGGGACCAGCTACGCGAAGTGGCGGCGCCACCTGCCCGGTTCGATCTGGGCACAGCCGGTGCAGTTGCCGGGGCGGGAGAACAGGTTCACCGAACCGCCCGCATTCGAGCCGCGCGATCTGGCGGACGCGTTGACCGACTACATCGATCGCCCCTACGCACTGTACGGGCACAGCATGGGAGCAGCCCTGGCCTATGACCTTGCCCTGGAGATGTGCCGGCGTGGCCGGCCACCGGCATCCCTGTTCGTCGGCGCTTGCAGCCCGCCGCATCTGCCGAGCGCGTGGGTGCGTCGGTGGGCGACCCTGGCCGACGACGCGCTGATCGACGAGATCGCCCAGCTTGGCGCAACTCCGTTGGCGGTACTCGAACATCCGTCTCTGCGCGGGCGACTCGCTCGCGTGCTCAGGTCGGACCTCGAGTGGCTGGCCGCCTACCGCGCCTCAGCCACGTCCGAGCTGACCATGCCCATCGTCGGATTCGCGGGGAAAGCCGATCCCATCGTCGAGCCGGAGGGCATGAAGCACTGGGACGAGCTGGCGGCCGGCGACTTCCGGTTGCACGTGCTACCCGGCGGACACCTCTTCCACATCGAGGATCCGTCCACACTGCTCTCCCTGCTCGCCTCAGATCTGCGCGGCGCCCCCCGCTGAGCCCGCATCCCTGCCAGAGGAGTCTCTGTGGTCCTCGCCGTCAGCCCTGTCAGCCCCGTCGCCCCGCTGGGCGCGCACGAACTACTCATCTTCCTGTTACAGGTGGGAACGCTGCTCCTGATGGCGCTCCTGCTGGGCAGACTGGCGATCCGCTGCGGAATGCCCAGCATCGTCGGTGAGCTCTGCGCCGGGGTGGTGCTGGGGCCGACTGTGCTCGGCCATGCCGCACCGCATCTAGCGAACTGGTTGTTGCCCGGCGACCCTGGGCAGCTGCATCTTCTCGACTCCTTCGCCCAGGTGGGTGTGCTGCTCCTGGTCGGGCTCACCGGCGCGCATATGGATCTGACGTTGGTGCGGCGCCGTGGGCTCGACGCGATCAGGATCAGCATCGCGGGAATCGTGGTGCCGCTCGGCCTCGGCGTGGCCGCCGGATTCCTGTTCCCCAGCGCGCTCGTCCCGCAGACGGCCGACCGGAGCACGTTCGCGCTCTTCCTGGGCGTGGCCATGGGAGTGAGCGCCATCCCGGTGATCGCCAAGACGCTGGCCGAGCTGCGGCTCCTGCATCGCAATATCGGGCAGCTCACGCTCTGCGCCGTCGTGGTCGACGACATCGTCGGCTGGCTGCTGCTGTCGGTCGTCGCGGCCATGGCCACGACTGGTCTCCGCGGTGGAGCGGTCGTCCTGTCGCTCATCTGGGTGGCCGTGGTGTTCGCCCTCGCCTTCCTGGCACGTCCCCTCGTACGCGGAGCGCTTCGGGTGGCCGGACGAGCCTGCGACACAGGTGTCACGCTCGCCCTGGTCGTCGTGCTTGTGTTGCTCTCGGCGGCAACGACCCATGCCATGGGGCTCGAGGCGGTCTTCGGCGCGTTCGTGTGCGGAATCATGCTGGGTGGATCGGGCGGACTGAGCTCTGTCGAGACGGGGCCTTTGCGGACGATGGTCATGTCGGTGCTCGCTCCGCTGTTCTTCGCGACCGCGGGGCTGCGGATCGACCTCACCGCCCTGAGCCGACCTCCCGTCCTGCTGGCCGGTCTGGTGGTGCTGGGCCTGGCCGTCGCCGGGAAATTCGCCGGTGCCTACATCGGGGCGAGGATCAGTCGGCTGGGTCACTGGGAGGCGCTGGCCCTGGGGGCGGGGATGAACGCGCGCGGGGTCATCGAGGTCATCGTGGCGATGGTCGGGCTCAGGCTCGGGGTGCTCAACACGGAGATGTACTCGATCGTGGTCCTGGTGGCCATCATAACCTCGGTGATGGCTCCACCCCTGCTCCGCCTCACCATGGCGCGGGTCGAACACACGGCGGAAGAACGGCTGCGCGAGGAAATGTACGAAGGGGAGTCGGCCCGCGGGACGGGCGTGTCCTGAGTTCCGGCTTTACCGCTGTCTATTTCGTGATTACGGTGAGCGACGTGCCGAACGCGTTGCCGTCGCATTCTTGTTAGACAGACTTGTATTTCTGTGTATACCCCACTAGTAAACACCAGTAAGCCGGGTTAATTTGAACTGTCCTCAGACTCCCGCCCCACCGGTACGGAGGGCGGATCCTGTCGTTGGCGGCCCAACACGGAGGGGCTGTCCTTGTTGCAAGATCTTTTTCGCCGGAAAACTCCGCAGGTACGGGGGATACCGACAGATCGGGCAAACGCTTGCTAATGGTCGGTTCCATAATTATAGTGGCACTGCCGAGCACTGCTAGTCTGCACCGAGCACTGCTAGGTAATCAGGTTCGGCGGAGGGGTCCGCCAGGGCTCTCCGTGGTTTCCGGTCGCGCCTTGGGCCGCTTGAGCTGGTTCTTCGTCATGGCCAGCGGGAGAACTGCTAATCACAAGGGGGCGTCATGCAGTTTCGGCTACTGGGGAACCTGGAAGTGTGCAAGGGGCATGATTGGCGGGTCTCCTTACCGCCCAAGCTCCGTACGATCCTAGCGCTGATGCTGATCATGAACGAACACACCGTGCCGCTCAGCAAATTCATCGACGAACTTTGGTTGACCGAGCCGCCGGTGACCGTGATAGCCACCATGCAGACGTACATCTATCAGCTTCGTAAGCTTCTTGATATCGGCGGCGCGGTACATGCGAAAGGTGTCGCACTCCTGACGGAGTCAGCCGGATATGCGTTGAAAGTTCCGCCGGAAAACATCGATCTATTCATCTTCGAGCGCTGCTTCAAGGAGGGCAGGATATCGCTCGCCGAGGGCGACTACGAGCGGGCGGTCCGGTCTCTCAACAGCGCGTTGTCCGTATGGCGCTCCACGGCATTGGCGGATATCGGGAAGGGCCCGTTTCTGGAAGCCTATTCTGCCCAGTTGGAGGAGGCCCGGCTCCAGGCGCTGGAGCTCCGCATCGAAGCGGACCTCCATCTCGGCCGGCATCTCGACGCCATTCGCGAGCTGAAGTCGCTCATCATCACTCACCCCATGCACGAGGGATTCCATACGAAGCTCATGCTCGCCCTCCACCGTTCGGGCCGACGTCACGAAGCCCTGGACACCTACAACAAGCTGCGCAAGTCAATGGTCGACGACCTCGGCCTCGAGCCGTCCCTGATGGTTCAGCGGCTGCAGCGGGCCGTGCTCGCCGACGATCCCTCGCTCATCCGCCAGGGTGCGGATTCACCCGCCGCTCCCTCGATCGTCGTGCCACCCGCCCAGCTTCCCCCGGACACCGCTGACTTCTCCGGCCGGGCGAGCACCTTGACGAACATCGAACTCATGCTGGAAAAGGGAGGCGACAATTCGCCGCCAAGCGTGGTCTCGCTGACGGGAATGGCGGGGGTGGGGAAGACGGCACTTGTCGTACGGCTGGGGCATCGGCTGCGGCGGCACTATCCCGACGGTCAGTTCTTCACGAGGCTCACCTCATCGGACGGCACGCCCGTCGATCCCCGTTCCGTGCTGGAAGGGTTCCTCCGCGCCATCGGCTTCCGGCCAGATCAGGCCACGGCCACTCTGGAGGGGCGCAGCGAGCTGTTTCGAAGCTGGTGCGCGGAGCGGCGGGCGCTCATCGTGTTGGACGACGCCGCGTCGCCGGAGCAGGTCCGGCCACTGCTTCCGGCCGGAGCGCACTGTGCCGTCCTGATGACGAGCCGATCGCCGCTCTACGGACTGGACGGCGCACGGACCGTGGAAATCGAACCGCTCTCGACGAACGAAGCGGTCGAACTGCTCGCGCGGATCTCGGGCAACCAGTGGACGGAGCGAGAGCGTAAGGCCGCCCACACCATCGCGAAGCTGTCCGACCATTTACCCATCGCCATTCGCGCCGTAGGCTCCAAACTCGCGATGTCGTCCCACCTTTCGGTGGACAAACTTGTCAACAGGCTCGCGGATCAGCGCCGCCGCCTGGCCGAGTTCGGATCGGGCGACCTCGACCTCCGGGCCCGGCTGAGGCGGAGCTACTGCAAGCTCGACAGCACCGCTCGGCGGGCGCTCTCCCTCATGTCCGGGAGACAAGACACCGCCTTCTCCGTCGACGACGTCGCCGCCATGCTGGGAAAGGATCCGATGGAAGCCGACGCGATTCTCGATCAGATCTTCGCGGAACGCCTGCTCCAGCCCGTGGGCGACCAGGCGGTGGGAGAGATCCAGTACTGGCGGCCTCCCGACCTCGTACGCATCTTCGTGCAGGAGCTTTCCGACAGCGGCCTCCCCCCGGTCCTGCACATCCCCGCGATCGCGCAGCCCGCGAAAGTCATCTAGCGGCGCCGCGGGCGGCCGGATCCAGCAGCACGGTGCTGTGGTCGCCGATCACGAGATTCGGCGAACGGCTGTCTGCCGGGCTCAGGGCCACGATGGCGTGCTGTCCGATCACCGAGTCGCTGATGCCCCGGATTCCGTGAATGGACGCGTTGTCCAGGACGACCGATCGTTCGATAGCGGTGTCTCGGAGAACGCAATCGCGGCCGATGACAACGCCAGGGCCGACTCGACTGCCGGAGATCTCCGCTCCGCTGCCGATCAGCGCGGGCCCGATGATGTGTGAAGCGTGTACGTCGGCGCCTTCCTCGATCACGACCTTGCCGGCCACCGAGCTGGCGGTGCAGATCCTGCCGCCGATGTCCTGCCGCTGGAACGTCGGCGACGTCGCCGACGTCGCCAGCGTCGCCAGCACGGCGCGATTGCCGCGGAGAAGGTCGTCGACGGAGGTGAGACTCGTCCAGTAACCGTCGAAGACGTGCGCGCGGACGGCGGCGCCATGGTCGATCAGCCACTGGATCGAGTCGGCAAGGCGCAGTTCCCGGCGCCACGTGGGCTGGGTGCACAGGATGGCCTGATGGACCACGGCAGAGAACACGTACAGGCCCATGGGGACCTGCTCCCCGGACGCCTCGGCCATCCCGGTCATCGCCAGCGCATCCAGGCGCAGGCTGTCGAACTCGGCAATGAGCGCCCGCAGATCTCCGAAGAGCAGGTTCTCACCGGTGAACAGGACGAAGTCATCGTCGCCCAGGAACTCGCGGGCGATCGCCACGCCTGCGGCCACACCCAGCCGGCGATCCAGCGGCAGGTACTGAACGTTGAGGGAGAACCGGGCCCCGTCGCCTACCGCGTCCATGACATCGGTCGCATCGCGGCCGGTGACGATCCCCACGTCCTCGATGCCGGTCGCCCGGATGGTCCTCAGCCCGTAGAACAAGGCGGGCTCGTTGCAGATGGGCAGGAGCGCCGGAAGCGTTGTGTGACTGAGCGGGCGAAGTCCTCGTCCGGCGTCCGCGGCGATGATCAACGCTTTCATGTCATGTACCTCGATCGATGTCTGCGCCCGGCAAGCTGCGCTGCTCGCCGGGCGCGGGGATTCGGCTATTTCTTGCAGGCCGTCACAAGCCTTTCCGTGGCGGTGAGGCTCTTCACCGTGATGTCGGTGAAGCCGGCGTCGAGCAGCCAGGCGCGGCACTCGGCGGCGGTGTACTCGGCAGCCCCCGATCGCACCAGCTTCATGTTGAGGCTCATCAGGAGGCTGCGGACGGGGCCGGATCGGTCGTCGTCGATCAACTCGTCGTAAATGAGTAGCGCGCCACCGGGACGGATCGCCTCGAAGGCCCGCTTCACCAGAACGGCCCTGGACTCCTCGTCCCAGTCGTGCAGGACGTGGCCGAAGATCATGACATCGGCCTCGGGCAGCGGGTCTGTCAGGAAGTCGGCCGCATGGAACTGCGCCCGGTCACCGACGCCGAACTGAGCCACATGCTCTTCGAACAGGCCCTTCAGCGGAGGCATGTCAAGGCAGATCCCGCGCAGGTGCGGGTGAGCCTTGACGAGGTGGGCGGTCAGGTTCCCCCGAGCCCCACCGAGATCGACGAAGGACTCATGGCTGCTCCAGTCGAAACAGTCGATGAGTTCGGCAGTCACCGCTGCCGAGGCGCTGTCCATCGCGGCCATGAAGCCACGGACCCGGTCGCGATCCTGGTAGAACTTCCCGAACGAGTCGAACCCTTCCTGAAGCTCGCCGGTCCGCAGCAGCTCGGTGAGGCGTCCCCAGGCCGGATACAGCGCGTATCCCATGAACGTGAGAAACCCGCCGACGTAGGAGGGCTTCGTCTCATCCAGATATCGCTCCGCCGACGGGGAGTTGGCGTACGACTCGCCGTCGCAGACCAGCAGCCCGAGAGCCACGAGCGCGTCGAGGAAGTCTGCCGAACTCCTGGGGTGCAGGCCGCATCGCCCTTCGATCTCCGCCCGGGTGGCGGGGCCCTCCGCCAGCAGTGTGAAAAGCCGCAGTTCCACCGCGCTGAACAGGGTCCGGGCCCGCCAGAAGCCAGTCGCGATTCCCATCACGGATTCCAGATCCGCACCGGCCGGATTAGCCGACTCCATAGAGCTCTCCTCTCCTGGAACACCGGACGCGCGCCGGGCATGGTGCGCGAACCTGAATAACAAAACCCATCCTCTCGACCGGCAATCAAGAATCTCTGAAGAACTGGTCGGGAGTTTTCCTGCGGATGCCGTGCCAAATCGATCGTCTTCTCCCGGGTCTGCCCCGGTGTGCCCGTACGACCTGGGCTTTCATCGAGCTGTGCGCGGATATATGTACGCGCGGGCGTTAGCCGATCGACCTTCGTGAGTAAATTGATGTATCGCTCTGGGCCGATTGCTGCGGCATGCTGGGCGGCATGGACGGATTCGAACTCGCGGAGTTTCTCAAGGGGCGCCGGGCACACGTTTTGCCGGAAGACGTAGGGCTACCGGCGGGGACACGCCGGCGCACCCCTGGGCTGCGCCGGGAGGAGGTCGCCCGCTTGGCCGGGATCTCGGTCGACTACTACATGCGGCTGGAGCAGGCGCGCGGCTCGTCGCCGTCGCAACAGGTGCTGGGCGCGCTCGCGCGCGCACTGCGACTGGCCGAGGAGGAGCGGACCTACCTTTACCACCTGGCAGGAAAAGAGCCGCCACCACCGGAGGCCCCGCCACAGGACGTCCCCCAGGATGTCCTCCTCCTTCTGTCAAGACTGGAGGACAATCCCGCCTACGTGATGGACGCCAAATGGGACGTGCTCGCCTGGAACAATCTCGCGACCCGACTCATCACGGATTTCCCCCGGCTGCCTCCGCGGGATCGGAATTTCATCCGGTGGGCCTGCCGCACCCGGCTCCCTCTTCGCGAGGGTGGCCTATACGCCCTCCTCAGGGAGGGGGTGGCGGACCTCCGCGCAGCCAGTGCCCGGTATCCCCTTGACGTCGGCGTGAAGGAGCTCGTCTCGGAGGTCAACGCCGTTCCGGAGTTCGCCGCCATGTGGGCGAAACGCGAGATCGTAAGAGACCGCCGCATACGCAGGGTCATCTCCCACCCTATTCTCGGCGGGCTGGAACTGTACCGTGACGTGCTCTTCGTCCCTCATCGCGACCAGCGGGTCGTCCTCTATACCGCTACCTGTGGATCGCCTTCGTACGAGGCGTTGCGGCGACTCAAACCACCTCAGGCGCCCTATGGCTCTGATCAGATGAAAGTAAACGCCCGAAATGAGCCGAGCGTGTCAAGAGATGTCAATCCTCTGTCAACGTCGTTTGGCAGTGTGAGGTTTGGTTGACTGGACAGAAATCGATTCACCTCGATTCGGATTCGGGCTACACGTCTATTGGCAGTTCTGTCGAGCAGACCATGTGGAGTCGTTTATGGCGGAGAAAGGCCCTCGCTTGCGAGACGCGCTGACGGTGCTGTCAGCCGACGGGCTGAAGAGGGGCGTTCGGGACGAGAGGGCTTATCGGTCCCATCTGAACGAGAACCCGTACCCACCGCTTCCCGGCGTGCTGGCGACGTCACGAAGTGCCGTCGGGCGGCTGAACCGGTATCCAGACGATCTCTGTGTTGACCTGATGGGTGCGATCGCGGAGCATCACGGGGTCACGACTGATCGTGTCGCCGTCGGTGCCGGGGGAACCGCCATGGTCCAGCAACTCCTCCTTGCCGCCGTCGGACCCGGTAATGAGGTGGTCTACTCGTGGCCGTCATTCGAGCGTTATCCGATTTTGAGCAGGATCGCGGGCGCCACTGTCCGTCCGGTCCCGTTGTCCGGGTTCGATCAGGATCTGTCCGCGATGGCCGGCGCGGTCACGGAGAAGACCAGCTTGATCTTCGTGGGCAATCCCAATGATCCGACGGGCACGGCTCTGCAGCGTGATCGTCTGTATGCCTTCCTGGAAAGGATTCCCAAGGACGTCCTGGTCGTGCTGGACGAGGCGTATCGCGACTTCGCCGATCCCGACACCGCCAACGGCATCGAAGTCTCGCATGACTGGCCCAACCTTGCGGTCGTGCGTACGTTCTCCCATGCCTATGGCCTTGCCGGGCTCCGTGTGGGATTCACGATCGCCCATCCATCGGTGGCGCTGGCCGCTCGGAAGACGGCACTGCCGCTGGGCGTCACGACGGTGGCACAGGAGGCGGCGATCGCCTCTCTGGGCGTCCATGACGCGCTCTTCGTCCGGGTCAGATCCCTGATCGACGAGCGCGACCGGCTGCGCGACATCCTGCTTGACCAGGGCTGGACCGTCCCATCCAGCCAGGCCAGCTTTTTGTGGCTGCCGCTCGGACGCAAGTGCTCGGCGTTCGTCCAGGAATGTATCGCGCATGGCGTCATCGTCCGCGAGTTTCCTGATCACGGTGTGCGGATCACCGTACGCGAACGGGAGGCGAATGACCTCGTCGCCTTCATCGCATCGCGATTCTCCCCACGCTGAGCCTCCGCTCGGCGAACGTGACTCACTCGCGAGGAGTCACGCCGGCTGCATCAACCGACGCCGTGGAACTCCCCGGAGTTGTCCGCCCGAGCAGGGAGGAGCAGGGCGGTGACGACCACCGCCACGGACAGCACCGCGCCGAGGATGAAGGCCACTCGCATGCCGTCGAGGTTGGCGAGTGCCTCGGTGACGCCCGCGGACTTCAGAACATCGGCTCGCGCGCTCATCATGGTGATCACGGGCGCGGTGCCGAAGGCTGCCGAGACCTGCTGCAGCGTGCTCAGGATCGAGCTGCCGTGGGAGTAGAGGTGCGGGGGAACAGCTCCGAGCCCGAGAGTGAACACCGGGGTGAAGGTCGCGGCCAGACTCACCATCAGCAGCGCGTGCAGACCGAGGAGCTGCCAGTACGGCATGGTCATCGTGACCTGGGTGAAGCCGGCGAGCGCGAGCATGATCCCGATCGCGTCCGGGATGACCAGAACCCGGCCGCCGAACCGGTCGAATAGGCGGCCGACGGTCGGACCGAGCAGCCCCATCGCGAGGCCGCCCGGCATCATCAGGAGCCCGGTCTGCAGGGCGCTGAGTCCGCGGATGTTCTGCAGGTACAGCGGCAACAAGATCATCGAGCCGAGCATCGCCATGAAGGACACCGACATCAGGATCAGCGCGACAGTCAGCGGCCAGCACAGCTCCGGACCCGCCGGGCGCAAGCTCGTCCGGCTGTTCACCCCGTGGAGCGACAGTCCGTTGTACATGAGCGCCCAGCGGTTCGCCGAGTTCACCGTGGCCGACGACGCCGATTACGCCAGTGGGGTGAACCTGCTCGCGCACGAGGATGTCGCGCTCAAGGCGTACTTCGAGACCGCCGCCGATATATGGGCAACCTGGCCCCGTCCTCGGCGTTCAACCAGATCGGTGAGGTCCTGCCCACGATCGTGCTAGACGGCCGCGTGGTCGGCACCTGGACGTGGGACCCATCCGCCAAGCGGGTACGCCACCGGCTCATTCCCCGACTGGTACCAGCCGCCCGGCATGCCGAGGTGCGGGCAGCCGCCGCCCGACTCACGGCCATCTTGCGCTCCGGTCTGCACCGCGTCCGACCCTCGAGTCGCACAAGCCAACTGAGCCTGTGAAAGTCCGCGTTCCGGTGAGCCGTAACCAGTGGTGCTGCTAGCGTGGCGCTCTCTCATCCGTCACATGCGGGATCCCAACACGCATTCACCGTCGCTGGAAGAACTTCAGCGCCATGTCGCCGAGATGGAGCAGGAACGGGGCTTCACGCACAGCAGCATCGTCGATCAGTGCCTGAAGCTGGCTGAAGAGACCGGAGAGGTCTGCAAGGCGGTGCGCAAACAGGGTCGTACGGTCCATCCGTTGGCGTGGGGGCCGGTGGCGGTGATGGTGCGGGCGGGGCCGCCGGTGGCGGTCGCGATCGGTGGGGTGCCGCACGCCATGGCTTCGATGTAGACCATGCCGAACGGCTCGTTCACGGCGGGGGCGACCATGAGATCGGCGCAGTTGAGTCCGGCGGGAAGTTCGTCGTGGCCGCGCCAGCCGAGGAAGAAGACGTCGTCGTCGATGTCGAGGTCGTGAGCCAGGTCGGCGGGGTGGGGTCCTTCGTGTTCGCCGGGGTAGCCGCCCCACATCAGGAGCACGGGCCTCGAGCGCCTTCACCGCTGACACCTACACGTCGGTCTTCCCGCAGGTGGCGATGGCGGCGGCGGAGAAGACCGCGGCGCTGTTGCTCGGTGACAACGAAGGCCAAGGCGTTCTGCGGCAGCTTCGCGTGTAGCGAGAGGGAGAGGCTCGGCCGGGGGAGATGACGGCTTCGTTCCGCTGGGATCGCGGCGGAACGGGGCCGTTCCTCATGTGGCAGCGGTGGTGAGCGCGGTGATGTACGGCATGGTGATCATGGTGTGTACAGGGTTGGTACGGGCGAGCACGGTAGGAGCACGGATGGGCCAGAACAATGTTCCGCAAGGGTGCCGTGACATGCGTTACCGCAGGTGAAAGCCATGATCAAAGCGCGCCCTGCAGGATTCGAACCTGCGACCGTCGGATTAGAAGAAAGATCGTTTGCTGATTCGTCGTGTCAGTTAATGTCTGTCCGTCCCGCGCTGGGACGATTTCAGTGTCCGGCCGTGCCGTGACCTGCCCGCGCGTTCCGGGACGGACGAGCACGGACCGAGCACGGCTGACCCGCCGGTGTCGCATCACGCGTCCGTGTCACTGATGTGTTCGAGCCACATGGCCGACGCCGTGAAGTACCAGGTCAGCTCTGTCCGATGAGTTTTGATGCGGTACAGGCGACACGGCGCGTGCACGTCCTGGGCGTGAGCGCCAACCCCGCCGGCATCGGCTGCGAACTCGCCGGACTCGTCAAACCCCGACGGCGGATGGTGCGTCGTCAGGGTTTCCCTTGACGATGGCGGTGAGATACGCCACGCCGGCCGCCGCGATCACCGCGTCATGGTGTGACGGGTTCGGACGAGCCCAGGTCGGTGGGCACGCCGGGCCGTAGCCAGCGGATGACGGATCGGGAGCCGGGGTCGGCGGCCAGTACCTTTTGTGCGTGCCGTACCGGCTCGGCGAAGTGGGACCAGCCGTCGTAGTGCACTGGGACGGCCACCCGTGGCCGGGCCAGGGCGAGCAGGTCGACGGCTTCGCGACTGTTCATGGAGTAGCGCAAGGGGCCGGTCATGGGGAAGTGGACACTTCCAAGGTGAAGGATTAGCACGTCGACGTCCAGGTCTCGGGCCACGCGGCGCAGGGCTCGGGTCATGACGGTGTCTCCGGTGACCCAGACCGCGCTGCCCGGCCGGTCATCGACCGAGATGGCGAAGCCGATCACGGCTCCGGCGATGGGGCGGCTCAGGGGCGGGCCGTGCCGGCAGGGGGTGGTGGTGATGGTCAGCGGCGCTCTGCCCAGCGCGGTCAGCCGTGTTGTCTGGCCCGCCGCCAAGCCGCGGGTGTTGGGCAGGGCCAGGCGGCGCGCGCCTGGCCGAGTCGTGACCACGGTCGCCGCGCTGGGTAGCAGGGCGCGGCCGAGGCCGTCGAGGTTATCGGCGTGGTGGTCGTGCTGAGCAGCACGACGTCGACGTCGGCGAGGTCGGTGGCATCGAAGGCGGGACCGCGTTGCTTGACCGAAGAGGTGCCCCAGCCGAACCCGTACCGTCGTCCCGGCGAGTCGAAGGTGGGGTCGGTGAGGATGCGCCAGCCGTCCAGCTCGATCAGGGCGGTGGGCCCGCCCACGTGCGTGACGGTCGTCATGGGCGGGCCCGCTTCGTGTCCATTGGGTCAGACGCCTTCACCGGCGCGGGCGCAGGGGGCGGCGTGCTCCAGCGCCCAGGTCAGGGCGTAGTCGGCGACAGCCTCCCAGCCGGGCGCGCCGCAGGTCCAGTGGTCACGCCCGGCGAACTCGTGGTACTCGGTGACCGCGGGTGATTTGTGGTAGTGCTTGGCGTTGGACTTGTTGACCGAGGGCGGCATGATGTGGTCCTTCTCGCCGCCGATGAACAGCAGGGGCGCTCGGTCGGCGGCATAGTCCACCCAGGTGTCCTGGTGGCCAGGCTTGAAGTTGGCGAACAGCCCGTACTCCCACACCCAGTAGCCGGGCGCTGCGATGGCGTACCGCTCCCACGCCTTGCGCGACTCCTCTTCGGTCAGGGTGTTGGTGAAGGCGTAGTGGAACTCCTCGGGCGTGAACCCGACGGCCTTGTGCCGGTTGGCCGGGTTCTTCAGTGCCGGGAACAATGATCTGGCCTGGGAGATCGGGTTGACCCTGACGCCTTCGGTGGGTGCGGAATCGATGACGACTCCGGCGGTGCCGAGGCCGCGGGCCAGCAGTAGCTGGGTGAGCGTGCCGCCGAAGGAGTGGCCGATGATGATCGGCGGGGTGGGCACGGAATCGATGACGGCGGCCAGGTGGTCGACGGTCTCCGAGACGGTCAGGTTGGCGATGATCTCGGGCTTTTCGCGCAGGGCCTCAACTTCGATCTCGAAGCCGGGGTAGGCGGGGGCGAGCACGGTCATACCCTTGGCCTCGTAGTACTTGATCCACTCCTCCCAGCTGCGCGGGGTGACCCACAGGCCGTGTACGAGGACCACGGTGTCGGGGCGGAGGTTGTCGTTCACGTTAAGCTCCTTCGCAGGGTCAGGCGTTGATGAAGGCGAGCAGGTCGGCGTGCAGGCGGTCGCGGTCGGTGTCTGGCAGGGCGTGTCCGCTTCCTTCGTAGACCTTCAGGACGGCGCCGTCGATCAGCTTGGCTGAGCGCTCGCCGCCGACCTCGAATGGGACGATCTGGTCATCGTCGCCGTGGATGACTAGGACCGGGATGTCGATCTTGGCCAGGTCGGGCCGGAAGTCGGTGGCGGAGAAGGCGGCGATGCACTCGTAGGCGGCGCGGTGCCCGCAGGCCATGCTCTGCAGCCAGAAGGCGTCGCGGAATCCCTGCGGGACGTCCTGCTTGCGGTTGTGGCCGAAGAACGGGCCGTCGGCCAGGTCGCGGTAGAGCTGGGCGCGGTTGGCGGCCTCGCCTGCGCGGATGGCGTCGAAGGTCTCGACAGGCAGCCCTTCGGGGTTGTCGTCGGTGCGGGCCATCAGCGGTGGCACGGCTCCGACCAGGATCGCTTTGGCGACGCGGGCGCTGCCGTGCCGTCCGAGGTAGCGTACGACCTCGCCGCCGCCGGTGGAGTGCCCGACCAGGGTGAGGTCACGCAGGTCGAGGTGGTTGATGAGGCAGGCCAGGTCGTCGGCGTAGGTGTCCATCTCGTTGCCGTGCCAGGTCTGAGAGGAGCGGCCGTGGCCGCGCCGGTCGTGGGCGATGGCGCGGTGGCCGTGTTCGGCCAGGAAGAGGGCGGCGGCTTCCCAGGCGTCTGAGTTGAGCGGCCAGCCGTGGCTGAGCAGGACCGGGGAACCGTCAGTGCCCCAGTCCTTGTAGAAGATCTGGGCTCCGTCGTCGGTGGTGACGTAAGGCATGGTGGCCTCCCTTGGCTCGATGGGATGGATCGAGCCTGTCGCCGGCGCGGGGCGGGCGGACCACGTGATTCACGTAGTCCTTCAGCCGTCGGAGGCCTTGAGCCGGTCCGCGAGCTGGCGGCGTGAGGACAGGCCGAGCTTCTGGAACACCTTGCGCAGGTGGTAGTCGACGGTGTTGACGCTGATGAAGAGGTTGGCTGCGATCTCCGGATTGGTGTGGCCGGCTGCGGCCAGCCGGGCGATGGTCAGTTCCTGGGAGGTCAGGTCGGGCGTCTCGGAGTCGCTGGGGGCGGCCGGTTTGACCCCGGCGGCCGCAAGTTCGGCGTGGGCACGGGGCAGGAACATGTGGGCGCCGCTGTGCTCGAAATGCCGGATCGCGGCCTGTAGCTGCTCGCTCGCCTCCCGGCGGCGGCGCATCCGGCGCAGCCACTCGCCGTACAGCAGATGGGTGCGGGCCAGTTCGATCTCCGCGCACGTGGGGCCCAGAGCCTCGATCGCGGCCAGGAAATGCGCTTCGGCTGTCGCGTCCTGGCTGGTCAGCGCCTGTGCGCGGCGGGCCATGCCACGGCAGTACGCCGAGCCGTTGGCGGCGGCGAGCTCATTGAGCAGATTGGTGTACGGCACCGCCTCGCTCAGGTGTCCACTACGCACGGCGGCCTCGACGAAGTCGGCGTACTTGATGGGCGTCACCTGCAGAAACGGTTCGCGCACCATGGGCTTGAGCCGGTCGTAGGCGTCACGGTAGGCGCCTTCGGCCAGGTCGCGAAGGGCGACAGCCGCCAGGGCGGAGATGGTGACCCCGCCGAATCCGATCGCACGTGCTCCGTCCGCGATGGCCAGGACGAGATCGCGCGGCGCACCGGTCCATGCCATCAACGCGGCGTTGATCACGTTTTCGGTGTCGTAGCCCATCGCCAGCCGCGCCTCTCGGACCTGCTCCATGGCCTCCTCGGCCCGCACGACCGTGCCGCCGGTCAGCTCGGCCAGCGAGATGACCCACATCAGCGAGTCGAGGGCCTGCAGCGCACCGGCCTCGCGGGCCGCAGCGGCGGCCCGTTCGAGCGCGGCCCTTCGACCCTTGTCGTCCCAGAGAAAGGTGCCCAGCGCCGCGATGGCCGTCGCCATGGACATCATCTCGTGGTCGGGCAGCTCCAAGATCGCGTCGAAAGCCGCCCTGGCCAGCGGGACGGCCTGTGCATAAGGGCGCAGGATGAGCGCCCCGAGTCCGGCCAGGATCGTCGCGCCCGATCCGTCGGCCGAGCGTGCCGCGGTTTCCAGTCGCTGACCCACCTCCTGCGGGGAGATGTCCAGCATGAACCGGTCCGCCACGGCGCAGGCGTCGAAGGCCAGGATGGCGGCACGTTGCTCAAGCTGGGGGTCGATGCCGTGGAAGTCGTCGGCGGCGCGAATGAGTTCGGCCGCCGCGCCCAGGAGCACGGTCGGGTCGGCCATGAACAGGCCCACCCCGCAGCGGACGACGATCATGCGTCCGCGCTGGACACGATCGACGACGGAGGGGTCGATCCTGCCCAGCAATTCGTGGGCGATCTGGGCCGCGCCCACCGCGAGCGCCGCCTCCGCGGCTCCGGCCAGCCGGGAAGCCTTGTCACCGCCGGGCGGGGTCAGTTCGGCGGCGCGGGTCAGGATGCTGGCGCGGGAGGCGAAGCCGCCGCGGCGGGCGGCGAGGTCGGCGGTGTGTTCCAGCCGGTCGGCGACTTGCGCGTCGGTGCCGAGTGTGGCCTTGGCCGAGTGCCAGGCCTCCAGTTCGACCATCCCGAGCTGGTCGGCGGTGGCGGCCAGGGCTCGGTGCACGCGCCTGCGGTCGGCGCCTGAAGCGGCGTTGTAGATGGCCGAGCGGACGAGTGGATGCCGGAAGCGGATCGATTCCCGCAGTTCCACCAGGCCGGCGCTCTCGGCTCGATCGGCGGCCTCCTTGCCAAGATCCATCGCGTGCGCGGCGGCGGTGACGAGGTCGAAGTTGCCGGTGGTGTCGGCGGCGGCCAGCAGTACCCACTGCTGGACCTGGACGTCGGCCCGTCGCGCCTGCCGTACGTAGTGCGCTTCGAGGTGGCGGCCCACGGGGATCGGATCGCTGCCGAGACCCAGGCCGCCGAGTTGCTGTGCCGAGAGGTCCTCGGCCAGGTCGATGAGTGCCAGCGGATTGCCGCCGGTGGCGCGAGCGATCGCGGCCGCGGAGGCCGGGTCGATCGGCGCGCGGAGTGAGCGGCGCAGCAGGGCGGTCGCGGGCTCCTGGCTGAGTCCGGTGAGTGTCAGCTCAGGGATGCCGCTCATACGCGAGGCGAAGCCGTTCTCGTTGCGGGCGGCGAACAGCAGCACGACCGGCTCGACGGCCAGGCGTCGGGCCGCGAACGCCATGACGTCCAGACTTTCCTGGTCGAGCAGGTGTGCGTCGTCCACGAGGCAGACGACCGGAGTCGTGGCGGCGGCTGCGGCAAGCAGGGCCAGCACGCTCATGGCCACCAGGAACCGGTCGGGCGGCGGGCCTTCGGCCAGACCGGAGGCGACCTGGATAGCCTGCCGCTGGCGCTCGGACAGGGCGGGCAACTGGGCACCGAGTGGAATGGTGAGCCGCTGGATCGCGGCGAACGGCAGGGTCATCTCCGACTCGGCCCCGTCCAGGTGCAGCAGCGACAGGCCGGCGGCTCCGGAGGCTTCCCCGAGCAACGCCGTCTTACCGATGCCCGGTTCTCCAGTGATCAGCAGCGAGCCACCGCGGCCGTTGCGCGCGTGACTGAGCAACATCTGCAACCGTTTACGTTCCTCGTCGCGGCCCAGCAACGCCCCCATGTTGATCACGAGGTGACGGTAAGCCACGCAGGAGAGAGATTCCAGAGGCGGGGACTACGAACTTCACGTGGTCCGGCACCAAAGATCCCCAGCCGACGATGTGCCCGTTCACCAAATCCTCAGCAGGAGGTCCCCATGACATCCTTCACTTCTCACCCTGGCCGTCGGCTGCTCAGGATGATCGCCGCCTCGATGGTTGCGGTCGTCCTCGGTGCACTGGCCCTGCTCGGGCCGGCCGTCTCGGCGCAGGCGGTGACGGGCACGTATGACTACTCTCTCGGGCCGTAGGTGTTCAGGAACAGCACCGGGCCGTCCAGGTCAGCCGCCAGCGCTGCCGCGAACGCCTTGGCGGTGTACACGGTTTCCAGCCGCAACCCGGCGGACGCGGCAACCCGTGCCGCGGCGGCGGCTTCGGGCGTGGGGTGACCGTAACCGCGGCCCAGGTATTCACGGGTGGTGGTGAGCCGTAGAAGCGGCACGTCGAATTCCGCTCCGCGTTTCCGCAGGACGGTCCCGGTCCGGTCGGCGAGCCGGACGAGATCGCACGCACCGAGCGGCAGCGTATCATTGACCACCACTCCCAGCACCTGCGATTGCAGTCCGGCCAGCGCACAACCCAGCGCGAGTCCCGCAACGGTCCCGCCCGAGCCGACGGCCGTGACGATGTGCCGGGGCTGCGGCAGTTCACCCGCCGCCACCTGCGCGGCGAGCTCCAGCCCCGTCTCGACATAGCCGAGCACACCGATCGGCGCTGAGCCGCCTGCGGGTAGGTAGTACGGCAGCTTCAATCCACGCGTGTGACGCAGCAGCAACCACGGCGCGGCCGCGATCGTCAGCGGTTTGCTGTGGGTGAAGTGCATTGTCGCGCCGGATTGCCGCAATCTGCGCTGCTGTTCGCGGACATGGTCGTCCTCGGGCTGATCGATCAGTGCCAGGACGGTGTCGATGCCGAGGTCGCGCGCGTACAGCGCCGCCACCAGGCCCCAGTTTGTCCCAGTCGCGCCGACCGTGAAGATCGTGCTCGCCCCGCGCCGGCGCGCCTCGGGCAGCAGCCATTCCAGCTTGCGTACCTTGTTGCCACCCCAGCCGCCGTTGCCGTATCCGCTTTCGTCCTTGCACCACAGGTTGTTCCGCGTGAGCCCAGTGAGCTCCCGCACCGGTGTCGGGCCGTCGCCGAGCCGGGCGAACGGCAGCGTTCGCTCGAGCGCGGGAAATCGCTTGTGCAACATTGCAGAGTTCATGCCGTGCCCAGGACTCGATCGACATAGGAGTTCGCGAACCGCCGGTCGGGGTCGAGCCGTTTGCGCACGATCGCGAAGCTGTCCCATGCGGGGTAGCGCGGGCGCAGCGTTTCTTGGGTCTGGAAGTGCTGCTTGCCCCAATGGGGCCGACCGCCGAAGGAGTCGAAGATCACTTCGGCCGCACGGAAATATTGCTCAGATGCCAGCTTGTGGTACTGGTGCAGCGCGATGTAGCAGGTGTCGCGCCCGGCGGCTGGTGACAGATAGGCGTCGTCGGCGGCGACCCAGCGGACCTCGATCGGGAAGGTCACATTGAATTCGGGACGCCGCGCCAGTGCGCGAACCGCACGAACCGCTTCGGCGGTGTGCTCCCGCGGGATGGCGTATTCCATCTCGACGAACCGCACCCGTAACGGTGTCGCGAAGATCCTGTCGGAGCGGTCGATTCGGTGCGAGTAGCCCGCGAGGTGGGAGCCCAGGCGCTGCAGCGGCGAATTCACCCGCGGAGCGACCCGGGCGAGTTCACACACCGCGTGCAACAGGTGGTTCTGCACGAGCTCGTCCTCCACCCACTCGCGGGCGCGCGAGATCGGCCGTGGCGCGAGGTCGACCCGATTGCGCGCGGATGTCATCGCCACCGGGCTGTGCGCAAAGGTGAACAGCTGGAAGTGCTCATTGGCTGCGAGCAGTTCGTCGAGATCGACGAGTACGTCCTCGACTGCCATCGGACGATCGACTGCTTCGAGCGTAAACGCGGGTACCGCCTGGATTGTGACCGCGGTGACGATACCGAGGGCGCCGATGCTCACCCGCGCGGCACGCCAGATATCCGGATCCTGTTCGGCGTTCACCTCGATCGTCGAGCCGTTCGCCGTGACGAGTTCCATCGACACCAGGCAGGCCGAGAGGTTCTGCAGGCGTGCGCCGGTCCCGTGTGTACCTGTGGCGGTGGCGCCCGCGATCGACTGCGCGTCGATGTCGCCGAGATTCGGGAAGGCCAAACCGTTCTCGGCCATTACTCGATTCAGTTCACGCAGAGTTATCCCGGCTTCGACCCGGATCCGGTGTGTCGCGTGGTCGATGTCCAGCACGCGGTTGCAATGCCGCAGCGAGAGCAGCATGCCGTCGGTGGCGACCGCATCGGTGAACGAATGCGATGCCCCCGCGACACGGACCACATGATTCGCGACCGCCGCCCGCTCGACAGCCTGCGCCACTTCGGTTCTCGTCGAAGGGCTGGCCATGACCGCTGGTCGGCACGTCTGGTTGCCTGCCCAGTTACGCCACACCATGCGAGGCTCCGATCCGGTCAATCGTGATCGGGTAGGTGGACGATCAATGTGTGCATGAGCCAACTGTAAGAACCTGGGCACCGCCGGTGGAAACACGCAATCTGCGCGGGATTCACCGACTTGGGTTGTGAATCACGCCGGGCACCGGCGGTATCGTCCGGTCGCTCATGTCCGGATGCTCCAGCGCGTACACGGCCTCGGGGTTTGCGTCGCGGACAGAGCGGGCGACAGCGGCGAACGAGCTGATCAGATCGCTTTCTTGATCGGCGCGCCAGCCGACCGCGAGCTCGCTGCCGCGAGCGCCGGCCAGCGGCACCAGCGTCACACCCACCGACGGCACAAGCCGTGCTGACGCGACGGTGACGACACACCCCATGCCTGCTCCGACGCACTGCAATTCCTCGAGCAGCGACGATGCCCTGCCCACGAAGTTCGCGGGCTTCCCGTCTCGATGCTCGGCCAGCGACCAGAAGTCAATCCATGCCTGGTCGTCGCAGAAGTGTCCGACGATCGGCTCGTCAACCAGCTCGGCCGCCGGTATCACGCTGCACGCAGCGAGCCGGTGCGAGGCCGGCAACATCACCACGCGCGGCTCAACGAACAGAGTCTCGCTACGCAGCCAGTCCCCACCGTCGATCGGCAACCGCAGGTAGGCGACATCGACCGAACCATCAGCGAGCCCTGCGGACGGGTCGGCGTAGCTGTACACCTTGACATCGACCCGCACACCCGGATGACGCGCCCTGAACACGGAAAGAATCGGCTCAGTGAGAGCCAGCGCCCCGCCCTCGCCGGTACCGATCGTCAGCACACCCGATTCGTTGGCCTCGATCCGCCGCGCAGCGCGGACGGAACGGTCGAGGGCGACCGGCACCGAACGAACCTCACTGAGGAACGCCGCACCAGCGGAGGTGAGCTCGACCGTCCGAGTCGTCCGCCGAAACAGCGTCACACCGACAGCTTTCTCCAACTGCCTGATCTGAGCGCTCAGCGCCTGCTGCGCGATGTGCAGCCGCGCAGCGACGCGAGTGAAGTTCAGCTCCTCGGCGGCAGCGACGAAATACCGCAATTGCCTGGTATTCACATCCACCCACGCGATCGTAGCTTTCTACAGCCGGCATCGGTCAATCGACGGATACCTGGTACACCCCGCCGGTCAGGGAACGGCGCACGACGGGAAGTCCGCGCCCTGGTGACGGCCAGCGGGCTGCCTCCGGTACGGCTGCACGACCTGCGGTGTGGCGTCGCCTCCACGGCGTTGGCGGCGGCGCATGTGGACCTGCGCACGGTGCAGCGTCAACTCGGCCACGCCAGTATCGTGCTGACCTCCGACACCTACACCTCAGTCCTGCCCGAACTCCATCACCAGGCGGCCGAGGCTACGGCACGCCTCGTGCTTAGCACTGCGCGAAGAACAGCACGAAGACTCCGGAAGCGGACTATCCAGCTCCGGCGCCGACCCCCCGCCTCGCTGAGGCGTTGCCAGGAAAGTATCGCGGTGTTGGTTTTTACATCGGCGGCCAGTGGTCGACCGGCCGCGGCTGGAAGCTCGACAAGCTCACCGACATCGACCACCTGGCCGCGCGGCGCCGACCTGCCGAGCTGGAGCCGGGCCTGATGGCCTACATCGTCGAGCAGATGGGCGCCGACGTGGTGACCGAGCTGCTGTCCATCGAGCCGCCCACCTCACGCCTGGCCAAGACCCCCAAGCCCGCCAAGCGCAGCGCGCCCGTCACCCCCCTGGAGAGCAGCATGCCCGAGCACGACGCCACCGGCCGGGCCGCCGAGGCCCGCGACCGCGCCCGCGCCACCCTCGCCCAGACCGGCAGCCTCGACACCAACCTGACAGCGGGAGAGCGGCGCGCGGTCGCCATCGAGCGGCGCCGCCAGGCCGCCGAGCAGACCGTCATTGATCCCGAGCTGCGCACGGTCATCCTGCGCATGGTCGCCCGGCCCGAGGGCGCCTCGACCCGCGACATTGAGCGGGCGATGGAGCAGGAACTCGGGCACGAGCGCGGCCTGTCCAAGTCGGGCGCGTGGCGGTGCCTGGACCGGCTCAGGTTCGAGGGGATCGTCGAGCTGCGCGGCAAAGGCCGGGGCGCGAGCTGGCACCTGCTCGCCCCTACGCCGCCCGCCGCGCCCGAGCCGGACCCGGCCCTGTCCACGGAGCAGCTGATCGAGCAGGCGGAAGAGCAGGCCGAGGACGACGCGATCGACACCGCCGACGAACACGAAGAGTGATCGTAATTGTCCCAGCAGCCCCTCTCGGGAAATGTCCCACGCCCCTCCCCCGGGGGGTCATATACGGGGATCGGCTGGGACATTGACACGTTTCTACCCGTCGCCGACCGCCGTCACAATCCGTCACCGAATGGAGGTGTGCACACGTGAGCTGGACCGCCCAAGCCGAGGTGCTGGCGGACACGACCGACCTCGGCGCCGACGCCGCGATGATGTGCGGCCGAGCCCGAGCGACAGGGTTGGACCCCACCAGCATCCGGTCCCTGCTCGGCGCGACCCTCGCGCTCGGCGTCCGCCCGCTGCGAGGTGAGGGGTGGACGCCGTACCGCCTCGACCGCGACCTCGCCGAGGACCTCGTCGAGCTGTCGGTCGCCGTGCACGACCGAGGCCGCCGCGTCGAGCAGTTCGTGACGCGCGTCGCCGCCCGCCGCGCCACACTGCGCCGGTGGCTGTCCCACGCCGAACCGGAGGACGCCCGACGACCTGTCTGGCAGGCCGAGATCACCGACTGCACCACCGCGTTGGAGGTCCTCGGCCCGCTGCCGCGACGTCTCGCGGTCATCATCGCCAAGCTCGCCGCCTGCCCTGTCCAGCTGGGCGAAACCTACGCCGCGGTGTATGCGCTCGTCGCCGGCGGCCGGGTCATGCCCCACGACGGCCGCTGGCTGACGGGGGAGGAGGTCCCGTGTTCGCCGACATGATGGACGACCTCACCAAGGCCGCCGCGGCGGAGGAGTGGATGTCCTGGGGCCTGTGCGCCGAGACCGACCCCGACAGGTTCTTCCAGCCCGAGCAGGCCGGCCCCCGTTGGTGGACGGCTGCCGTAGCGGTGTGCGAGGGCTGCCCCGTCCGCGTCGAGTGCCTCGAATACGGGCTGGCGCTCGGAGACGCCTGGGGCGTTTGGGGCGGCGTCACCCTCGCCGAAGGTCGGACCATCGAGCGGTAGACGCGACGATGCCCCGGGTGATGAGGTCCGCCGGGGCATCTCATGTCCAGAATAAGCCGTTATGCCCGGTTGGGCGTATGCTCGCCCTCATGGTGCGCTGGCTCGGCCCGGATGGCTACGAGGTCGAGCACATCCTCCTGAACGGGCGGCCGTGCCTGCGTGTCTCCCACTGGGTGCGGGGCACTCGCTACTTGATCGACTACTGCTGGAGCGTCAAGGCCGTCGGCCGCCTCGTGCCCCTGGCTGAGCTGGAGGAGGTTGCTCCGGTGGTCGACTTGGCGCATGCCAGGGCAAAGCGCCGTTCCCGGGACCGCGCACGCCAGTAGCGCCGATGCTGGCGTCATGGACGCTCACGACATCCCCCACGGACTGAGTCCTGAAGAGTGGGCCGACCTCACCGCCGAGGAGCGGCTGGCCGCGCTGCTCGTGGACGAGCCTCGCCCGGACGCCGTACTGGAGCGGGCGCTTGAGTGCCCTCAACCCATGGGGGTGAGGGCGCTCATCGTCTCCCGGGGCGGGTCGACGCGTAACCGACAGCTGGCGAGCGTTAGCTCGAGCGGTTCACCCTTCTAACTAAGCCAGGTGTAGGTGACGTGGTCGCTCCAGAATGGGCCGCAGTCGGAGTCGATGGTGCCCTTGTCGCAGCCTTTGACGTGGAAGGTGATTTCGTTGTGCTACGTGGAGTGGCCATGGGTGGTCGAGCCGAAGTCCCTGACATCTCGCGTGTTGACTGTGAACTGACCGCTCCATGGGGTTGTCCGAGCGACGTCGAACTGTTTGAACTGGTTGCCATCTTGCGGGTTGACCACGACCCTAACGATGTAGAAGTCCCAGTGTGTGCCCATGTGGTCCCACTTGAACGTGATGTTTCGGCCGCGAGCGTTGCGGCCGTTGTCGATCACGGTCAGCAAGGCTCCGGGCCCAACTTGCGGCGACCAGGCGATCACGCCCCGCGAGAACTGCCGTAGTGCTCCGGACCCGTTCGGGCGTTCTTTCCCTGGGCAGCCGAGGGGACCATCCACGCCGCCCAAGGAGCGCCAATGGTCGCTGATCCGGCTGGACGTTGGGCCGGTGGATTTGCGGCCAATGCACCTAATGGGCTTTTCGGCGGTGTGCGCCGCAGCGGGGACAGCGAAAGCTGTCACGGCTGTCGCGATGGCAGCGGCGAGGCCGAGAAGTGAACGGGAAGTGCGGCCCATGAGAGGTTCCTTTCAGGCGAGGTTCGCTTGTGCATCTCATGTTTACGGCCACCCCCTTTCACCTGGGCTTATGCGACTTGACGACGGCTTTCGCGATACCTGACAGACACCGAGCATCGGACTGTCTCCTCGGGCCGGAAGGCGCTGGATGCGGTGTTATTTCGCAGCGAGCTGCGTGCGACTGCCTCCGTCGCCGATCAAGACGACCGCGAGCAGACACCAGAGGAGCGCGCCGAAGCCACGAGGCGAGCCCTGCAGGCCTACAGCGATTGGATGACCAACCCAGCAGGGGAGTGAGGAGATCACCCCTCCCCGCGAACGAGGAGGCGCTACGGTGACCACCATGTTCCGGATGCGGCCCGCACGTGTCGAGGACCGGCCCGAGATCGAGACGCTGATCCGGGCCCGCGCCGCATGGATGCGCGAGCGGGAGCTACCCGGCTGGGAGGGCTGGCACGGGAAAGCGGCCGAGCTCGCGGCCCAGGCCGGCGACCCCGCGTTCCCGGTGTGGGCCATGACCGGCGACGACGGCCAGGTGGTCGGGGTGACCAGCCTCTACGAGCAGAGCTCGCCGCTGCTGTGGCCGGACGAGGCCGAGCGCGCCGAGCCTGCCATCTTCCTTGCCACCACGATCACCGACCCCGCCCTGAGCAGCCAGCGACCCGGGAGCCTGATCGCCTGGTGGGCACTGCACCAGGCCGCCGCCCAGGGCCGTACGTGGGTGAGGCGCGGCACCGGCCCATACCCGGGTCTCGTGGCCTACTACCGCGACGTGCAGGGCTGGAGCGTCGTGCGCACCGTCGAGCACGGTCTCGGAAGACGGGCTCCTGACGCGATGGTCTGGCAATGGTCTACCAGGCCAGTTGTGGATCACTCGGATACCTAGCGCGCCCTGCAGGATTCGAACCTGCGACCGTCGGATTAGAAGAAAGATCGTTTGCTGATTCGTCGTGTCAGTTAATGTCTGTCCGTCCAGCGCTGGGTCGATTTCAGTGTCCGGCCGTGCCGTGAACTGTCGGCGTATTCCGGGACGGACGAGCACGGACCGAGCACGGCTGACCCGCCGGTGTCGCATCACGCGTCCGTGTCACTGATGTGTACGAGCCACATGGCGACGCCGTGAAGTACCGAGTCGGCTCTGTGCGATGATTTTTGATGCGGTACAGCCATCTACGCCGAACGCTCATCCGCTACCTGGAGCATAACAACACGGCCCGGCCTCGCCGCGGCATCGGACAGTTATCCCCAGCGTAAACTGAAACCGGACCGCCAGCCTCCATCGACCTGGCCAACCACCGAGTCCACCGCAGAGCCATCCTCGGCGGCCTCATCAACCAGTACCAGATCGCCAGCTAAAACCACAGAGAACCGGCAGGTCAGACACCGAATCCAATTAATTGAGCCCCACAGCCACTTACGGCGCGTGCTGGCCATCTACGAGGCCCACTTCAATGAGCATCGCCCACATCGCTCCCTGGGCCAGGCCGCTCCGCTGCGAGCCCTTCCCGACCCGGTCGAGGACGATATCAAGGTCATTCGACGTGACCGCCTCGGCGGGCTGATCCACGAATACGCGCAGATCGCATAGGGCGGCCGAGTTCTTGGCACCCACACCCATTTAAGTTCGATGTTGCCGCACCTGTTGCAGATAACAAAGTCCCGCCCCAATATGTGGGCGGGACTTTGCGACTTCCTCTTGCTATCTCGAGATCGGCCTCGAGTGAAGAGTTGGACTATTCATTGTATGCGAGTACTAATTTCTTCAGTATTCGCGGAGTTCGGCCTTTGCGATTTCTATCCACTTTAGCGCGAACTCGATTTCGATCCTGTTACCTAGTAGATCGAGTTGAAGCTCGCCGCTTGCCAGCTTGTAGACGTGCATGAGCTCGCCGCCATCCGGAGATAGATCCCAGATTTCTGCAACCCAGTCGTCTGTGCCTGGAACGCTGAGCACTGACACCTCGATGAGGCGCCCATTGGCCTCCCGCTCGTACATGGATCTATCCTCTAATTTCTGAACGAGTGCAAGGTCCAGTTTCCCTGTCCGCCGGGCCGCCTGAACTGTACCCCGCCCCAGGGCAGGCTGTAGTCCATAACCTCCTCGCCCACCTTATTGGTCCAGAGCTGTACGGCCACGCGAGGGTCTTGCGTAATTTTATCCACCATTTCTTGTCCGAGCGCATTCCATGCGGCTGGGTTCTGTTTGCCGGTTGGCGTCGGCCATCTCCCTATGTTCTGAGGCCGTGTCGCATGCTTCTTTAGCTCGTGTCCGGCGCGATTGTATCCGTTCTTTTCGGCTGCCCGGGCGGCGTTTCGCGTGACCCATCCAGCTAATTGGTTGGCGCCCTTGGCAATTTGTCCAATAGCTTTAGATGGCGGGACCACTATGCCAATGTTCGTATTCTCTTGGGGTTCTCCCACGATGAGACGCTGTCCTGCGAGATACATCTCCGAGCTGGTGTCGAGACCCAGAATGTCCTTATTGAACTCGGCGAAGTTGGCTCGGCAGGAAGGATCTGAGCAGTCACCCGCGACAGGGGCCGTCCATGTTGAGATCGCTTGGTAGAAGCCCCCAATACAGTCCCAGGCATTTCCCTCTGCCCGTGGCGGTGCAGGCAGCGAAGATTGCTCAGCTGGTGGTCGACATCCTCCTCGGCATGCGTTCCCGGAGGGGAGAACAATATTATGGGTCTTGCGACGTTTTGGCGTCCCGTCAGGGTTGAGATCGCCGGACGCGGATCTACGCCCGGTGGCGCATGGTTCGCCAGGCGTGCAGCCTTGGTGCCCGTCGAGGTGAAGGCGTACCGGTTGGCGGTCCAGGGGTCGAGGCCGAGGCTGAGGTCGTCGAGGGCGCCGTTGTAGCTGTCGAGGTTGAGGAAGCGGTTGAGGCCCGGGTTGTAGTCGCGGAACCCCATGTCGTACATGCCGGTGGAGTTGTCCCAGCGCTTGGCGTTGAAGCGGTAAGGGTTGTACTCCTCCTTGGCGGTCGGGTCGACGGGGTCGGGCTTGTCGACGCCGGTGAAGAGTTTGTCGTCGTTCTTGCCGTAGGCGGTGTAGCCGTAGGTGGCGCGGGTGTCGCCGGCGTCGGTGGTGATCTATTCGACGTCGGTGTGGGCGTTGTAGCCGTAGTAGGACGACTCCTCCGCACCGGTTGCGTTGACCTTGACCTGCGAGAGGCGTTCGCCCCACGGGCTGTACCGGAAGGACTTGGTGAGTTTGCCGGCGACCTCTTCGTCCAGGACCTCGCCGGACAGGCCGAGGTAGGAGTAAGTGGTGGTCTTGGCGGAGGCCGAGCCTTCCTTCTCGGTCTTGGTGGTGGTGCGGTCGAGGGGGTCGTAGGTGTAGCTGGTGACGGTGGTGGCGCCGTCGCCGCCGAGCTTCTCGTGCCGGGTGACGTGGTCGAAGCCGTCGTAGGTGTAATTCTCCTGGACCTTGCCGCCGCCGGTGATGGTGCGCAGCCGGCCGTAGGGGTCGTAGTTGTCGGTGCTGGTGGCTCCGTCGGTGACGGAGGTCATCAGGCGGTTGCGGTCGTAGGTGAAGTCTGCCCGTGCGATGGCGGGGCGGAGATCTCCTTCAGCCGGGAGACCTGGTCGTAGACGTATTTGACCGAGTCGGGGGTGTTGTACTTGGGGTCGTCCCGGTCGAACGGGTAGATCTCCTCTTCGGGACGGTTGAGCTTGTCGTACTTGGTTTCGGCGATGAAGTCGTCCGGGTCGTCGGTGGTCTCCACGCCGCGCGGAGTGATGACCTTGGTGCGGTTGCCGACCTCGTCGTAGGTGAATTGGGTGATCGTGTACTTGATCAAGCCGTCGGTCTCCGACTGGCACTCCATCGCCCCGGCCACCCTCAAGCGCATGCCCGCCGGCGAGATCGGCGTCATGGTCATCACCGTCGCCGTCGTGGTCGCCACCCACAACCTGGCCATCGGCGTCGTCGTCGGCTCACTGACCGGCCTGGTCATCTTCGCCCGCCGGGTCGCCCACCTCGCCCAGGTAAGCGCCGTCGTCGACCCCGACGGCCACCAGGTCGTCTACGCCGTCACCGGCGAGCTGTTCTTCGCCTCCAGCAACGACCTGGTCTCCCAGTTCAACTACGCCGCAGACCCCGACGACGTCGTCATCGACCTGACCGACGCCCACATCTGGGACGCCTCCTCCGTCGCCGCCCTGGACGCCGTCGAAGCCAAGTACACCGCCCGCGGCAAAACCGTCCGCATCATCGGGCTCAACCCGCCCAGCGCCCGCATGCACGACGCCCTGTCCGGGGAACTGTCCGGCAGCCACTGACGCCGCCCTGCCGACCCCACCAGCCGGGCCTCCTGCTCAGCCAATCTGATGCAGGCTCAGTGAAAGTGATCAGGGGAGGGCGCCCGCTGTGCCCTGATGAACATTCCGATTCGGTGATCATGGGCTGGACGCCTTACTGGCCGTCATGCGGCGAGCATGTCGAGCGGTCCGCCGATCAGCACCAGGGCGAACGCCGCCCAGCGGAACACATGCAGCGGCCGAGCGCGATGCAGGAGCGCGCCAAGGAGTATCTCGGCTGCGCCCATCAGCGCCCACCACGCTGCTTTGGCGAGCAGCCAGCTCCGGATCGCCTCCACGTACCGGCGCCGATCACTGGGCACGTGCTCCGTCAGGAACGAGTCGATCCGCGCTTGAATGTGACCACGCTGTGCTGAGCACAGACCGTCGTGTTCGCCGTCGCATGAGTGGACGCGGGCCAGCTCGGCGATGACGCTTCGATGGAATGCCTGGTACTCCTCAAGCGAGCAACCCAGCGCGCGGGGGACGTAATCCGGACGACTGTACACAGCGCTGTGGCGGTCGCCGCGCTGGCCGGTTATCCCCCACTGGTCATGGGAGACGCCTGGGAAGGTAGACATGAAGTGCCCCCGGATACTCGTGGAGAGGCCGGCCACGCCAGCTTGAGACAACCTAAGCCGGGCACGGGAGAGGGCGTCTGTAGCGCGGACCTTCAATCCGCCGCCCCGCTCCCGCAGCTTTTCGGGGTCGAGGAGGTCCAGAACGATGGACAGCGCGGCGAAGTACAGCATGACCTTCCCCACGCGGCCCCACACCAGCATGGGCCACCCCCACACCACCATGCTGGTGGTTGAATGGCCGTCGAACCAGGTGGCGATGACGTCAAGTAATTCGTTCACGGGCGGCCCCTTCGCGTGCGCAGCGGGTTTCACGCAGGGTTCCAGTCTTCTCTCGTTCGCCGGTATGTGCCGGTCGTTGGCTGACGCGGAAGGAGCAACGACTTGATGTCTCGACGCAGCCAACCCAATGCCGCCCAGTTCAGCGAATCGCACTCAGAGGCGTCGGTGTTCTGCCCTCATCACCTTTGCTGAGCCGCACCCTGAGCCATCCAGCTCAGCACATCTGATGCGCCGCAGGTAGGCGCCCCACGCCGGGCATCACTTCGAAGTTCGATCCCTCTCGGTAACGATCATGTAGCGTCCGCTCGGACGCGGGCCGCGGGCGGCTGAAATGGGGAGATGCCGTTACTTCCACGTCGCCGTGACCGCCGTCCCGCCGTTGTGATCGCTGCTCCGCCGGTGATGCGTGTGCCGCGCCCGGCGACCTGGTGGATCATCCCCGTGGTCGTGCTGGTCGGTGCTGCCGTGGGCGGCACCTTGTGGTGGCTGCTGGCCGACCCGGCCCTGACCACCCCGACCCCCGGCTCGGCTGGGGCCGGCACCGCGCGGGGGGAGATCTTGCGTACCGCGCTGGCCGCCGGCGCTGGTGTCGGGGCTGCCGTCACGCTGATGCTGGCGTTCCGGCGGCAGCGGCATCAGGAGGTCGCCGCCGCACATGCCACCCATGACGCTACCGAGCGGCGGGTGACCGAGTTGTACACCAAGGCCGTGAGCAGCTCGGCAGCGATAAGGCCGCGGTCCGTCTGGGCGGGCTGTACGCGCTGGAGCGCCTGGCCCAAGACAACCCCGGCCACCGGCAGACGATCGTGAAGGTGATCTGCGCCTACCTGCGCATGCCGTACGACCCGCCCAAGCCCGCGCCCGCCCCCGATCCCGAGCGGGAGCGCAAAGCCGCGCTGCGGGCGGCCCGCCGCCGCTACCAGGCCGCCCGCGCCGGCATCACCCTGCCTGCCGAGCCCGCGCCGCAGAAGGAGACCGGCGACCGGGAGGGCGAATTGCAGGTGCGGCTGACCGCCCAGCGCATCCTCAGCGCCCACCTGGGCGACGAGCGCCCCGCGGGCCAGCGCTCCACCCACCCGGCTGCACCGGCCTTCTGGGAGGGAATGAGCCTGGACCTGACCGGCGCCACCCTCATCGACTTCCGCCTGATCGTCGGCAGCGTCACCACAGCCATCTTCAGCAAGGCGACCTTCATCGGGGACACCTGGCTTACCAAGGCGGTCTTCGCCAATGGCGCATGGTTCGACGGGGCGACCTTCGCCGGGGACGCCCGGTTCGACAAGGCGACCTTCACGGAATACTCGTTCAACGGGGCTGTGGTGATCGACCCCGAGGCCGCTCATGTGTGGCCGGACGGGTTGCGGCTGGAGAAGACGCCGGAGGGATCGTCCGCCTGATCCGCGAGGAAGCAGACAGCGGCCATGCCCAGAACGCCTGACCGCGACGCCCCTTGCCGTCGGACAGCTCTGACGCAGGTGGTGGGATTCCGTCACTTCTGGGCACGCGATCGGGCTCTCGATCACTCCACCACCTCTTCATTTGTAGCTGGTCACATACGGGGCCGGAAGTCGCGTCCCGGAAACGGTCGTATGCGGGACGGTTCCGCACCGGACGATCGGGAGGTGCGTTTCCGCAGGAACGATCGTCCCGAAACTCGGCCGCGCGGCGCGAAGCGAAGACAACCCGCGCCGAGCTCGCGGCCATCAGACAGGAGCCTGCGCATCGGCTCGCCGAGGGCGCCGGGGAGGAGCCGGGCTCGGCCACCGCCGATACGGAGCGTCCGTCATGAGCCCGGCAGCGGGGCCGGGCAGCAGGCGGTGATGACGGTGGTGATCTGGGTGTTCAGGTCATCGATCTCTGCGGTGAGGTGCAGGATCTGCCGGACCAATGACCTCAGCGTGTAGGCAGGCGGTGACCGGTGCTGGTGGTCGTGGGAGCGGTCGGGTCAGGTCGGTGCGGTGAGAAGCGAACGCAGGGCGAAGCCGTAGAGGCCCGCATCGCCCGCCGCGTACAGCGCGCCGCGTGGTGACCAGGCGCAGCCGTGGAGCTCGCCGTCCATCCTGATCATGGAGACGCATCGTCGGGCTGCCACGTCCCACACGCGCAGCGTGCCGTCGTCGGCCGTGGCGGCCAGGTGCTCGCCCGACGCGCTCACCGCGAGGCCCGTGTAGAGCACCTCGTCGCCGGGCAGTGTCGCGACCGCGTCGCCTGTCCTGTCCCAGAGCGCGATGCCGCCGTCCCAGTGCACGGCAGCCACCCACCCACCGTCGGGCGCCATGGCCAGGCCACCGACGAACGAGGGCGTCTCCAGCGTGGGAGCCAGCCGCCTGCCCTGCGCGTCCCACAGGTCCATCCGGTCGGAGCCTGCCGTGGCCATCCAGGTGCCGTCGGGGGCGATGGCCAGGTGCTTCACGGCCTCCACCGACGTCTTGATGGTGGTCAGTGGGGTGCCGTCGGCGTACCACAGCCTGGCGCGGCCGTCGCGGCCGCCGGCCGCCAGCCACGAGCCGTCGGGGGCGATTGCCACCGTGTCGGCCCAGTCGTCGCACACCTTGAGCGTCCTGATGGGCGTGCCGTCCCGCTCGAAGAGCCGGACCAGGCCGTCGGAGTCGGCGGTCGCGAGCCAGCGGCCGGCGGGCGAGATCGCCACCGAGGTGAAGAAGGTGTCCTCCGCCACGGTCGCGGGACGGCCGCCCGCCGGATCCCAGAAGGACAACCCGATGCCCGCGGTGGCCAGCCAGGTGCCGTCCCTGGCCACCGCCACGGCGTTGGCGATCGTGCGACGGTGGTCCTCGCCCCTGGCAGGGAATCCGGCGGGGTCCCAGACCTGGATCGTGCTGGGCTCGATCGCGGTTACCAGCAGCGTGCCGTCCCGGCTGACGGCCAGGTCGTTCACAAGGGCGTGGCGGGCGACGAACCCCATCTCCTCTCGCGGCCGGTCGAGCCTGGCCGTGACGAATCCCTCGGGGCGGTCGGCGGACGCGGCGAGCCACCGGCCGTCGGACGACATCGCCATGTCGGAACAGTCGTCGAGAGCGGGTTCCACCACGCCCTCCATCGCCCCCTCCGGACTCCAGCAGCGCGCGCGGGAGTCCATGTGGAGTGCCACGATCGCGTCCCGAAGCGGATGGGCCACGACCTCTGCGACCTGCAGATCCTCTGACAGCGGGATGGCGCACCGCTGCGTGCCGTCCCTGTTCCAGACGCGGATGCCATACTCGCAGGGATGCGCCACCCACGCGCTGCCGGCACCGATGGCGATCTTCGAGTGCTCGTCGGCCTGCGCCTGCACGCGCCACAGCGGGTTGCCCGTGTCGCTCCACGCCATCAGGCTGCCGTCGTCGGTCACCGCGGCGATCCAGGTGCCGTCGGGGGCGATCGCGACCTGCTGCACCTCGCCGTAGGCCGCCTCCATGACCGCGATCGGCGTGCCGTCGGCCAGCCAGGTGCGTACCGTCCGGTCCCAGCTCGCGGTGGCCAGCCACGTCCCGTCGGCGGAGATCGCGACCGAGGAGACGGCGTCCTCGTGACCGCTGAGGGTCGCGCGCAGGCTGCCGTCGAGGTTCCAGATCCTGGCCTTGCCCTCCCAGCTCGCGCCGGCTATCCAGGTGGAGTCCGGGCTGATGGCCACCTGGGTCACCCGCTCGTCGTTGAGCCGCATCGTCCGGACGAGCGCCGGATGGGGCAGGTCAGGCGGCGCCCACAGGCAGTCCAGCCACGGCTCGCCGGCCGCGTGGAGCATCTCGCGCAGCTCGCCGGCGTCGCCGTACAGGCGGGCCGCGAGGGTGGGCAGGAGCGCGCCGCGGTCGCCGTGGGTGAACAGATGCGCGTTCCTGGCCAGCGTACGGCGCAGCCGTTCCGCCTCGGGAGCGCCTGCCCTGGCCAGGTCATGGTCGACGGCGGCGATGCCTAGGGAGGCGAGCTTGGACGCGATCCAGCCCGTCTGGGTCACCAGGTCGGCCAGGTCCTCCCCGGCCGCCACGTAGTGGTCGGGCAGGTGGGCGAGGCAGTACATGACGGCCTCGTCCGTGACCGTCTCCTCGACGTCCGTGAAGGTGCCGATCAGCGCCTTGGCGGTTCGGGAGACGGCCTCCCCGCTCGATGCCTGGCGCAGGTAGTCACGGACCACGTCGGGTACGAGCAGCAGGTCGCGGTCGGGGCGGAGATCCGCTAGCCCGGCCTCGCACAGCTCGGCCAGCAGCCGCTCGGACGCCCCCTTCGACAGGCTCGCCGTCCGCTGCCACACGGCGGGGACGACGCTCGCGGGGATGTCGCTGTCCGCGGCGAAGGCGCCGAGCTCCAGCAGACGCGGCAGCGCCCCCGGCGAGAGCGACGGCAGCCCGGCGTCCAGGACCTTCCGTACGGCGTAGGCCCTGGCGGCCGGATCGGCGAGGTCGAACGCGTCGTCCACCGATGTCCCCAGCGACCCGGACAGCCTGGCGAGCAGGGGCCAGCCCCCCTCAGGGACCTTGAGCTGGATGATCGACGGCAGTCCGGGCAGGATGTCCGCGGTCCTGGCGGTCACCAGCACGGTGACATCCGAGGTCAGGCTCAGGCAGGCGCGCAACTGCTCGTCGGTCCGCACCCCGTCGAGCACGAGCAGGCCGGTGCCGGGCTCCTCGAACTCGGGCTCGGCGTCCGCCGTTATCCACGGGACGCCGAAGGACTCCAGCCGGTCGCGTACGAGGGACTCGACGACGTGGGGCGGGGCCGCGCCGACGGTGAGCCAGTCGATGCCGTCGCCGAAATGCTCGGCCACCTCCGGGATATGGCAGGCGGCGGCTGCCAGCGCGGTGGTGCCGAACCCCTCGACGCCGTCTAGTTCGGGGAGGACGGCGACGAAGCCGTGCTCATCGGAGGTGAGCCGCGCGACCAACTCCGTCAAACCAGGAATCTCGTCCATCACCGAGCCCAACGCGCCGGACGGAGATCGGGTTCCGTCACGGGCGCGTCTTCACCAGCCCGCGCCTATCGTCAACAGCATCACCATGGCCACGATGAGGGCGCCGAAACGGGGATTCTGCCGCCACTTTGCGCTGGAAGAGGCAGATCGCACAGCCCACGACTCCCGCGAGGGCCACGACCTTGCACGAGGGCGCAAGGACATGAGCGCCCTGGCCCACGCCGAGGCTCGGGAGGCGCGCCAGGAGCTGACCGCCGAGCGCCCGCCGCTCCGAGGGCGACCTCGAGCGGCTACGCGACCAACTCGCCCAGACCCACCGGCAGGCCGCAGAACAGACCACCGGCGCGGCGGTCGCGCTCGCTCGCACCGAGGCCGAACGCGACGCCGCCCGCCGCGAAGCGGACACGGCCTGCACCGAACTCGCAGCCGTCCGCCAGCTCGTCGGCGTTCTCCTCCCGAAGGCGTCGCCGATCTGGCCTGCCTATGACCGGATGTGGCGACGTATCGTGACCATGGTGCGCCGGGCCGGCCATCCTGTGCTGCTGATGTGTCCAATCCCCGACGCCGACGAGGTCCCAGCGTTCAGCCGCTGGGACGGGCCGGTCCGATGGGCTCTACTGGACTGCCCGCCCGCCGAGCAGGAACGCCGGCTGCTGAAGCGCGGCGCACCGCAGGCGTGGATCGAGGAGGCCCTGACGGACACGGCGCAGGGCCGGAAGCTGATGACGACCGTGTTCCACGCCGTCGGCGCAGACTATGCCGGGTTAGCAACCCAGGTGCTCGGGTGGGCCCGCAGGCTCCCCACCGGCTCCGATCAACCGTATGGGGCAGCGGCCGTAAGCGTGCCGAGAGACCCACGAGGAATCTGAGGGCAGAAGCTATCGGCGAGGGCGCCCACGCTATCGCAGATAAGACTCACTATCTGCGATACAACCTATGATCATGGCCCTCCACTCGGGTTCGTGCGATGAGCCCCAAGGTAGCCGAGAGTAACGATGGCTACTGTTTGTGTTCCCAGCCATGGTTAGATACTGAAGCCGTTGCCGTCCTACTAGGGTTGTCCTAGTCGCCCGGACCCGCCTTGCCTGGGCACCCGACGTTTTCCTCCGCCTGGTGTCGCGGGCGGCGGTGAGGGCGCGTGTCCCGTCCCCACCGCAGTCCTGGACGTCCCCCGGCGGGCCAGGGGCCGCACCTTTCTGCATCATTCAGGCGCCGGCGGCCTCAGGTGGCTCGCCCCGCCGGGCGGCGATGAAGGACACCCTCATGCCCCGCGCCGCTACCGGCTACCGTCCCCTGCTGCGCGCCCCCGGCGCTGCCGCCTTCTTCCTTACCGCCGCTGTCGGCCGCGTCGGCATCGCCATGACCGGCGTCGGCCTGGTCTGGTTGCTGCACGCCCGCACCAGCTCCTACGGCACCGCTGGCCTGGCCACCGCCGGATTCGCCCTCGCCGAGGCCCTGATCGGCCCGCATCTGGCCCGTTTGGTCGACCGGTTCGGTCAGACCCGCGTCCTGCCTTTCTCCCTTCTTGCCCACGGCGTCGCCATCGCCGGCGTCCTTGCATCCACCACCACCGCCGCGATCATCGCCGCTACCTGCGCCGGCGCGGTCGTCCCCCAGCTCGGTGCCCTGTCCGCAGCCCGGTGGGCCCACCTGCTGCGCGGCGAACGGGCCGGCGAGCTGCCTACCGCCTTCTCCCTGGAGTCGCTGGCCAATGCCACCGCCTTCCTCATCGGGCCGGTCCTGGTGACCTCGCTCGGCGCGGTCGGCGACGCGGCCCTGGCCAGCACCATTGCCGTGGCTCTGACCCTGGGCGGGGGCGGGGCGCTGGCCGCGCAGGGCCGCACCGCGCCCCCGCCCGCCCGTGAGCAGGCCGAACGTGCCCGCATCGGACGGACCCTGCTGCAGCCGACCTTCCTCCTCCTCGCCCTGCTCAACCTGGCCATCGGGCTGTACTTCGGAACCATGGGGGTCTCTGTGAGTTCCTTCGCCATCGGCCATGGGGTTCCCGGCGCGGCCGCGCCGATCATCGCCGCCTCCAGCCTCAGCGGGCTGCTCTCCGGCTGGCTCTACGGGCTGCGACGGCACCCCGCCCCACCGCGCCGCCAACTCGTCATCGCCACCGCCTGTCTGACGGGCGCGGCGCTGCTGCTTCCCCTCGCGCCGTCCGCCATCTGGCTCGGCGCGGCTGTGGTGGTCACGGAGGCGGCGGTACCGCCCAGGCTCGTCTTGCTGAACGTGCTCACGGAAAAGGCTGTCCACCCAGGCGTCCTCACCCAGGCGTTCACCTGGAACAACTCCGCCAGTGCGGCCGGTTCGGCACTGGCAGCGTCCCTCGCCGGGCGCGCCGCCGACGCGTGGGGCGCCTCCGCCGCCCTCGCTCAGGCCCCCGCGGCCGGGCTCATCCTCCTCATCCTCTCGCTCGTCCTGTCACTTGCTGCTCGGTGATCGGGACAGGCCCGAGGACGTTGACCTGGTCGTCAACACACTCGCACGGTGACCACGGCGGGCGGAGAGCTCATCGCACGGACCTGCGTGGAGGGGCCATCATCGCCGCCGCCAAAACCGGTCCGATCCTCCCCGGAGGCCTATAGTGCGATCAAGAAGGTGCCCAGGTCTGTCGCCACAAAACAGATCTTGGGCGCCTTCGCTGTGTCTGCGGGATCGGATGCCTCAAGGCAGCCCGATGAGGGGAGATCAATCGGCGATGAGGTTGGGAACTGAGCGGCTGGTGCTGCGTCGCTGGCGTGAGGAGGATCTGGAACCGCTGTCCGTGATCGACGGAGATCCAGAGGTCATGCGCTTCATCGGTGACGGCTCGGTCCACACCAGGGAGGAGGCCGCGGCCGCGCTCGCGTTCATGGAGCGGGGATGGGACGAGCGTGGCTTCGGAATATTCGCCGTGGAGCTGCGCGAGACCGGGGAGCTGGCCGGTTGGGTTGGGCTGACGGTCCCCGGCTTCCTGCCCGAAGTGCTGCCGGCTGTGGAGATCGGTTGGCGGCTGGGACGGCATTTCTGGGGCCGAGGTATCGCCACCGAGGCAGCCGAAGAGGCACTGCGCTTCGGATTCGCCGAGGCGGGCCTGGATCGGATCATTAGCATCTGCCACGTCGAACACGCGTCCGCCCGCGTCATGACGAAGCTGGGCATGCGCCAGGAGCGGGAGACGGTAGTCCCGGCCCACGGGCAGCCGGTGCGAGTCATGGCGATCACCCGCAGTGAATTCGATGTCATCCACGGCGGCTGATCTACGGGTCGATGCTCGTCCATGGAAATGATCTTTGTGGCGGTAGTCAGGCTCCTCCGCGATTGGCGAGTTCCCGACGCAGGCGATATCTGCACTTTCAACCCGGGTGCCGCGCCCGTCGGCGGTGATGGTGTGGACGCGCGCGTGCTCAGGAACAGCAGGACGGCCCACACCGAACAGTAGCCGCCGAACAGCGCGCCGCCCCGGTCGGTGAACAGCCCGGTGCCCAGCATGCCGACGCCGCCCACGGCTGCCATCGCCGTGACCAGCCAATGCAGCGCGAGCAGGATCCTGCGCGGCCACCACCCCGGCAGGCTGCGCCGGCCAAGGAACAGGATCGCGATGATGAGCAGCGCGCTCCCGGCGTTGGCCCACTGCGCCAGCGCCACCTCCCCAGGTCGCCGATGCGCCGGCGGATCTGCTGATCGCCACGGTGCACCGGCGACCTCTCATTGTGCGAGTCCTTCCTGTGTGGGTGTGCCCTTCACAGTCCTCGCGGCGACATCTGTCACGCGGGTTCGGTGCGGCCCCGCCGCCCGGTGGGCGGAGGGGCCGTGACCTGCTGGGAACCGATCTATCCGAGCACCGGGTAGTTCGCGCGGAACACGTTGTGCGGGTCACGGGCCCGCTTGATCTCCCGCAGCCGCGCGAGCGTGCTGCCGGAGAAGGACTTCGCCGCCGTGTCGCCGGGGGACAGCACGGTGTACGGCTTGCGGCCGCTGATGTAGGCCTCCAGGTCGGCCACGACCTCGGCCTGCTTGGCGCGCGTCGCATCGGCCGCGTGCGGCAGGCCGAGACCCAGCAGGCCGAGCAGGTACGGCTCAGCCACCGCGCCGCTGGCACCGGCCCCGCCGCCCGGCTCGGCGAGCGCTCCGCCCAGGTGCCTGATCTGCAGGTTGATGAGCGGTTCGACCGGTTTGGCCAGCAGGCGCTCCACCGCGTCCGCGTCCAGGCCGGTGAGCAGCTCCGCACGAGCGATGGATGGGGCCGGATCGGTGGGCTCGGCGGCGATGTGACCCAGGTCGGCGACCGGGACGACGCCGCGGCTGTCGGAGATCGCGCCCTCGATCTTGTCGATGCGCGCCAGCAGGTCCTGCCCCTGAGCCGCCTCACCCAGGTAGGCCAGATCCAGCGTCACCATCGGCGGCGCGCCGGGTGGCTGGAACCGGTTGATCCAGACACTGAGTTCACGCGGCGCCTCGGCGGTGATCTCCAGGAACGCGTCGTACACCTCCCTGGTCCGGTGCTCCGGCCAGATCACGCGCCCGCCGTACAGGACTGGCGCGGGATACAGCTCGAGTTCGAGGGCGGTCACCACCGCGAAGTCCCCGCCACCGCCGCGCAGCGCCCAGAACAGCTCGGGATCGGACTCGGCGGTCACCCGGCCCGGCTCGCCCTCGGCGTCCACGATGTCGATGGCCCGCACGCTGTCGGAGGCGAAGCCGTACCTGCGGCTGAACCAGCCGACCCCACCGCCCAGGGTGTAGCCGGTCACGCTGACCCCCGGCGCGCTGCCGGCCAGGCCGGTCAGACCCAGCGGACCGGCCGCCGCCAGCACCTGCCCCCACTTCACGCCCGCGCCCACCCGGACCACGCGCTCCTCCGCGCGTACCTCCACCTCGTTCAGCAGGCCGGTACGCAACAGGATCAGCCCTTCCACATCACCCGAGGCGCCATGCCCGCTCGGCTGCGCGGTCACCGTCAAACCCGCCCGCCGCGCGTAACGCACGAGCGCCGCCACGTCATCGGCGTCCGCGGCCTCCGCCACGGCCGCCACCGGCTGCCTGACGGTCAGATTCCACGCGGTCGCCGCCTGTTCGAAGCCGTCGTCATCGGCCAGGAGCACGCGCCCCTTGAGGACACCGCGCAGATCGTTGATCGTCATCGTCGTCTCCTTTTTCGAGTTCACAGAAAATCGGGGCGTGAAGACGTCAGGCGGGCTGCGCGGTGGCCTCCTGGGCCTTGTGCGCCTTGCCGGTCTCGCGGAGGATCAGCAGGCCCGTGACCGCGATCAGCGCCGCGGTCAGGCCGTGGATGCCGAACGCAGCGGCCTCGGAGCCGTGGTGGGCCAGGACGTTGACCATGTCGCCGAACGGGGCGACGGCCACCATCAGCAGGACCCAGCCCAGGGCGCGGCGGTGGCCCGTCACCAGCAGGATGCCCATGGCCAGGCCCATCGCGAGTTCGCGGCTGCCCTTGATGATGGGGAAGCCGCTGTCGTCAGAGGGCCAGTTCGACAGGCCCGGGAAGGTTGTCTCGAGGGGCAGGACGAAGGACAACCCAAGGTAGAGGGTGAACAGGACGACGGCGGTGGCCAGAATGGTGTTGAGCTTCTTCTGCGACATGGTTGTTCTCCTTTGATGTTCAGACTGGGCAGGGTTCAGCCGCGGACACGGCGGATGTGGCGGGCGTAGCGGGGGCGGCCGATGACGTGCCAGATGACGCGGACCGGGGTGGGGAGGCCGCTGAGGACGATGGCGCGCTCGGCCGGGTTCGCCGCTTCCAGGACGGCGCCGAAGAGCGTGAGCAGGGTGAGCTTGGGAGTGTTGTGCACCAGGTGGTCGCCCAGGGAGGCCCACTCCTGCTCGGTGATGTGCTTGGCCGCGAGCGGGAGGAGGGTGGCCTCCTCGTCGTCGAGGTGTTCCAGCAGGACCGCGCGGTGCTCGGTGAGGGCGGCCACGAGGGTGTCGCGTTCGTCGGCGCCCGCGGCGGCCTCCCAGGCGGGGACCGCGGCGTCCAGCCTGGTCAGGGTGGCTGCGATGCGTTCGTGCTGGGCCTGCATGCGCAGGACGATGTCGGCCTCCAGGTCCACCCGGGAAAGCAGCGGCGGCCACAGCAGCTCGTCCTCGCCCTCGTGATGGTTGTGCAGGCCCAGCCGGTAGACGCGGAAGTGGTCGGCGATCACCTTGGCGCGAGTGGTGTCACCCGGGGCGACGGCCGCGACGAGCTCCACCAGCAGCCGTGACTCACGGCGGAGCACGCGGTGGACGATCTCCATATCCTGGGTGTCGACGCTCATCTGTTCTCGCCCTTCATTGGTTGCGACGTGTTCAGCCTGTTCCCGGGTATTTGGAGGGGGCTTGGAGCCGATTTGGAACGTCCACATACGATGTGCAGATCATGGTCTTCATCCGGGTGCTGGGTGCGTTCGCAGCGGAGGTGGACGGTGCGGCCGTTCACCTCGGCGGGCCGCGGCAGCGGGGCGTGCTGGCGTTGCTGGTCGCGGCGCGCGGGCAGGTCGTGCCCGTCGACCGGATGATCGAGGACCTGTGGCGCGGAGAACCACCCGCACGAGCGCTGATGTCCTTGCAGGCGTACGTGTCCAACCTGCGCCGGCTGCTGGAGCCCGGACGTCCGCCGCGCACGCCGGCCCGGCTGCTAGTCAGCGCGGCGCCCGGCTACGCGCTGCGGCTGCCCCCGGAGTCGGTGGACGCCTGGCGGTTCGAGGGCCTGCTGGGCCAAACCCGTACGGACACCGACCCACGCGTCGCCCAGGCCCGGCTCGCCGAGGCGCTGGGGCTGTGGCAGGGACCGGCGTTCGCCGAGGTCGCCGACGAGCCGTGGGCCGCCGCCGAGACGGCCCGGCTGAACGAGCTGCGCCTGGTCGCCACCGAAGCGCACGTCGCGGCGGGTCTGCGCATCGGCGACCCCGCCGCGGTGGTTCCCGAGGCCGAGCGGCTCACCCGCGACGAGCCCCTCCGCGAGGAAGGCTGGCGGCTGCACGCCCTGGCACTGTGGAGCAGCGGCCGCCAAGCTGACGCGCTGGCGACGCTCCGCCGCGCCCGCGACATCCTCGCCGAGGAGCTCGGGCTCGACCCCGGCCCGGACCTGACGGCGTTGGAGGAGGCGATCCTCACCCAGCGCACGGACGTCCTCCGCGCGGCCGTACCGCCGCCCCCGCCGGCCGCCCCACTGCCGCAGACGGCCCCTCTCCCGGCGACTGTCCCACTACCGGGGACGGCTCCGGTCATCGAGGCGCCGTTCTTCGGACGCGAGGCACCGCTGTCGGCACTGGTCACGGCCGCCGCCGAGGCCGCCTCCGACGGAGCCCGCATCGCCCTTGTCACGGGCGAGGCCGGGCTCGGCAAGTCGACACTCCTGGAACACCTCGGCAGGCGGCTCGAACGTGACGGATGGCTGGTCGCCGCCGGTCACTGCCCCGAGGTCGACAGCGCGCCGCCCGCGTGGGCCTGGACCGAGGTGCTCAGAGCCGTCGCCGCGACCACGTCACCGGGCGAGTTCGCGGACGACCTCGCGCCACTGCTCACCGACACGGAGCCGCTGAACGCCGACGCGACCGCCGGCCGGTTCCGCCTGCGCCAAGCCGTGTGGAAGTGGCTCGCAGCGGTCGCCGAGGAACGCCCGGTCGCCGTCGTGCTTGACGACCTGCACTGGGCGGACGCCGCCACGCTTGAGCTGCTTGGCGGCGTCCTCGGCCTGCGGGGCCCGATCCTGGTCGTCGCCGCGTACCGCGCGGATGAGAGCGGGCATCTCACGGAAACGCTGGCCTCCCTCGCGCGTGCTACGCCCCTCCGCCTGGCGCTGCCGGGGCTGACCGACGAGGCCGTCGCGCAGCTCGTACGGACAGAATGCCAGGCCGACGAGGAGACCATCGCCGGGATCGCGGAGCGCACCGGCGGCAACCCGTTCTACGTGCGCGAAAGCGCCCGGCTGCTGAACGGCGAAGGCGCGCTGGTCGCCCTCTCCGAGGTCCCGGAAGGCGTACGGGACGTCCTGCGCCGACGGCTCGCGCGCCTGCCCGAGGGAGGCGTGTCCGTCCTGCGGCTGGCCGCGGTCGCGGGCCGGGAAAGCTCGGTGGACGTCCTGGTCAAGGCCGCCGACACCGACGAGGACGGCGTGCTGGACGCGCTGGACGCGGGCGTCATCGCCGGGCTCCTCGACGAGCCCGGCCCAGGCCTCGTCCGCTTCGTCCACGCCCTCGTCAGGGACACGCTCGTCGCCGACCTCAGCAGGTTGCGCGCCACCCGGATGCACGCCCGGATCGCCGACGCCCTGGAAGGCACCGGCGACATCGCGGCGCTGGCCCACCACTACGCGCGCGCCGGCTCACCGAAGGCCGTCGGCTACTGCGTCCAGGCCGCCGAGCTTGCCGAGGCCCGCTACGCCCACGACGTGGCGGCCGGCCTCCTCACCGACGCCGTCGCCAACTCGACCGGACCGGACGAACGCATCGAATTGCTCGGCAGGCTGCTGCGCGCGCAGATCCGGGCGGGAGCCGTCGCAGCGGCCCGCGAGACACGCCGTGAAGCCGTGGAATACGCGGAGTCCCTGGGCCGCGACGACCTGATGATCGCTGCGTTCACCGCGTGGACGGAGCCGACCGCCTGGCAGGCCCGTACGTACGGCACAGTGGACCGGCCCATCGTCGACCGCCTGAGCCGCCTGCTGAAGCGTGACCTGACCCCTCCTATGCGGTCCCGGCTCCTGACGGCTTACGCGAACGAACTGATCGGCGAAGATGACCCGACCGTTGTGGAGGCAGCGAGGGAGGCACTCGACCTCGCCACCGGACCCCGGTTGCGGGCCGCGGCACTCGCGATCCTGGCCGAAGTCCACGGCGACGCCGAAGTCTGCCGGGAGCTCGTGGAGATTGGCATCAAGCACGACCTGCCGGTCTACCGCGTCACCGGGCTGCTCAACCATGCCGGGGTCGCCGCCGCCGCCAACGATCCGGTGACCATGCACCAGGTGATCACCGATGCCCTGGAGCTCGCGCGTACCTACCGAATGCGCGAGGCGATCGCCGTCGCCGAGATCACGCTGGCGAGCCTGGCGCTCATCGAAGGCCGGTTCGCCGACGCCGAACTCCTCTACATCAAGGCCGACGAGGGCATGCGGCGCATCGGATCGGTGCACGCCACGGGTTTTCTCCAACTCGCCTTGGCTACGATCTGGCTGAACGAGGGCACGCTCGGTGCGCGCCTGGACGACGTTCGCGCCCTCCACGCCGTGCTTGGCCCCATGGTCTCCGACCTGCTCGCGCTCGCCCTCCACGCCAACGGCCTGGACGCCGAAGCTCGCGAGGTTCGCGCGTCACCCAGCCCGATCCGCCCCGACTTCTTCTTCACCTTCCTCACAACGTTGCGCGCGATGGCCATCGTCGCCTTGAACGACCGCGATGCCGCCGAGGAGATCTACGCGACGCTGCTTCCGCATCGCAACGGCCCCCCGGCGGGCGCCGCGAGCCTGTCGGTGGCGCTGCGCCCGGTCGCCCACACCCTCGGTGAACTGGCCGTCTTCCTCGGCCGCGACCACGAGGCCGCCGCCCACTTCACCCAGGCCGTCACCATCGCCGACCACTGGAACGCACCCCACTGGGCCTCCGAGGCCCGGTTGCGAACGACCACCTAGCCTCCGCCCACGGCGCCGCACATCTGTGACACAGAACTTGCGGATCGCCGCCTGCGGGCGGCGCGGCGAGCACTACACCCTCCGCGACACCGACGGCCGTACGGTCGACGCAGCCCAAGCCCGCGTCATCGTCGCCGAGCGATACGCCATTCCCACCGAACTTCGCGCGGCACGGCGCACCACCCACACCCGTCACCGGCCGCCAACACCAGAAACGGGCCGGCGAAGAAAGGAGTCGCAACACGCTCCGTCGACCGGCCCGTCTGCCCCTCAGGCTACGACCCCACCGCCTTGACATCCATTAGGAACTCAACGGCAGCTGCTACCGCTCACGCCTGTGGGCCGACACCTGCGCCCACCTGAACATCACCCCAAGCGCACCCGCCCTACCGGCCACAGACCAACGGCAAGGTCGAACGCTTCCACCGCACCCTGGCCGAGGAGTGGGCCTACGCCCGCCCCTACGCCTCCGAAGTCGACCGCCGCGCCGCTTGCGCCATGGCTGCACCTGTACAACCATCACCGCGGACACACCGCGCTGAAAGGTCAACCACCCGCCAGTCGCGTCATCAACCTATCGGGACAGAACATCCAGGTGCGTACGGTCTCCGCCGCTCCGATGCCCAGCTTCGCGGCGACCGACTTCATCGCAGCCCACTCGGTTGGTTAGTTCGGCCGGACCTCCGCGACCATGCGCACCGCACGCTCACGAAGCTCGGGAGGGTAGGGGGACGGACGTGCCATGACTCGATCCTCTCAAGGAATCGCGCCTCCATCAGACCCGGCGCGACTCAGGTCATCAACCTGGTCGACCCGTCTGCGGCCACCAAACGTTCCCAGCCGCGCGACGTCAAAGCCTGGGCCACCCAGGCGTTCAACTCATGGGCCCTGTGCCTGGACAACGTCTCCACCATCGCCCCCTGGCTGTCGGACACCCTGTGCAAGGCCGTCACCGGCGAGGGCATCATCGACCGCGCCCTCTACACCGACGACGACGTCGTCGTCCTGTCCTTCCGTCGCGTCCTAGCCATGACCACCATCGACGCCGGCGCCCTGGCCGGAGACCTCGCCGAACGCATCTACATGCTCGACCTCCAACTGATCAGCGAAGACCAGCGACGCACCGAACAACTCGACCAGCGCTTCGAGACCGACCGGCCCGCCATCCTCGCCGCCCTGCGCGACGGTCGTGGATCGCGGACAGGTCATCCGGCCGGGCGACAGCTTCATGACCGGCCTCCCGTCGTACTCCACGAGCTTCTACGCGGACCGTCCCAGGTCATCGACCGAAGGCCTCCGACGTGAGGGCCGAAGGTCCCGGGGCGCCGGTACCCCACCTACGCGGAGGTGACCGTCCGGCGCTCGAATGCCGCCGGACGGTCCGTCGCGCCCTCCGCGGCCGCGCGGAACCCAGCTCCGGCGCACCGCGAGCATCAGCCGACAGGCGCCACCACTTCGGTGGTCATCGGAGTCCAGCGGTTGGCCAGCCGCTGCTGAAGCGAGGACGCCTGGCCGAGATGCCCCTGCGGAGAAGACGTCCTGATCGGAGGTCACCCGTGTCTATTCTGCAGCGGCTTTGGTGCCGTGTCGGGCGAGACTTCCTCGCCCGACATCACATGCCGCCCAGCCGGATCGCCCGATCTGATCTCCGGGTTGCTCCATCGGACGATCAGCACCCTCGACACTCAAGGTCCTGTGTATGGAGGGCGCGCACTCAGGACGCACGAGCGCCGCGCACGCGACGAGCCCGGTTCATGAACCGCTCGGAGCTGTACCGCACCCGCCGCCACCGCCGTAGCGGCGTGCCCAGCCCGAGAAGCTGTTGAAGTGTTGTCCCCTCGCCGCCCCATCGGCTGAGCTCATCGCGGCTCAGCAGGTGGATACGGAAATCGGCGGCGACCGCACGCGCGTCACGGGTGAACAGACCATTGGTGACGATCATCGCGATGTCCGCGCCATGAGCGGGGCCGGCGGTTCCATTCACCTCGTAGACCACCCGTGAGCCCGCCTTCCCGCCAACGGTGGTGTGCTTGCACTGGGCGACGATGACATACCCGCCGGTGTCGCGACCGATGACGTCGGCCGCCTTGTCGCCCCGCTGTCCGACGTGCTCGGCCATGACTCCGTCACGCATCATCAGGTCACGCACGGCGTGCTCGAACTCCGTGGGGGACATGGCATCAATCTCGTGCAGGGTGAGGCGCAGATGCCGTAGGCGGGAAGCCCGACGAAGAGCCGACGCGGTTTTCCATCGCCAGCCGGCCACCCCGATCACCCCGGCGATGGCCACCAGACCGACAGGGAAATACCAGTGGCTCATAATGATTTCGACGGCGGACCGAATCATCTCCCACGCAATGGAAGCGGCGGCCACGGCGACGAATGCGGCGGCGATCCATTCGGTCCCGGTTCGCGGCATTCTGGGACGTAACCGGTTGCGTAGTCGGTTTCGCGGCCGTCTCATGGGGCCTCGGGTGGCTCTGGCGGGAGAGGCCTGATCGGCGGGGCCGGAGGTGATTGGTCAGACACCGGTGCCGGCGGGGGAGTGGGTGTTGGTGACTCGTCGGGGCCGGAGACGAGAAACCATGCGAGCCCTGCGGCGACGGCGAGAATAAGCCATCCCGATCCTCCAAATTTCGGTCTTCTCTTTCTCACCCAGTGTCCCCTGCGGTAGTACATCCCTTCTGGCATGGCGACTCCTCGATGCTTGAGTGGAAGGGTGTTCGCGGCTAAAGGCCGTACCGCAGATAAGAACATGCGCTACCGACAGAAATGACCTCGGTGGAGCGGATCGCCATGAAGTATCGCCGTAAGGAGGTAGTCCTCTTCCCTGGTGTGACTGAAATTGTTCCATTGTGAAATATGCGGTCGCCCGCTCGGGTCCTGATCATCATGGTTGACGGATGACTGCGAGTGGCCCTGGTGCGTGGTGCAGCATGGCATGGCTGACCGAGCCGAGCACCATCCCCGTCAGCCCGCCACGTCCGTGCGACCCGACCACTAGCAGGTCGGCAGCTCGCGCGGCTTCGTCAGCGCGTCGACCGCGTGGCCTTGGATGACTTCCTCGATCACGTTCACGTCTGGGTAGCGCTCGCACCAGCCTGCCAGCGTTTCCTTCAGCTGCCTGGACTCGTACTTCTCGTCCTCGTCGAAGCCGTCCGGCACCGGCTGGATGCCGCCTCCGGTGGCGTACCTGCTCCACACGCGGACGGCGCGCAGGTCGGCCTGGCGAAGCGCCGCCTCCGCGAAGGCGAACTCCAACACGTTCGCGGCTCCTGTGGAGTCGTCCATGCCGACGACGATCTCACCGCTGCTTACAGTGGGCGTCTCCATCACTACCACGACATGGCGGGGGCATGACCCGCGATTCCGCAGGCGACCGAGCCCAGGAGCACGCCGCGCACGGCGCTCAGCCCGTGGTTGCCTTGTACTGCAGGTCAGTGCGCCGGTCCAATCTTGGACCGCAAGCAACTCCGCTGGAGCGCACGAAGGACTACCGGTACTCGCCATATCGCTCAGGAAGCAAGATCAGAACCATCAGACGCTGTCCGGTCCGAGGCCCCTCAGTGGTCGGCGCGGCAGATCGAGACCGAGGATCTGTTGCGATCCATGGTGAAGACCATGGCTGAGGCGTTGATATCGGCCGAGGCCGACAGTGTGGACGTGACCTTGGGTTATGCAGGCGATGAAGAATCTAGTGATGGATCTGGAGGGTGGTCAGGAAGAGCCTTACGCCCCTCGGTCCCCCGGTGCCCGTTGCGAGCAGTAGGGCTCCCTTCGACCGATGGCGTTGGCGAAGGAATGTTGTCCAGGATGTCCCGCAGATGTTCGATGTACTGGCGCACCTGATGGAAATCTCGACGGGCTCCAGGCCGGAAGCGTAGCCCATTCCGCCCAGAGAGCCACCGCCGATACGTGTCTGGCGTCAGGCGCTCCACAGCCAGGGCTCGCGCCTTTGCGAGAATAAGATCCACGTCGCGTCTTGACCTGTAGTTGTCGCGCTGCGAGTTGCCGAAGATCCTTGTTGTGATGGATGTCCCAGAAACCTCCTCGATAACGCTGATTACTTCGCGGGCTCTGGGCCTGGGCCGTGACGCGGCGGTCGTACGGCGATATGCCTCGATGTAGCAAGTCGCCACATCAGTGGGGGTCCTCTCCTCCTGCTTCTTCTCGGATCTCCTGGCTGTCCGCGCGTTGATGATCATCTGTGCGGCGGCGACCAAACAGGTGATGCCCGCTGCTCCCGAAGTGATGAGAGCCGACAGGTCGGCAGTTCCCAAATTAGTCCGATGTGTGAGGGCGGAGCCGAACAGAGCACCTAAGCCAACTGCAACCGCGACGGCGACCAACGCCATGGCTAGAGGCGGTGCCCGCCACCAGCGCCTACGAGGCTGCGGCGTTTCCCGGGGCTCCGGCTCTGTTCCCTCTACCCGCAGAGCAGGCGGCAGGAGATCAGCGACCTGCTCCGCCATGGCGGGGAGAGGATCACGCAAGGCGATCTCCAGTCGCCAGCGATGCCTACCCCACCTGTAGAGCTCCTCCGCGCGGAAACGTTGGCGATCACGAAATACGTAACAGCCAGTCACCAGGGCGTATAGGTGTTCAAGTGAGACGAGATCCTTGCGGCGACCACTGAGAAGTTCATGCAGCGCCATCGGAGCAATGCCGTACCCTATGGTGTCTCGAGCGAGTTGGTCCAGTTCCTGGAGGCTGGGGGCGCCAACTGATCGATAGAGGGAAACGAGCGCCTCGTGGAACTCCTCGAAGCTCTGGGCTGATTCGGGGCTCGGGACCATGGGGCAATCTTGCCAGGCAAGCTCAGGCTCCCTAGATCCAGAAACTCCGACACATGGGCCCCGCGTTCCCGCAGTTCGTAGGCACGCGGGCATGTGAAACCGGCGTGTGACCTGGCCAGACACTGCGTTTGCCGTCCACGCAGGTCAAGCGGCATGTGAGTACTCGTGGAAAACCCGCCGAGCCGATCTCGCCGGCGTATGTTCAGGTCGTTGATTCGTTTCGGATCGGTGTTCGGAGCCGGGACGGTACGCAGCGGAGTTGCTTGGTTCAGAGCCTGGTGGGCTCGGTGCTGGTTGTAGAACCGTTCGTACTCAGGCAGGGTGTGCCGCAGGTGACGTTCGTTCCAGACCAGGCAGCGGTCCAGAAGCTCGCGGCGGCACGACTGCACTCACCGCTCCATGACCGCGTTCATGCGCGGCATTCGGATACCGGTGAGCACGGTCTCGATGCCGGCCTCGGCCAGGATCTCGTCCATGAGGACCGGGAACTTCGCGTCCCGGTCTCGGATCAGGTAGCGCGCCAGGCAGCCCGCATCCTCCAGATCCATCACCAGATCCTTGGCCGCCTGGATGACCCAGCTCGCGTTAGGGTGCGCGGTGGTGCCCAGCACGCGTACGCGCCTGGTGGCGTGCTCGATGACCGCCAGGATGTACTTGCGCAGTCTCGGTGAAATCGCAGGCCAGCAGGCCGTCGGCTTGCGAACGCAGGAAGTCCGCCCACGCGATGGACGCCCGCTCGGATGCCGGATCAAACCCTTCCTGCTTGAGGATCTCCCAGACCGTCGACGCAGCGACCTTGATGCCGAGCGTGGTGAGCTCACCAGGCACCCGCCGATATCCCCACGACGGGTTCTCGCCAACCAGGCGCAGGGTGAGGACGCGGATGGAGCGGATCGTGGGCCGGCGCCCTCGCCGGTTCGGCCGGCAGGTACGGGCGTGACGCCGTTTCATCAGATCGCGGTGCCAGCGTGAGACGGTATCCGGCCGGACGAGCAGCCGTACCGGCGCAGGACCTCACGCGGCAGCGAGGTCAGCAGCGCGGCCAGGAAAGCCCGGTCCTTGGGCGTGAACCTCCCCCTGGCATCGGCGCCGAGTTGCCGTTCAAGCACGGTGATCTGATGGTGCATGGCGAATATCTCGCCGTCCTTGTCCCGATCGCTCATGGGCAGCAACCGCAGCGCGGCGAAGGCGTTCGTGACGGCGAGATAGGCCAGGCGAAGGAGCGCGGTCGATCATCATGCCGCATGCGTCTTCCCCGCTGAGGGCCGGAGCTCGCGCACGCTATGCAAGGCGCACATGGCCGTGAGCTGGGCGGACGCAATTATCGGCAGGCGCAGTGTTCTTCGCTCACCCAGGCAGCCCCTGGCAGCGCGGCACCAACGAGAACACGAACGGCCTGCTCCGTCAGTACTTCCCGAAACGCACCGACCTGTCGGTCCACTCCGCCGCAGACCTACGCGCCGTGGAACATCGCCTCAACCACCGGCCTCGCAAGACCTTGGGCTGGCGAACACCTGTCGAAGTCTTCCAGGAGGCGCTGGCATGATGTGAAGATCGGCAGCGTTGCGACGACCGCTGGAATTCCCCCTAGAACCCGCCCGTCGTCAGGGGGTCAGAATTCGGGGTCTGGCACACATTCCGTGATCTTCCGGTGGACTCGGCTCGCGGCTTGTTGATCATGTTTGGTGATCGTCTCGGAGCTGCTGGAAGTCTTCCTGCCTCACCTGGCCGGCATCTGTATCGAGCGTGTGTTCCGCTCCGGTAAGTCGGTACGCATCCAGGCCAGAACGGGCACGTCGCAGGCGTCATGTCCCGCGTGCGGAGAGGTGTCGCAGAGGGTGCACAGCCGATACGAACGGCGGTTGTGCGATGCCGCCATCGGAAACCTTGATCCATCTGCTGGTGACGCGCTTCTTCTGCCACAACCCGGCGTGCGGCCAGCAGACCTTCGTCGAGCAGGTGCCCGGACTGACCGTGCGCTACGGCTGCCACAGCACTGCCCTGCTGCAAAACGTTACGGACGATCGCGCTGGCGCTCGGCGGCCGGGCCGGCGCCCGACTCACCGACCGACTGGCCACGGCAGTGAGCCGGATGACCTTGATCCGGATCATCCGCGCCCTGCCCGAGCCCGCTCTCCAAGCAGGGCCACAGGTGCTCGGAGTAGATGACTTCGCCCTGCGCCGGGGCCACCGCTACGGCACCATCCTGATCGACATCACCACCCGGCGGCCCATCGACATGCTCGACGAACGCTCCGCTGACGCACTGGCCAACTGGCTGACCGACCATCCCGGCGTCCAGATCATCTGCCGCGACCGCGCCGGCAGCTACGCCGAAGGCGCCGCCCGCGGCGCACCGGAGGCGACCCAGGTCGCTGATCGCTGGCACATGTGGAGAAATCTCGGGGAGACCGTCGAACGCACCCTGGCCAAGCACCGCACCGTCCTGCGTGAGCTCCCGTCACTCACCCCACCGACCGAAACCGGCGAAGCCCACACCACGCCAGCCAGGCCAGACACCCAACCACCAGCTCGAACAGGACCACTGGCGGAGCGGACGCGACAGCGGCATGCTGCCATCCACCACCTGCTCGCCCAGGGACAGGACCTGCGCGCGATCGCCGCTGAGCTCGGCCTGGCCCGCAACACCGTGCGCCGTTTCGCCCGCGCCGCCACTCCCGAGGAACTGCTGGTCAAGGACGGCACCGGACGCCGCCCGCGAGCCTTGGACGCCTTCGAGCCCTACCTACGCCAGCGCTGGAACGACGGCTGCACCAACGCCGAACAGCTCCACCAGGAACTCCGCGAACGCGGCTACCGCGGCGCTCCGACCACCGTCCGCCAATATTTACAGCCCTGGCGCTCGGACACCACCAGACAACCGCCGCTCCCAGCCCCGCCCACGGTGCGGCAAGCCACCGGATGGCTGCTGCGCAACCCCGCCACCCTCACCACCGACGAGCAACGACACCTGGACGCACTCACCACCGCCTGCCCACCCCTGGCCAGGCTCTACGACCACGTCCGCACCTTCGCCGACATGATGGTCAACCGGCACGGCCACCACCTCGAACGCTGGATGGCCACAGCCGACGCCGACGACCTACCCGAACTGCGCTCCTTCATCACGGGCCTGCGCCGTGATCTCGACGCAGCCCGCGCGGGTCTGACCCTGCCCTACAGCTCCGGCCCGGTCGAGGGACACGTCAACCGCATCAAGATGCTCAAGCGACAGATGTATGGACGAGCCAACCCCGACCTCCTGCGCAAACGCGTCCTACTCGCCGACTGAGCCCGCCCCTTCACGGAATTCGTGCCAGACCCTGAATTCGGCCGTCGTTGACATGACGCGCTACACGCATAGTCGGCTGGAGGAACACCAGCTCAGTCCCTACGCGCGAGCTTTGACGCGGTACACGGATCGAACGCCACGAGATACTCGCAGGAGCGATCAACGAATACCGCCGAGCCGCATAGCCCGGCGGAGAAATCCCAGCTCAAACCACACGTGCGACTTTTGACGCCCTGCAGGCTCGCTCGGGCCTTTCCTGACCTGCCCCACGAAGACCGACCCGTTCACCGCGCGGTCCGCGATCCTCCGTCAGGCGCTCGGCCCCGCTGCCGAAGGAGCCCTGCGACAGGCGACTCCACCGTCTCGAAATCAAATCTCATAACTATGAGATTTTGAGATGGCGATAGACGGTGGCTCTGGAGACTTCGAAGCGGGCGGCGATCTCCTCGGCGCTGCGGCCCTCGGCGTACAGGGAACGTGCCTGTTCGACCTGCTCCTCGGTGAGGAGGGCGCGCCGTCCGCCGCTCCGTCCCCGGGCGCGCCCGCGCGGGCGGGGCGCGGCCGGTTCGCCCAGCAGCGCCCTGGCGCCGTCCAGGATCAGGTGTCGCAGCCGTTCGACCGGTTCGTCACGGAAAAGCAGCACGGGATCGGCCAGTCCGGCAACCACCTGGCAGGCTCGCACTCGTTGCTCGATGCCGCTGCCCGGGCCGGCCACCAGCTCATTGGCTAGTGCGATGGCGGTGCGGAAGCGGTCGGCGATCGGCGCCTGCACCAGCAGTGTCATGTCCCTGACCAGCATGGTGAGCGTGTGGCGGTGGCGCAGATGCACATCGACGTAACCCTCGATCGCCCGCCAGCGCACCTGCTCGGCACCGCCGTGTGACTCGGCCTCGGCAAGCACCGCTTCCAGCTCGTCCAGCAGCGGAAAGGTGATCTGGCGGAGGATCTCCTCCTTGGAGTCGAAGTGGTAGTAGAGGGCGGCCTTGGTGATGCCCACCTCGTCGGCGATCGCCTGCATGGAGGTGGCGCGGTAGCCGCGGGCGGCGAACAGGGTGCGCGCCGCCTCGAGAATCCGCTGCGATGTCATTAACCCAACTTACCAACGGTCAGTTTCTTCGCTACGCTACTTACCGGCAGTCAGTCTATTGCTGCGGAGATGAGCTGTATGCGAATCCAAGTGTCCTTCACCTCTGCCGGGGCCCGCTGTGCCGGCTACCTCTACCTGCCCGCCGACTCCGGGCAGGTGCCGTGTGTGGTGCTCTGCCACGGCTACAGCGGGACGATGGACCGGCTCTTCGACTACGCCGAGCACTTCGCCGCCGAGGGCATCGCGGCGCTGGTCTTCGACTACCGGAGTTTCGGCGAGAGCGGCGGCGAGCCGCGCCAGCTTCCCGACATCGACGGCCAGCTCGTCGATATCGGCGCGGCCGTGGCCTTCGTCCGAGGTCACGAGCGGATCGACCCCGGCAGGGTGTCACTGTGGGGCAACTCGCTGGGCGGCGCGCACGTCATCACCGTGGCCGCTAGAGATCCTCAGATCGCCGCCGTGGTGGCACAGATCCCGTTCAACGGATTCCCGAAGAAGGTCGAGGGACGCTCGACCGGCGAAACATTACGGCTGCTCGGCGCGATCGTCTGGGACGCGGTCCGGGGCAAGCTGGGCCTGCGGCCGTACTACATCCAGATGGTGGGCCAGCCCGGAGAGCTCGCCGTGACCGCGAGCCCCGAGGCCGAGCAGCACATCCAGGCTCTGACCGGTGGCCAGAACACGTCGTGGCGCAACAGCGTCGCCCCCAGAGGGCTGCTGAGGATGATGCGCTACCGGCCCGCCGAGGCCGCGGCACGCCTGGCCTGCCCGCTGCTCGTCTGCGTCGCCGCCGCGGATCGGGAGACACCGCTGGAGACCACCCGGGAGCTGGCCGACCGTGCCCCGCGAGGCGAACTGCGTGTCTACCCCGGCACCCACTTCACCTTCTACACCGACCCCAGCCTCCGCGAACGGGTGGTCGCCGACCAGATCGACTTCTTCCGCCGGACATCCGCAACGGTGTGAAAGGGGCCCGTACGCAGTGTTCCCGTCACGATTGGGTGCGGGAATCGTGGTCCCGGGCCCGTGCGGTCGCTATGCGGGATCTTCGTGGGCAGGGGACGGCCAGATGCTGCGTAGTGGACGCATGCCCTCCTCGACGTAGTCGGCGATAGGGCGGTTGCCACCGTCCAGGTGCCACTGCTCAAGTGCAGCGAAGTAGCCGAAGACGAGGGCGTTTGTGATCACGCGAGCTTGTGTTTCGGTCAGCTCGCCAGTCGTGGCGATCAGTGGTGCGATCCGCTGGCTCGCGCGGTCGAGACTGGCGCAGACGGCCATGCGGACCGATGGCTCGGCGAAGAAGTAGCGGACCCTGCGCCACGGGCTCTTCCCGGCCTGACGGCCTTCGCCTCCGTCGTCGGAAACGGATGTGCCCTCCGGCGCGGATTCGTAGGTGCGGACGGCTCGAAGCAGGCTGCCGATGGGATCGCCGGGGTCGAGGGAGTCCTTGAGTGTTTCCGGGCTCCACCTGTCGAACTCGTCGGCGACCACGATCCCTTCCTTGGTGCCGAAGTAGCGGTAAACCGACGACGGCGAAACTTCGGCGGCGGCCGCGATCTCCTCGATCGTGACCGAGGCGAACCCTCTCTCGTCGAACAGATCGAGGGCGCGTTCCTGGATGGCGCGCATGGCCTTGACTCGCCAGCGCTCGCGAAGCCCGCTCATTCGATCAGGGTAGCAGGAAGTCAAATGCTGAAGCGTGTGACTGTCACTGGACGTTGACTGTCTGGAGAGCAGAATATTAGAGTCACTTTCTAGAGATAGTGACTATCCAAATTGGATGGGTAGGGCGACGATCCCGCTTCGCCCGGGCGCGCACCGTCACGAACCGGTCCGCCGGCCCGCTTCCCTGGAAGGACTCATGGCATGACGACGCCGAAGAAGAGTTCGCGCAACCGGACCTCGCTGGCGACGATGTACATCGGGGCGGGGCTCACCGCGATCGCCGCCGTCTTCCCGTTCATCGACCAGTCCACGACGACCGTCTTGGCGGACCACATCAAGGCGAGTTATCCGGCCTACGAGCCCGGTGCGATCGACGCCGCTGTTGCTGCGTATCTGGCGATTCTGTCCACGATCGGGATACTGGGACTCCTCGGCTGGTTCGGGACGATCTGGGCGGTCCGATTCCGTAAGCGCTGGGCTCCCTGGCTGGCGACCGGGCTGCTCGGGATAGCGATCTGCATCGCGATCGCCGCGCTGACCGTCCAGGACACATCGGGTGATGTCGGCCTTGCGCCCCTCCTGAGCTGGCTGCTGGTCCTTCCGTGCATTCCAGGCCTGGCAGTGATCGCGCAGTGGAGAAGGGCGGTATGACCGAAGGCCGGGGGATGCGGAGGACCGGCCATGCTGTTGTGTGCGGGGTTGTGGCACTCAAGCGTGCGATGTATCGACGAGGGCGGGCCGGCGCGCTCATGCGGCTCATGAACCGGCTTGATGTCCTGGTGTATGGGGCTCGGCGGCTTTCACCTGGCCATGGTGCGGTGCTGAAGGTGATGGGCCGCCACAGCGGGAAGGCCACTTCGGTTCCGGTCGCGGTCGCAGCCTACCGCGGCGCCGAGTTTCTCGTGTCTATGCTGGGTCCGGACGCGAATTGGGTGCGGAACGTCCGGGCCGGGGGCGGTAGGGCCGTGCTCCGCCGTCGGGGTCGCGAAACCCCGATCCTGCTTGAGGAGATCCCGTCCCAGCAGCGCGCCGAGATCCTGCGCCACTACCTCGCCGCCGCGCCTGGCGCAAGGCCGCACTTAGGGCTGGGGCCGACTGCCCCCTTGCCGGAGTTTCATCGGATCGCGCCTCGTCACCCCGTCTTCCGAATCCGTGAGTGATTGCTTCGCCCAGTTCGTCTCAGCAGTTCCCTTTGCTGTCCTCGTCCATCGGGGGGCCGTGGTGCTTCCCCTACGTCACATGAGGTTGTGGAGTGCCATGCTGCACGGGCGTCAAGTGGAGCAGTCCGTCATCGGTGAGCTGCTGGAGCGCCGCTCCGGCGCTCTGGTTGTCTGCGGTGAGGCGGGCATCGGCAAGTCGGCCCTCCTGGAGTCCGCCGCGAGGGCGCATGCGCGGGTGCTGCGGGTGACCGGGGTCGAGTCCGAGGCCGACCTGCCGTTCGCCGCCTTGCATCTGCTGCTCCGCCCGGTCCTTGAGCATGTCGAGGCGTTGCCGTCGCAGCAGGCGGAGGCGTTGCGCGGGGCGCTGGGCCTGGGCGGCTCCACCCGGGGGGATCGCTTTCTGGTCGGGCTGGCGACGCTCAGTCTGCTGGTGGAGCTGTCGCTGACGGGCCCGGTGTTGTGCCTGGTCGATGATGCGCAGTGGTTGGACGGCGAGTCGGCCGACGCACTGGTGTTCGCCGCCCGTCGGCTGCATGCCGAGCCCGTAGCCGTCCTGTTCGCCGCGCGCGAGGGCGGCTTCCCGGCGAGGGGATTGCCCGAGTTACGGCTGGGCGAGCTGAATGCCGAAGACGCTCGGAGCCTTCTCGCCGAGCAGACGCCTGACCTGCCGCCTGCTGTGCGCAACCAGTTGCTGGACGAGGCCAGGGGCAACCCGCTCGCGCTGATCGAGCTGCCCCGCATGCTCACCCCGGAGCAGCGTAAGGGCGCCCTCGTCCCGCTGTCTTTCTCTCTCGGTATGGCACAGCCCGCGACGGACCGGGTGCTGATCGGATTCCGCGACCGGATCGCGGCGCTGCCCGAGGCCACCCGCTTCGGCCTGCTGGTGGCGGCCCTCGAACACCACGACGAGCTGGACGTCCTGGCGCGCGCGGTGGGCCTGCTCGGCGCCTCACTGGGCGATTTGGCCGTGGCCGAGTGGGCGGGCCTGGTGCGGGTGGGCCCGGCGGGTGTCGCCTTTCATCACCCGCTGGTGCGCACCGCGGTGCTGCTGGCCTGTGACATCGCCGCCCGGATGGCCGTGCACCGGGCGCTGGCGGCCACGGTCGATGACGATCGGCGGGCCTGGCACTTGGCCGCGGTCACCGTACAGCCCGATGAGGAGGTTGCCGGGCAGTTGGAGAGTCTGGCGTTGCGGGCGCGGCGACGCGGTGGTCAGGCGGCGGTGTCGGCGGCTTATGCTCGGGCGGCGGAGCTGTCGGCCGATCCCGGTCAGGCCGTGCGCCGGTGGACCGCGGCGGCTGGGGCCGCGGCCGAGGCGGGCCTGTGGCAGCGCGCGGGTGAACTCGTGGACCGCGCAAAGGACCGGGCGACAGACCAGACGACGGACACGGGGACGGCCCTGGCAGGGCCGGTCCCCGTAGGGCTGGCCGAGCAGGCCGAGCTGGCCTACGTGCGGGCGAAACTGGAGATCGAGGCCGGTCGGCCGTTGCAGGCCGTGCGGCTGCTGCACCAGGGAGCCGAGGTGGCCGACGACATGCCCACGAGGCTGTCGCTGCTCAGCATGGCCGGCTACTACACCTGGGCCAGCGCCACCCACCCTGACCAGCTCACGCTGGCGCGCCGCAGTGAGGAGCTGTGCCCGGACGGTGAGGGACTGCCCGCCGTGGTGCGCATGATCAACCACGCCTTACGCCTGATCCTGGAGGGGCAGGCGGTGACCACGCTCGCCTACCCGACACCGGGCAAGACCGAGCGCATCCCGCCTGAGCTGCGCTTCCTCATCGCCTTCCAGGCCATCGTCCGCGCCGACCACGACGGCATGCTCGCCGAGGCGAGCGGGCTGGTCGAGGAATGCCGGGCGGAGGGCCGTCTGGGACGCCTGCCGCAGGCCATGACGCTGCTGGCGATCGCCCAGCTTCTGGACGGTCAGCACCGATCCGCGCGCGCCACGGTGATCACCGGTCTGGCCCTGGCGGCCGACGTCGGCCAGCCGATGTGGAGCGGCTACCTGGCTGGCGTGCACGCCTGGTTGTCGGCGGTCGCCGGCGCCGAGCAGGAGTGCGCGGCGATGGCCGAGCAGGCCATCCTAGACGCCGATCACCGCCGGTGGATGCCGGGCGTCGCCTGGGCCGAGCATGCGCGGGCCGTCCTCGACCTCGGGCTGGGCCGCTACGAGGCCATGCTCGACCGGGTGGACCAGGCGATGGCCGGCCCCTCACGCCATGCCTTCCTGTGGCGCTACTGCTGGCCGGACTACATCGAGGCCGCCGTCCGGGTGGGCGACCCGACGCGGGCCCAGCCGTGGCTGAGCCGCTACACCGAATGGGCCCACTCCACGGGCCGGGCCGCGCCGCTGGCCATCCTCCATCGGGTCCACGCGCTGCTGGCCTCCGCCAGCACCGCCGCAGACCTCTACGAGCGGGCGCTGGCCCTGCACGCCGAGGGCCGCCAGCCCTTCGACGAGGCACGCACCCGGCTGGTCTACGGCGAATGGTTACGCCGCCACCGGCGCCGCGCCGAAGCACGCACCCAGCTCCAGGCCGCCGTGGAGACCTTCGACCGGCTCGGCGCGGACCCCTGGTCCGCCCGTGCCGCCGCCGAGCTGCGCGCCACCGGCCTCGCCCTGCCGGACGAGGCCCGCGCCGGCGACCGGCAGGCCGTCCTGACCCCGCAGGAACTCCAGGTCGTACGGCTGGCCGTAACCGGCGCATCCAACCGCGAAATCGGCGCGCAACTGTTCCTCAGCCCGCGCACCGTCGCCTCCCACCTCTACAAGGCCTTTCCCAAACTCGGCGTCGCCTCCCGCGCCGAGCTGGCACGACTCACGCTCGGCGACCGATGACCGGATAGAGGCCCAGAGCGTGAGCGGCGGCCCAGACGCGCGGGAGGCCGAATTCGGCCATGCCTCGCAGCAGGTCACGCAGGGTCTCGTCGGTGGCTCCCGCGGATCTGGCCAGCTCGGCGTGCAGCCGCAGCGATTCGCCCAGGGTCTGGTAGAGGACGTCTACGGCCAGGCAGGCGATCGCCCGCTCGCGGACTGTGAGGCCGGGCCTGGCCCAGCGCTGGGCCAGCTGGTCCTCGGTGAAGGCGGCCAGCCCCGGATCCACCCTCTCCAGATCACGTACGGCATGCGCCAGCGCGCCATGCAGCGGGACCGGCTCGACCGGGTCGGCATCCAGCGCTTCGGGCAGGCCGAGCTCGGCCAGGCGCTGGAAGGCGGTGACCAGGATGGGGTAGCCGACGTAGGGCGCCAGGTGGCGGTAGAGCTCCCTGATCGACTCGGGTTCGACCCCGTTGGCCAGGGACATCTGCACATGCATGGCCAGGGGGAGGTCGAGGTGCGGGTGGCACAGGTCGGCGGTCAGGCAGACGAAGGCCTTCTCCCGCGTCGTCAGGTGGGCAAGTCCCCACAGGTTGTGCCCGGCGCCGACGGCGAGCTGGGCGAAGACGGGATCGAGCGGGACAAGGGCATCAGCTCCGGCGAGCTGGGTCATGGGTGCTCCGTTCAGGACAGGCCCAGCGCGCGCAGGCGCAGCCGGTCGAGGGTGTATTGGGGGACGATGCGGCCGAGCGTGCTCATGAGCCGGGATTTCTTGCCGACGGGGTAGCGGGAGCGGGGCTTGCGCGCGGTCAGGGCGTGCAGGACGGCGCGGGCCACCACGTCAGGGCTGGAGCCGGTGCGCTCTTCCTTGAGCGCGCTGATGGTCATAGTGCGGTAGGCCTGGCCGTACAGCCGCCGCCCTTCCTCGCCGAGCGAGGCCAGGCGAGGCTCGACCTCGTCCTCCAGCTTGTCGACGGCGTCGGTGTGAATGGAGCCGGGTTCGATGAGAACCGCTGCCACGCCGTACGGCTTGAGCTCCATGCGCAGCGCGTCGTTGAGCGAGCGGATGGCGTGCTTGGAAGAGCACAGCGGGCCGCCGAAGGGCAGGGTGATCCAGCTGCCCACCGAGCCGACGGTGACGACGCGGCCCTTGGAGGCGCGCAGCTTCGGCAGCATGGCCTGGGTGACGGCCACCTGGCCGAAGACGTTGACCTCGTACTGCCGGCGCAACGAGTCCAGGGGGACGAACTCGAGCGGTCCGGTGACGCCGATGCCGGCGTTGTTGACCAGGGCGTCGAGATGGCCCAGGTGTTCGGCGGCTTCGGCGATCTGGCCGGGGTCGGTGATGTCGAGCTTGATCGGCGTGATGGTGGGGCCGAGCGCCTGCCCGTCGGCTTCCTTGCGTACCCCGGCGTGAACGGTGAAACCATGGCGGGCCAGCATCAGCGCGGTGGCCCGCCCGATTCCGGTGGAGGCACCGGTCACCAGGACGGTCTTCGACATGTCAGCTCCTGCCGATTCGGCGATAGATGATCGGCTGCGCTGCGACGCCGTTGGCCTTGAAGTTGGCCAGCACGAAGCTGCGGAAGGTCGGCCGGAACATCAGGCTGGGCAGGAAGGTCCGCCAGTTCGGCCAGCTCGCGTGGTTGACCAGCCCGTAGTCGGCGGGCTCGCCCTCCAGCGGCTGCATCAGCGCGGAGTTGGGCAGGGCCGTCTTGGTCTGGAACCAGCCGGCGGTGTACTCCCACACCTTCAGCAGGGTCTCGCGGTCGTCGGCGTAGAAGTAGTTGAACAGGAAGCAGTGGTCCTTGCTGTGGTCCACATCGCCGAGCATCCCGGCGTTGGCGGCGACGATCTCGTGGTAACGGCGGGCCGCGCTGCCCAAGGCCTTGGCGATCTCCTTGTAGGCGACGCTCTCGCGCAGTGCCAGCGCGGCGTCCACGGACGCGGTGCGGAACAGCACCACGATGTCGTAGCGCGCCGGCCGGAGTCCGCGGGCGGTCAGCAGTTCGTCGCCCTCACCGGGCGTGCGCATGACGGCGCGGAACACGTTCGCCTCCAGTGCCCCGATGCCCGCGGTCATGGCCTTGAGGCGGGCTGCCAGCTGCCTGGGCGGAGAGGCGAAGTAGCTGCCGCGCCAGGTGCCGGCCTCGCCGGCCACATGAGGAAACCGTCGCCGGTCTTGGGGATCACGCGGGCCTTGATGGCCAGGTGGTCATTGATCAGCTTCATGCCGCGACGCTAGTCCGGGACTCTCGTCAGCCGCCTCCGTCACCCGACTGATGCTCCTTCCCGTCATACCAGCATGGTGACTGTGATCAGCTCCTCGCCTCGATCCCCGGACACCGTGATCGCCAGCTCCCACACGCCGCTCATGGTGAACAAGTCCTGCGTCGCGACGAAGCGGCCAGGGTCAGCTCGCACGGTGCCGACCGGCGGCAGCGCGTGGCCCGTGCTCGGCATGGCGGCCGCCAGCGTGACCTCCCCGGCCTCGCCCGAGGTCACCCGCACCTCGACTCGATCGGCCTGCAGCACGGTGACGGTGTAGCGCGTGCCCGCCGCCTCCACGCTCTCGGGGCCGATCCAGCGGGCGGTGACGGCGAACAGCACGCCCGCCACCAGCAGGCAGAGTGCCGCGTATCTCATCGATCCACCTTCAGGGTGAAGTGCCGCGTCATGAGCCGCCCTCCTTCGGTGTACTGAGCCCAGGCCAGGTAGCGGCCCGGATCTGGGAGCGTGAGCGTGAAGCGCAGCGCGGAAGCGCCGGTCTGGGTCCCGTGGGCGTGCGCCAGGTGGGCGCCGTCCTGGCTCCTGACGATCAGATGGCCGGGCATGCCCAGCCAGGGCTGGATCGCTCCCTCCGTGCCAATCTCGATGGTCACCGGGCTGCCGGCGACCGGCGCAGCGGGTGTGAGGCGGGGCACGACGGTCTCCTGGGAGAAGGGCAGGGCCGTACCGGAAACCTCGAAGGCTCCGGTGAGGAGCTGGCCGCCGGACTGTTGCCGCTCGATCTCGGTGTGGGCGAAGTAGCGGCCTGGCTGCGGGAGGCTCAGCCGTACGGCAAGCACACCCGGCGCGGTCCGCAACGGGTGCGCGTGCCGGAAGACGGCACCATCCTGGCTGGTCACCACCAGATGCACCAGGGCCTCATGGTGGACGGCGAGGTCGTCCACCGGCCGCCCGGTCGCGCCGTCGGCCAGCTGCAGGGTCAGGGTGAACTCGGCGCCCGTGGCGGGCCGGGCGGGCTGCGTCGAGAAGCGTCCCTGCGCGTACGGCCGGCCGGGCTCGGCGCGCGTCTGCTGGTCTGGAGGCAGGTACGGCTTCAGCAGCATCACGACCGCCGCGACCGAGGCGACCGCGCTCGCGGTGCCCACCAGGAGGCGGGACATCCTGTTGGCCAGCACGCCGCCCACCAGTAGCAGGCCGAGCGCCAGCACCGCGCCGTCGCCCATCATCGTCCACCACGCGCCGGCGGGCACCAGCACCCGGAACGGGATCACGGAGACCTCGTCACCGGTGCGGACGCGCAGCTCGTGCGGGCCCGCCCGGCCGGGCCGCAGCAAGGCGGGTTCACGACCGGCGCGCACCGAACCGGTCGACCTGCTCCCGTCGGTCAGCGAGCGCAGCTCCAGGTCCAGGCTCACGGGGCGGAAGGCCTGGGCACTCACCCGCAGCGGCGCGACCCCGGCGATGACGAGCGTGACCTCGCCCGCTGCGAAGGTCTGCGTCACCCGCAGGTCCGCGCCGGCCTCGACGACGTGCGCCACCGCAGGAGCGGCTGGCGACAGCGCCAGCAGCAGCGCGGCCGCCAGCGCCGCCAGGCTGATCGACTTCATGACGGAGACGCTAGGCCGGGGCGTGGGCCGAGCGCCTCCGTCACGTGACTGATGAGCCGTCGGGGCACATCAGTCACGTGACGGAGGCGGCCGGAGTAGCGATCTTCCTACAGTTCCGGCCATGACCAAGCGAACTGAACCGTATTCGGCGACCGTGATGGCGGTCCTCGCCGCAGGCTTCTGCACCTGGGCGTTGCTCACCCTGCCCATCCAGGGCGCCGTCATCCTCGTGGTGGCCAGCGTGCTGGGCTGGAGCGGCTGGATGGCCTTCAGCTACACCCGCCCAGTGAAGTCCAGGAGGGTGATCGCCGTCTACCTATGCGCGGTGGGCTTCCAGCTCATCCACATGGCCGAGGAGTACACCGGCGGCTTCCCGCACGAGATCGTCGAGTTGTTCGACTCGCCGCGGGACTGGCCGGAGAACGAGTTCCTCCTCGTCTTCGTCTTCGGTTTCGGCGCCCTGTACTTCTTCGCTGGTGCGGGCGCGCTCTACCGGATCCGCGTGGCCAACTTCTTCCTGTGGTGGTACGCCCTGGGCGCGGGCCTGCTCAACGGCGTCGCCCACTTCGTCTTCCCGATCCTCAAGGGCGGCTACTTCCCCGGCCTGTACACCGCGGGCGGGCACTTCCTCATGAGCGGGCTGCTGATCTACTTCCTCGTCAAGGAGAACCGGCAGCTCAAGGCGGAGGAGCAGGTGCTCGCTGTGTGAGCCGGATCACGCGCGGTGCCTGTCACGGTGCCCCTCACCGGCCCGTCTAGACGCGTGAACGCTTTCATCAGACCGAAGGATCACCATGGTTCGCTCTGACACCACACCTCAGACCACCGTCAAGCGACGGCGCTGGCCCCGCTGCCTGGTGGGTGCGCTCGCGCTGCTGGTGGTCGTGATGCTGGTCGGCGCGTACGGCTGGCAGCCGGCCGAGGACGGCCGCGCTTTCCGCTCGCCGTACCTGGCCCAGGTCGGCTCACGCTACGCCGACACCCCGATCGCCCGCTTCCACTACGTCCAGGCCGGATCCGGCTCGCCGGTGATCCTGCTCTCGCCCGGCGGCACCTCGGTCGTCGGTTGGAAGGACCAGCTCGACGTGCTGGCCCGCGACCACACCGTTTACGTGGTCGACCTGCCTGGCCAGGGCTACACCCAGTTGAAGGACTCGGCTTTCGGCTTCGACGTGGATGCGATGGTCTCCGCCGTCGGCGCGTTCTTGGACAGTCTGGGTGTACGGCAGGCCGCCCTGGCGGGCAATTCGTGGAGCGGCGGCTGGGCCCTGGCCTTCGCGCAGCGCCACCCCGATCGTGTCACCAAGCTCGCCCTGCTGGACGCCACCGGGTTGGACCTGCCCGGCACCTTGATGTGGGAGTCGCTGAAGATCCCGGTCGTCGGCGAGTTGGCCGTCAAGCTGTCCACCGCCAAGTCCACCGTCCGAGGCCTGGCCGAGGGCATGATGGTCAACAAGCAGCGCGTCAACGAGCAGCTGCTGGACGAGTGGTGGGCGCCGATGACCTTCCATGACAACATTCGCGCCACCTACCTGCTGGAACGCCGTCTCGACTGGGCGCAGACCGAGCGCGCCCTGCCCGCCACCAAGACCCCGACCCTGGTCCTGTGGGGCAAGCAGGACACCATCCAGCCGGTCGAGCGCGCCCACCGTTTCGCCGAGCTGCTCCCGAACGAGCAGCTTGTCATCCTGGACGGTTGCGGTCACGCTCCCCAACTGGACTGCCCGGACCCGGTCAACCGCCACCTCCAGACCTTCTTCACCCCCTGAGGAGAACGTTGTGCAGCCCATCGTTTTGCAGCCTGTGGGAACCGTCGTCGGCGGGCGCATCGAGGCCGTCGACGACGACTGGAACACCGAGCAGGCGCTGATCCGCCTCGACGTGACCCGTTTCGGGCCGGAGTCCCTCGCCGGGCTGGACGCCTTCTCGCACCTGGAGGTGGTGTTCCAGTTCCATCTTGTGGAGCCCGCCTCGATCAACACCGCGGCCCGTCACCCTCGGGGAAACCCGGGCTGGCCCAAGGTCGGTATCTTCGCCCAGCGCGGCAAGAACCGCCCGAACCTGCTGGGCGTCTCCCGCTGCCGCCTGCTCGCCGTCGATGGTCTGGACATCCACGTACGCGGCCTGGACGCCATCGACGGCACCCCGGTCCTGGACGTCAAGCCGTACATGGCCGAGTTCGGCCCGCGGGGCGAGACGGTGCAGCCGGAGTGGGCGACCGAGCTGATGCGCGCCTACTACTGACCGCCCCGCAGGAGCCGCAGAGCGGCCTCGGTGGGGCTGTCCTTGCCGGGGGTGAAGGCGACGAGGCGCTGGCGAGCGTCACCGGGGGCCTCGAAGTTCTCGTCGGTGAAGGTGAGCACGCCCGCCTCGGGGTGGCGCAGGCTCTTCGTCCCCGAGGTGCGGAGAGCGACCTCGCCGGTGACCCAGTGGGTGCGGAAGTCGGTGCTGCCGGCCGTCAGCTCCTTGATCAGGGCGGCCAGCTCCCGGTCATCGGGATGGCGGGCGGCCACATGCCGGAGCTGGGCGGCGGTGGCGGCGACGACCTGCGGCCACTCGACGTACAGGGTGCGGGCCGCCAGATCATGACGATCGAGGGGGAGCTGGGTCGCCTGCCCGCGGTCCGACGGAGCTTCGAGCAGCTGAGAGAGCGGCTGGCGGACATCGATGCAGCGCCGAGCGCGCAAGCTCGAGAGCTCTACGAGCGGCTCATCCGGTAGGCACACCCGCACGTGGCCGCGGCCGTCATGCGCGGTCCCTGGGCGCGGCCCGGCGCGCTCGAGCAACCCGTTGATGCCAGGAGCGGCGGCCACGGCGCCGGCTCGTTCATGTTGACCGCGAATCACACCGAAGGTGGTCAGGCCCTACCCTTGCTGACACGGAGGTCAGGGAGTGGAACGGCACGCAGCTCGCCGTGATCCGCCCTGCCTCCGGCGGTTTTCCCCGGCACAGCCACGACGAGTACGTAGTCAGCGCCAACCTCTGCGGCCGTGAGCGGGTACGCCTGGATCGGGCCTCGTTCGAGGCGGGCACCGAGGAGGTGACCGTCTACAACCCCGGCCAGGTCCAGTCGTGCACCACCCAAGCGCCGGACGGGACGCCATGGGGGTGCGTGAGCTGGTACGTCCAGCCCGCCCTGATGCGGTCGCTGACTGGGGGCGTTCTGGTGGACTTCGAGCGGCCGGTGGTCCGCGCGGCGCACCTGCGCGCGGAGCTGCTGGCCGCGGCGCGCGCTCCCGTGCACGATGCGGACCTGGTCGGGGAACGGCTGCCTGTGGGTGCCCGAAACTCGGCCGTTGGGGCTGATCTGGGGTTAGGCGTTCCCGTTCTTGCGGCATGATCGCTGTTCATGGCGCTGCGGCTGCTTTATCTGGTCTTCGTCCGGCTCGCGGGTTGGGTGGTGCTGCTGGCTCGCTCACAGAGGTCGAAGGACGCGGAGATCCTCGTCTTGCGTCATCAGCTCGCGGTGTTGCGTCGGCAGGTGGCACGGCCCCGGCCGTCGTGGGCGGATCGGGCGGTGATCAGCGCGTTGGCGCGGCTGCTGTCTCCAGCCGGTCGTCGGCGGTTGTTCGTGACGCCGGGCACGGTGCTGCGCTGGCACGCTGATCTGGTGCGGCGGCGCTGGGCCTTCAAGCGCCGCAGCCATGGCCGGCCTTCCACCCGCGCCTCCATCCGGGCCTTGGTACTTCGTCTGGCCGGGGAGAATCCGTTGTGGGGTTACCGGCGGATCGCCGGGGAACTTGGCTCTGGGTTATCGGGTGGGGGCCTCCACGGTGTGGCTGATCTTGAAGAAGGCCGGTATCGACCCGGCGCCGCGACGCGTGGGACCGACCTGGAGTGAGTTCCTGCGTGCTCAAGCTACCGGGATCTTGGCGTGCGATTTCTTTCATTGCGACACCGTGCTGTTCAAACGTCTGTATTGCCTGGTCGTCATGGAGCTCTGTACCCGCCGGGTGCATGTGCTCGGTGTCACCGAGCATCCGGCCGGGTTGTGGGTTGCGCAGCAGGCCAGGAACTTGATGATCGAGCGGGGGGACAGGGTGGAGGGGTTCAGGTTCCTCATCCGCGATCGGGATGCGAAGTTCACCACGATGTTCGACGAGGTCTTCACGGCCGCAGGCGTCCGCATCCTCAAGACACCGCCTCGGGCTCCGCGGGCCAACGCTTTCGCCGAGCGTTGGATCGGCGGCCTGCGCCGAGAACTCCTCGATCGGATCCTCATCGTCAACGCCCGCCACTTACGGCGCGTGCTGGCTGCCTATGAGACCCATTTCAATGAGCATCGCCCGCATCGCTCCCTGGGCCAGGCCGCTCCGCTACGAGACCTTCCCGACCCGGTCGAGGCCGATATCAAGGTCATCCGGCATGACCGCCTCGGCGGGCTGATCCACGAATACGCGCAGGTCGCATAGGGCGGCCGAGTTTTTGGCACCCACAAGCTGGCCCGGTTGAGGCCGATCACCTGACACAACCGCTTCACCCCGAAGGTGTCCCGATGATCGTCAACGAACTGGAAGCGGTTCACCAGTGCGTCTCCCCGGCGAAATATTTGGCCGCCTTGCGAAGAATGTCGCGTTCGGTGGTGAGCTTCTTCTCGCTGGCCTCCAGCTCACGCACCCGGGCTTCCAACTGGGCGATCCGCTCCGCGGCTTCGTCACCCGCCCCGGCAGGTTGCCGGGTGCGCCCGGCATCCGGGCCGGCCGACGGCCCGACCGGCCCGTCACCGTGCAGGACGCGCGCCCGCAACACCCACGCGCGCAGGCTGCCCCGGCTCACGCCCAGATCGGCGGCGATGCCTTTGTAGGTCGCGCCCGGGGTGGACTCGTACAAGGCCACGGCATCGGCCTTGAACTCATCCGAGTAGTCCTTCAACGCCATCGGCGGTCTTCTCGCTTCCTCCGGATCAAGCAAGATCCAGTATCAGCGTGTCCACCAACCAGGGGAAGTGCCGGCCGCCCTCAGGACCTGAGCGACCACTCTCTACTTTCGGGCGTGAGCAGCCCAGCGCCCAATGGGGTGAGGGTATGTCGAACGGTGTTGGCGTGCCGGACGCTGGTGACCAGGCCGGCGGCCCGCAACACGTTGGCGTGCTCGGAGGCGGAGGCGGGGGAGATGCCCAGGCGTTCGGCTAGCTGTTTGGTGGTGTGGCCGGTGGGCTCGGCCAGGGCGTCAAGGACGGCTGCCCGGGTTCTGCCGAGGAGCGCTGCCAGGGCCGCTGGGGCATGGGGCTGGGCAGTGGATGACTTGATGACGAGCCCTAAGTTCTGCCGGGAGTAAACCGGCGGGTACACCAGGACGGGGATGTCCACCTCGTTAAGGAGGGCCCGTGGTCGGCGGCCGCAGAAGACGTGGGGGCACAGCAGGAGGCCCCGGCCCTCCAGGTGGAAGTCGCCGCTTTGGCCCGGTAGCCCGGGAAGCTCCAGGACCGGATCGCGCCAGCGCGCCTCGGGGTGTAGCCCGGCCAGCACTGCGCCCGCTCCGGCGCGAGCCATGGTGTCAACACGCCAGGCACGGTCGGCGGCCAGCATGGTCCGCATCCGGTGGTTGAAGGGCTCGATGGCGACGTCGTAGTAAGCCGCCAGTGCGTTGGCCACCGCATCCAATGCGTCGCGGTCCCCTTCGGCCAGCGGTTTGGCCCAGGTAGGCACTCGGCGGTAGGTCGACAGGCGTGCCAGGTCGGCGGCAAGGCGCTTGCGCGGTGTGCCGCGTATCGCCTCAAATGCTCCGTCACCAGGAAAGGCATGATGGCTGGGGGTGAGGAAGTCCGGCATCCAACCGAAAGCCGGCACCAGGGCGCCGAGCAGCGACGTCTGGGCAGGCAGCCGCGGCATAACCTGGCGCCGCCAAGCCGAGAAGAGCAGGCCTGAGCCATGACGGAGCACTTGCAAACTCATCACCGCCTCGCTCACCGGCAGTGTCGTGCTGTTCGCGAATGCGACGCCGGCTAAGTCCTTTCCTGTGAAGTGAATTCGCAACATTCCGTTCCCCCTGTCCGGTTCCCTGACGCTCCCCGCTGCTGGGCAGGGACATTAGGCGACAGCCGAATTGCCGTTGTCAACGATGTCCCCAACCAAGATCGTATGTGACGAGGGAGGCCAAACGAGGCTCCCGAACGACCTCACCATCGACACCCTCTGTGCCGCTGCACAGCGGGTGACACTCACGAGAAGACTTGGCATGCGTCATTCATTCGGGCTTGCCGACGCACTCATAGGCGCGTCGTTGACTTCTGCGCGTACGTCCGCACCAGGGCCGGGCTCGCCGCCAGTGACCTGCCAGCACCTCGGCCACGTCGGCGGCCGCGGCCAGGCGGCTCATAGCGAGCTGCAAGAGCACGGCAGTGGCCCGTGTAGGGGTGACAAACGACCATGTTCTGGGATGAGAAAGGATCTTCCCGGGTGGGGGTGGGCCCGACTTACCGAACGCGACGGCGTGGGCATCCATCCAGACGGCGCGGCGGACTGTGCATCCACCGGCAGCCGGAGCAGGTCGCCCGGGAGCGAGTACCTGGGAAGCGATCATCGTGTTCGAGGATGAGATGGGGCAGGTCGTCGCCGAACAGATGCAACAGGCCGACGCCTTACTGCTGGGGCGCGAGACGTACAAGGAGTTCGCCGCCCACTGGCCGTATCAGGACCCCACCCTGGCGTGCGCGCGGACTGCGGCGGCGGGGCGAGCAGGCTTCCCGCTCGTGTACAGGCAGGTGGTAAGGGGGAACGAGAGTTCTTCGCGCCAGCCCTTCTGCATTTTCTGATGTCCAACGAAAACGACTGTGCGACCTTGACGACCCAACAGAGCATGGATGACTGTGCGACACACGCAGACGGCCGCAGGACTGTTACCCGATCTTCTCGGCCTCCCGGTCGAGGACAGACACGCTGTCCACCCGGATCCTGACGGCCGCCACGTCGATAGTCGCCCAGGTCCGGCACTCCCGCCGGCGGACCGTGTCGAACCCTTCTCCTGATTCGCTCTCAGCACCTCCACCACGCCGGCGGGGATCGTGAGCGTGGCGGTGACCCGGTTCGATTCGTCAGGGGTTTCAGTTGTGGCTTTCAACCTGGAGGAACGGGGCTGCCAGGTCCTGCCCGCCTGGGCGAGCAGGAGAAATCCGGTCATACGACCTGAGCCGAGCGTGGGGGAACGACGCTTCGGCGAAGGCGGAACTTAAGGGAAGGAGGAAGGATGACCGATGAGAGCCAAGCGCTCACCAGTCGGAGAAGACACGAGGCAGTTCGTGTCGCCCAACCAGGGTCGGGGGAGCAGCCAAGGCTCGGCCTCGACCGTACCGTCATCCCGCGCAGGACCGGATTGCAGTTTCCTGTGCCCATCGCGCTGGCCTGCTGGGAACGGATCGGGCGTCAGCTGTCGCTCATCTCCGACTCTTCCTCCTGGTGGCTGGGCGACTGGCTGGTCTACGGAGAGAGCCAGTACAGCGACCGATACCGCACCGCGATCCAGCGCACTTCCCTCGACTATCAGACGCTGCGCAACTACGCCTGGGTGAGCCGCCGTTTCAGCCTGCCCCGGCGCAGGGACAAGCTGAGCTTCGCCCATCACGCCGAGGTCGCCGCGATGAGCGAGGCCGAGCAGGACTTGTGGCTGGACCGGGCGGAGAAGCTCCGCTGGTCCAGGAACCGGTTACGGAGAGAACTGAGGGGCGCGAGCACGCCCGAACACCAGGAGGAACACGGCCAGGAGGCCACCGAGGCGCGCCCCGTGGGCCCGATGCGCGGTGACGCGTCCGGGCTGGCGCTGAGCCCCAGCCAGGAGCAGCTCGAACGCTGGCAGCTCGCGGCGCGACTGGAGGACTGCGAACTGTCGAACTGGGTCATGCAGGTGGCGGAGTCGTTCGCCTTGGAGATCATCGGGCGGCACCATGACGACGGCCGCGAGAAGCTCTCCACCCGCAGCTCCTAGACAGAGTGTCCGTGGCCATGTAGAAGCCCCTGCGAAGTGGTCGGTTCGGGGTCACCACTGATGGCCGGTCCAGGTCTCCGCTCGTCCTTCGGCTGGTGGGTGTGACGCGCGGCGGTGTGCTCCCTGAGCGGTGATCGTGACAGTGTCAGCCAGTCACTGGATCACCGCTCAGAGCCCGGCTCGGCGACCTCGCCGTCCGCGACGCCCGTGCGACCGGGCGCGTCGTAGGCGGTGCGGAGGTGGTCGCCGATCATCCTGAGCCGTGCGGGCGGCTTGACGTGGGTGAACCCGTGGTCGGAGCCAGCAAACTCGTGGTGGTTGACCTCGGCGCCGTTCGCGCGCGCCTCCTCGGCGAACGCGCGCATGTCATGGCGGAGGGTGTCGAGGCCGCCGGCGAGGACGAGCAACGGCGGGAAGTCTCCCAGTTTCGGGTACTTGGCCGGTGACACGACCGGGTCGGTCAGGTCGGCGCCCAGGAGGTAGGTTTCGTGGATCATGCGTAGCATCCAGGGGCCGATGACCGGGATCTTGCGCGGGGAGGTGCGGCTCTCGTCGGGCAGGGAGAAGTCCGACGCGCCGTACTCCAGGCTGGCCGCCACCGGCGTGGGCGTTCCGTCCTGCAGTGCCTGGACGATCACGCTCAACGCGAGCTTCGCGCCCGTGCTGGCCCCGCCGGCCGATACCCGGTTCTCGTCCCAGCCCTGCATACCGGCCTGTTCGAGAATCCATAGGTAAGCGTCGTAACACTCCTACTCGGCAACGGGGAAGCGGGCCTGCGGGCTCACGTCGTAATCGGGGAGCACGACGTAGCAGCGCCAGGTACCTGGCGACGTTGTCCTCCTGCTCTGGACGGCGTACCACGAAGGCCCCGTCGTGGAGGAGCAGGTGGACGGGCGGACGTCGCCCCGCCGAGAGCCGCGCCTCGATGTCCGCGGGGACCGGCGAGTACAGCAGGGCGGGGATGTCGCCGTGCCGGGTCGGGATCGTGATCCGGTCCGGCACGGCGACGGGTTTCGTCGCGAACCGCAGCTTCGGCGATTCGAGCAAGAGCCGGCCCAGGACCGGGAAGACCGCCTGGAACAAGCGGGCCAGCAGCGCGGGCCGCCAGGCGATGAAACACGAGCCATCAAGTATTCATGAACGGGCCCAAGTGATCTCCCACGCCGGGCTGGCCCCAGCAATGCGGCTGGCCGAGCGATGCGGCCTGGACCGCCTGGTCGGCGAGCACCTGGCGCTGAGTGCCGCTGACGGTGTCAACGCGCCCGCGAAGGTGACCTCGATCGTGGCCGGGATGGCCTGCGGCGTCGACAGCATCGACGATCTGGACCTGCTGCGGCACGGCGGAATGGACAAAATGTTCACCGGCATCCGCGCGCCGTCCACGCTGGGCTCGTTCCTGCGCACGTTCACCTGGGGCAACGTCCGCCAGCTCGACAAGGTCGCGCGGCAGGCACTGGTTGGGCTGGCCACCTGCACGCCGCTGCTGCCCGGCGCTGACGTGCTGGCTTTCCTGGACATCGACTCCATGCAGCGCCGCACCTACGGGTATGCCAAGCAGGGCTCCGGCTTCGGCCACACCAAGATCCAAGGCAAGAATATGCTGGTGAAAGGGTTGAACGTGCTGGCCGTGACCCTGTCCACGCCGCTGGCCGCGCCGGTGATGGCGGCCAGCAGGCTGCGCGGCGGCACCTGCGGGTCGGGCCGTGGCGCGGCGTCCCTGGTCAGCGAATCGATCACCACCGCGGGCGGCGGGCTGCTCGGGCACGCTGGTGCTGCGCGGCGACAGCGCGTTCTACAGCGCCGACGTCATCGCCGCCTGCCGCGCCCACAACGTCCGCTTCTCGGTCACTGCCAAGCAGGATCCCAAGGTCAAAGCCGCGATCGCCACCATCGACGAGGACGCCTGGACGCCGATCGCCTACCCACGGGCGATCTTCGATGAGCAAGCCGGCGGCTGGTCTCCGACGCCGCCTGCCTGGCCTCGGCCTCCCACGCCCGGGGTGCCACCCTGCGCCGCCACCTGATCAACGTGCCCGCCCGGCTGGCCCGGCACGGCCGAGCAGGTGGTCAAGGCCATCTGGTCCTCCACCTGCCCGCCGGATGGCGCTGGCAGCCCGCCTGGCTCAACGTCTTCACCGCCACCCACGACCCGCCCACCGCACAAACGGCCTGACCAGCCGAAACCCTCTGGTCACGCACTGCCGACGATCCTCACGATCATCCGCGCCGCCACGCGAACCCCTATCGCCCAGACACACCGGACAAGCCGCGACCCGAGCACGGCGGTCCTCCCATGCCCGCAAACAGCCCTCCACCTGCGGACTCGTTCCTCGTGGAGGAATTGGGCCAGAAAACGATCACCAGGAATTACGCCGTGGATTCAGGCTCAGGCATGGCGTTCCATCTCTGAAAGATGGCTCTCGAACTCTCCGGCATCCTTCCGCGCCGGAGACTGGACGCTGCACGCCGGCGTCACCGGCGACTTCCGCCTGCACGACCTGAGCTCCGACCCGCTGGAGCTGGTGAACCGCTGGGCGGACCCGTCGGCCGCGGAGGCGCAGACGGCGCTCCTCGCCCAGCTCGCCGTCTGGCAGACGCGGGCCGAGGACCCGCTGCCAGTGGTGCCTGGCGGCTACCGGCCGAAGCGCGATCTGCGTAACTACCTGGCCCCGTACGCATAGGATCGCGCGTGTGATTCTCTTAGCCGGCGGTGCGGTCGGGTGATCGAGCGGATCCTGCCCGCCGCGGTGGTCGCCGTCGAGGCGTTCGACGACGACCCCGACGCGAGGTTGTTCCCTGAGGAAGAGGCGGTGGTGGCCCGCGCGGTCGCCAAGCGGCGCGAGGAGTTCGCCACCGTACGTGGGTGCGCCAGGAAGGCGCTGGCCGAGCTGGGCCTGCCGCCCCTACCGATCCTGCCGGGGGAGCGCGGCGCGCCGATCTGGCCGCCGGGCGTGGTCGGGAGCATGAGCCACTGCCTGGGCTACCGGGTGTGCGCGCTCGCGCGGGAGCGGGACATCGAGACAGTCGGGGTCGACGCCGAGCCGAACGCCGCGCTGCCGAAAAGGGTGCTGGACGCCGTCTCCGACGCCGCCGAGCGGGCGCGGATCGCCGTGCTGGAGGCGGCCCGCCCCGAGGTGGCGTGGGACCGGCTGCTGTTCTGCGTCAAGGAGGCCGTCTACAAGGCGTGGTTCCCGCTCACCCGGCGGTGGCTGGCCTTCTCGCAGGCGTCGGTGAGCATCGACGCAGCGGGCACGTTCAGCGCCCGGGTGCTGATCGAGGGCACGACGCCTGACGGGCGGCGGCTGACCGGGTTCGAGGGCAGGTGGCTGGCCGGCGACGACCTGGTGATCGCCGCCATCGCCGTGCCCGCTCGATAGCGCGCGGTCAAACGTGGCGATCTGCCAGGACCGGCTACTGGACTTCAACCCCGCCGCGGTCGTCGAGCTGGCTGCCGCTGTCCGGCCCAAGCCCGTCATCTGGACCGAGGAAAGGCGGCGCGGTGGGTAAAGACCACGCCGAACACCTGGACCGGCTCAAGCGAGCCCGCGAGGGCAAGCGGGTCGACCCCATCGCCACCTACATCGCCGCGCCCCGGCCCTCCCCAGTGATGGTCTGGACGCCCGAGCAGACCAAGGCGTTCCTCGCCTACGCTCGCCGGGATCGGCTTTTCGCCCTGTATCGGCTGATCGCGGTGCGCGGGCTACGGCGCGGTGAGGGAGTCGGGATACGCTGGCCGGACGTCATCTTCGAGACATCCAGGATCGGGATTCACTGGCAGATCACCCAGCTCGGCTGGGCCCCGATCCAGGGCAGCCCGAAGACCGACGCCAGCGACCGCGAGATCGCCGTGGACACCGAGACAATGGCCGTCCTCAAGACCCACAGGAAGCGGCAGTCAGGGAGCGGCTGGCCGCAGGAGAGACTGGATCGAGTCCGGATTCGTCTTCACCGACTAGATGGGCCGGCCGCTGCATCCCCAGCACGTCACCGATCGCTTCACCTGGATCTGCTATCAGGCCGGTTTGCCGCCGATCCGGCTGTCGAGTCGGCCCGGGGCGTGGTTTTGGTGTTGCCACCAGCCCGTTTCCCCGGACCGCTCGCCGAACCCGCCGTACCGATCTCTCGGTAACGGGCTCTCCACGGTGTCTGCCGTCAGGCGGGGTTCGTGGTGGGCCAAGGGGATGGGATCTTGTTGCCCCGGTAGGTGTAACGGGAGACCGTCACCTTCTCGATCCGGAAGAACTCGATCCCGCCCGCTGCGATGCGCCACCGCCCGGTGGCGGCGGTCAGATGGCGGCGAAGTTGACCCCAGTTCCAGCGGTGGCGGGCCCTCAGCAGGTGGGCGAGTCTCCAGAAGGTGAAATCGTCCAGCTTGCTGAGGGTGTGCTTGGCCACCGCGTGTTTGAAATAGTTGGCCCAGCCCCGCATGATCTGGCCCAACCGGGTCAGAATCGAGGCGAGGTCCCACTGCGATGTCTTGTGCGTCAGGGCACGGATCTCCGCCTTCAGCGTCCGGACGGGCCGGTCGGCGATGAAGGTGTAGACGTACCACTTGTTCGTACCCCTCTTACGTTTCCACCGGATGCGGAAGCTGAGGAAGTCGAACCCGTCGCTCATGTGGACCACCTGGGTTTTGGCTGGTGAGAGCCGCAGTCCCATCGGGGCCAGTACCTGGGCGACGTCTTCGCGTAACGCTTGGGTGTCCTCTCGCGAACCATGCACCAAGATCACGAAGTCGTCGGCTTATGCCGAGGCTCGGGTTATGCCGGCCCGGCCCGGAGAATGCCTGGTCAGTGGGCAGTTCGCCGTTCCCGGGTCGGCATAACCCGGTTGTTCCTGGCAGTGGTTAGAGGGTGTCGAGGAACGCGAGCAGGGCGTCGGGCGGGCGGTAGCGTCCGGGGCTGGTGCCCGGTTGCTGGACGCGGGCGAGGGCCTGTTCCATGATGCTCATGTCGGCGTGGAGATAGACCTGGGTGGTCTCGGCGTCCTCGTGGCCGAGCCAGAGGGCGATGACCGAGGTATCGACTCCGGCCCGCAGGAGTGACATGGCGGCGGTGTGCCTGAGCGTGTGCGGGGTGACGTTCTTCTCCTTGATCGACGGGCGACTGTCCATAGCTGCGGTTGCGTGCTTGGCGTCGAGCCGCTCGACGGCGTCACGGGAGAGCCGTCCGCCTGCGCGAGTCGGAAAGAGCGTGTGCCGCGTCAAAATGCAGTCGCAACGGCTCTGAGCTGTGGCTTGACTGAGTCTGCCAGCGCAGACAAGATCACGCTTTGTGCCTGTTCGCCTGCTCTACCTCATCACGGTCCGGGTGTTCGGCTGGCTGATGTTGCTGGGCCGCAGCGAGGCGTCGAAGAACGTGGAAATCATGGTGCTGCGGCACGAAGTGGCAGTGTTACGGCGTCAAGTCAGACGCTCCAAGCCGGACTGGGCTGATCGAGCCATTCTCGCTGCCCTGGCCCGATCGTTGCCGGTGGTCCTGCGCGCTCATCGACTGGTCACCCCGGCGACCTTTCTGGCATGGCATCGTCGTCTGCTACGCCGCGCCTGGACCTACCCGCGTCGGCCCGGGCGTACAGCAACGAGTCAGCAGCTTCGGGACTTGATCATTCGGCTGGCACGGGAGAATCCCACGTGGGGCCATCGACGGTGCACGGGGAGTTGGTGCGCCTCGGCTACCAGATCAGCGAGGCGACCGTGCGGCGCATTCTGCGCTCCATGTTGACACGATCTTTCTGAAGCGCCTGTACGTGTTGTTCATGATGGAGGTCAGCACGAGGCGCGTGCACATCTTGGGCGTGACGTCTCATCCGACCGGTGCGTGGACCGCTCAGCAGGCCCGTAATCTCTTAATCGACCTCGGCGCCCGACTCGAACCAGCCCTGACCGCCTGAAACGAGTTAACCAGCAGAGTCGTACACGCTGTTGGTTGCTCGGGCTGCTCGGTGCAGGTAGCGAATTGGTTTTGACCAAAGGCTGACCTATCGCGCTGTCCTAACTCGGCCCTTCTGGCCGGTATTTAGATAAGTGGCAGGGATGAGTTCGCCCGCCGGATTGGGGGATCCGATGGTGACTGTACAGCTCAGCCACTTCGCCGAATCTCGATGCGGTGCCCTCCCATGCCAGCGGAGACCGCCGTCATGTGATCAGGGCGTGGCCTCTGCGTGAGGCGTCCGCCGAACCAGACAAGCCCAGCACGCCCCAGGCTCGGCCGGAGTGTGCGCCGGGACATGTGACCAGCGGATATCGCTTGACATGGGCGGTGACGGTGAGCGTCGATACCGACCACCCGTACCAGCCGGTGGCCCCGAACGTCCCCACTGCGGCCCCATAACGGGCCTGTACGGGCCTGTACGGGCCGACGGGGCCGCCCTCCGGCCGGGGCGCGGCAATCCCCACTCCGGGCCGCCGGACGGCGACCGCACGGTGATGGGCCGGGTACGCCGATGCCGCCGTGGCGTCCTGCCCCGACCATACCGGCACCGACGGCGCTCGGCGGGGGCACGGGGACGGGGAAGCGCCGCAGGAAGCGCGACGTCGAGCAAGCGGCGACGCGAGGTCAGCGAACAAGGGAAAGGTATGACAGCGACGATGAACGGAACCACCTTCAAGACGTGTTCCTGCCGGGACGAGGCGACCGGCAGGAGACTGGGCAAGGCCAGCCCGAAGCTGCGCCGCCCGGGCAGCGGCGGAGAGTGGTGGAGCAGCACCCACGGCCGCTGGGCCTACCAACTAGAGCTGCCCGCGCACGCTGACGGGCGGCGACGTAACCCGCTACGCCGCCGCGGCTTTGCCGCCTTGGAGGAAGTCGAAGCCGAGCTGGAGCACGCCCGCGCGCTACTGGCGCTGGATGAGGACCCGCACATCCAGCGGAAGATCACCGAGCTGATGCTGACCACGCTCACGGACACCAAGGCGCTGCCGCCGGCGGAGGAGGTGCGGCGCAAGGTCCGCACCCGTCAAGACCTCAACCCCACCGTCACGGTCGCTGAATGGATGCAAGAATTCCTGCGCCGCAAGCGGAAGATCGATGCCACCACCCGCCGCTCGTACGAGGCGCACATCCGCCTGTACTTCACCCCCTACCTCGGCGACATCCGGCTGGACCGGCTCCGAGTGTCCGATGTCGCGGGCATGTTCGATGCGATCGAGGAGTTCAACGACGTCATTACCACAGCCCGCGCCAGCGGCGACCCAGAGCAGCGAGCTAGGGTGCGGTACCGGCGGCCGGTCGGCCCGGCCACCATGCACCGCATCCGCGCTACCCTCCGGCACGCGCTGAACATCGCGATCAAGCAGGACCAGCTGATCGACTTCAACCCCGCCGCGGTCGTCGAACTCCCCGACGCCGACCGCCCCAAGGCACTGGTATGGACCGACGAACGCGTCGCCGACTGGAACCGCCACCTGCAAGACCGGCTGGCCGCCGAACAGCAGCGGCGCGAGACCTGCCCCAGGTCATGACCATGTGAGGACTTCGCTTGGCGGCGCGAGCTCCGGCCACCCAGAAGAGGGAACGCGTACGGCAGGATGATCAGCCGTGCTCCTTCGCCTGGCCTACCTCACCGTCACGAACACGTTCGCCGCGCTCCTGACCTCGCTGCCCCGTGAGCTCCTGCGCTGACTGCAACTCCTCGTCCGCCCGAACACCGTCCTGCGCTGGCACCGCGACCTGATGAAACGGCGTCACGCCCGTACCTGCCGACCGAAGCGGCCTGGGCGCCCGCCCACGGTCCGCTCCATTCGCGCTCTCATCCTGCGCCTGGTTCGGGAGAACCCCGACTGGGGATATCGGCGAGTGCATGGTGAGCTCGCCACACTCGGCATCAAGGTCGCGCCGTCCACGGTCTGGGAGATCCTCAAGCAAGAAGGCCTTGATCCAGCCCCCCAGCGGGCATCCACCACATGGGCCGACTTCCTGCGCTCGCAAGCCGCCCTACTGGCTTGCGATTTCATCGAAATCTTCACCTTAAGCGGGCAGCGCCAGTACATCCTGGCCGTCATCGAGCACGCCGGCAGGCGCATTCGCGTGTTGGGCACCACCGCTCACCCGACCGCCGGCTGGGTGATCCAGGCGATCAGGAATCTCGTGATGGACCTGGAGGATGCGAACTGCCGGGCACGCCTTCTGATCCGAGACCGGGATGGGAAGTTCCCCGCCCTCATGGACGAAATCCTCGCCGACGCAGGCCTCCAGACCGTACTCACCGGTGTCCGGATGCCGCGAATGAATTCCATCATGGAGCGGTGGGTGCAGTCCTGCCGCCAGGAACTCCTGGACCGCTGCCTGCTCTGGAACGAACGCCACCTGCGGCACGCCCTACGCGAGTACGAACTGTTCTACAACCGGCACCGAGCCCATCAAACCCTGGCCCAAGCCGCCCCGCTGCGTACTGTCCCGGACCCGATCACGGATCCAGAGCGAATCACCGACCTGAACATACGCCGACGAGACCGGCTTGGCGGCGTCCTTCACGAGTACTCACATGCCGCTTGAACTGCATGGATGGAATTTTCGGCAGGCGCAAGATGGGTGAATGTCGTATCGGCGCGGGTATCCGGCTCGCCGATCTCCGCCATCGCGTCGCAGGAGATGCTGTAGCCGTAGGAGGCCAGGCGCGCGTGTACGACGGAGCCGAGTTCGAGCTTGGGCAGAATGGCGGCCAAGTGGGCGCGGATGGTCCGGTCGCGCACGTTCAGCCGGGCGGCCATCTCGCGGTACGACCAGCCCGCCGCCAGCAGCAGAAAAACTTCGAATTCCCGCGGAGTGAGCAGACGTAATTGCGCGATGCGTAATCGCCAGCAGCCATGTCCGATGACGCCGGGCTCCACTGATGGTTTCGCATCGTGCAGCACACGCTTCTCCTTACGTCATAGCCAATGGATCGGCTGGTGCGGCCTGTCTCGCCGGCGGGACAACAACGAGCGCCGGTGAACGACGGGTACGCGTTCGGGGGGCCGGGTACTGCCTGGCCTCTTCCTCCCGAGTATCAATGGAAAGAAGTGCAGATACCTCTGGATTCTGAGTTTCGGATATCGGCATTACTGACAATAGCTTGTGGCTCGTGAATCGGTAGACCATCGTTTTGTGCGAGGCGCGCATCGCACGAATCTTTCAGAGTCCGTCCAAAAAACTCAGTGATAGGGGTAACAGTGGCTGACGACGCCTTTAACCTCGATGTCCGGGTCACCACGCCGGCTGCCGGCGCGGACCCGGCGGACCCGGCCAGCATCACCATCGTCACCCGGCTGGCCTGCACGAGGAGCTGGGCCACCTGCAACGTCTCGTGTACCTGCGTGTGCACCGGCACCTGCACCATTTTCTGCGTGGCGGACAACGAGTAACAGCCGATATCCGGGGTTCCGCCGTCTGCGGAGGACGGCGGAACCCCGCGCCAAATGTCGTTCGAGAGATGGGGAAGCATGCCGCCAACCGAGACCATCACCGGTATCTGGCCGGGCGTGGGTTCAGGGCCTTCCGCGGTTCGGGCCCGAGAGCTGGCTGAACTCGTCGTCCAGCGGATCGGGACCACTGACGACGTCCTTCGCCATGTCGCCCGGGCTGCCGGTCAGGCGACCTATCCCGCGGGGTGGTACCCGCCTTCGCTGAGCCACGGCAGCGCCGGGCTGGCGCTGCTCCATCTCGAATCGGCCCGCGCCGGGATCGGCGAGCCGGAGCGGGCCTTCGACGCCGTACGAGAGGCGGTGGCCGCCACCGCCACCGACCCGTTGCAGAGCGCCGGGCTGTTCGGGGGGACCTCCGGGCTGGCGCTGGCAGTGGCCGAGTGCGCCCGTCTCGAACCCCGGTTCCGGCCCAGCCTGGACAGGTTGCACGACCAGCTCGCGCGGCAGGTGCTCGACACGCAGTGGCCCAAGATGGAGCGGCACCTCGCCGACGAGCACTACGACCTGATCAGCGGCGCCGCGGGAATCCTGGCGTACCTGGCCTCGATCGAGGAGCCCGGTCAGGAGGTGCGCCGGGCGGCCGGTGAGCTGGCCGGCTTTCTCATCTGGCTCAGCCAGGCGGCCGATGACCCCGGCGTCCCGCATCGCTGGCTGCTGACCCCCGACTATTACCCGCCCATGAGCAACCACCGGCAGCAATACCCCCACGGTTATCTGAATCTGGGCTTCTCCCACGGAGTTCCCGGCATCGCCGCCGCGCTCGCCGCCGCCTGGGGGGCGGGGATCAGGGAGCCGGGCACGAGGGCGGCGATCGACGCGCTGACCTCGTGGATCCGCGGCACGCAGGGCCAGGACAGGTTCGGCCCGGTCTGGCCGGAGGGCGTCGCCGTCGACGAGCGCGGCGTCGAACTGTCGTCCCACACTCATTGCGATCAGCTCGCCTGGTGCTACGGCACGGCGAGCGTCAGCGCGGCGCTGCTGACCACGGCCAGGTGCACCGGTGACGCGGAGCTGCTGAAGGTGGCGGTCGAAGGCTTCGAGACGGCGCTCGCGCGTACGAGAGCGGCGGCCTGCGCCTCGCCGACCCTGTGCCACGGTCACGCCGGCATCCTGCTGCTCTGTCTCGACTTCGGCGAGGTCAGCGAGCGCGCCCGGGAGATGGTGCCGGTGCTGCTCGACGAGCTGATCGCCTATGGCGACCCGGCGCTGCCACTGGTCTTCGTCGATCAGGAGCGGACGGGCGTACATGTGGACGACCCCAGCCTGCTCACCGGCGCCATCGGGGTGGCCCTGGTCCTGCTGGCCGCGACCGGTGATCGCCGCCCCGGCTGGTTCCTGCCCTTCACCGCGCGGTGACGGTGATGGCCCGCTACGAAGCCGCCGAGTTCTTCCTGCTCAGAGCCCCGGCCCTGCCAGTCGGGACCTTCCGGGAGCTGATGGCCGATCCCGAGCGCCTGCTCGCCCTCGCCCGTAATCCCTACGTCCGCCGGGCGTTACTGGTGGCCAGTCCCGATCTGGTCGCCGCCGTCGATCGCGGCGACCTGACCGCGCCCGGCAAGGCGGAGCGGGTTCGCTCGCGGCTGATGCGCTATCTGATCAGAATGGCCACCAGACCGACCCCCTTCGGGGCGTTCTCCGGCGTCGCGATGGGACTGTTCGGCGCGCGGAGCACCGCCGCGCTCGGCTCGTCCGCCATCGCCAAGGTACGGGTCCGCGCGGACATGGGCTGGCTCATGGCCCTGATCAAGAAGATCGAGCAGGACGAGGTACTGCTGCCTCACCTCGACGTGGTCGCCAACGCCACGCTCCACCGCGTCGGCGACCGCATGGTCCTGCCCTACGCCGACGTCTACGGTGAGCAGGACAACCGTGCGGTGCGCATCCGCGCCACCCCCGCTGTCGACCTGGTCGTCTCGACCGCCGCGACTCCCGTGCCGTACGCGACCGTCGTGAGCGAGCTGGCCGCGGCCTACCCCCAGGTGCCGGCCGAGACCGTGACCCGGCTGGTGCGCGAGTTGTGGGACCTCAACGTGCTGACCAGCGACCTGCGGCCCCCGCTCACCGAGCCGCATCCCGAGCAGCACCTGCTCAAGCGGCTCATCGGCGTTCCCGAGGCGGCCTCCGTCACCGAGCCCCTGGAGGAGATCGTCGATCTCGCGCGGGCGGCGGACGACACGGCCGGACTCATCGCGCTCGAGGCGGCCCAGCGGCGCCTGCTGCCGGAGTACAAGCGGCACACCTACCAGCTCGACGCCGCGGTCAGCGCGCGTGAACCGTACCTGTCCGCCGAGGTGGGGAGCGCTGTGGCCGGTGCCATGGACTGCCTGATGCGGCTGGCCGGCACCGCTCCCGACCAGCTCCAGCACATCGCCGAGTACCGCGACGCCTTCCTGGAGCGCTACGGGCACGAGGCACGGGTGCCGCTGCTGGAGCTGCTCGGCTCCGACGGGGGCATGGAGGCGCCCACCGGCTACACCGAGCCTGCCCGTAGCTACGACCTGCGCTCCGCGTCCAGGCCCGAGAGCTCCCGCTATGACCGTGTCATCTCCGAGCTGGCCGCGCACGCCTGGTGGACGGGCGCCGATGAGGTGGAGCTCACCGACGAGTGGGTGGACCGGCTGGCGGGCAGCGCGTCCGCGCGTCCGCCGCTGCCCGCGGTGGACGTCTTCGCGCAGGTTAGCGCCGCGAGCCTGGACGACATCGACCGGGGCGACTGGCAGGTCGTGCTGTCGTCCGTCGGCCTGGCGCCCGGCGGCCGGACGTACGGACGCTTCTTCGATTTGCTGGACGACGGCGCTGAGCAGCGGCTGCGCGAGTACGCCCGGCGTGAGGAGGCGTTGTTCCCCGACGCGGTGTTCGCCGAGCTGGCCTACCTGCCCAGTCGCGGCAGGTTCGGCAACGTCGCGTTCCGGCCCCTGCTCCGGCCGTACGAGGTGCCGATCAACACCACTCCCGCCGTCTCTCCCGATCGGGTGATCGACCTGGCGGACATCATGGTCGGGGCGACGGACCAGCGCATGTACCTGTGGTCACGGCGGCTGGGCAAGGAGCTCGTGGTGACGCAGAACCACATGCTCTCACCCGCCGTGGCGCCGAACATCAGCCGCTTCCTGATCGAGGTCTCCCAGGACGGCTTTCTCCTGCCGATGGGCTTCCGCTGGGGATACCTGGAGGCGGCGCCGTTCCTGCCCAGGGTGCGGCGAGGCAAAGTGATCCTGCGGTCGGCGCAGTGGACCGTGCGCACGCTGGGCGAAGACTGGCGTGAGAAGTGGCGCGTGCCTCGCCACGTCCTCCTGTGCGACAACGACAACAAGCTGCTCCTCGACCTCGACAACCCGGCCGCCGAGGCCGAGCTGCGGCGGGAGATCGACCGCACCGGTCAGGTCGTGCTGCAGGAGCTGCGGCCGGATTTCGACGGGCTGTGGCTCAGGGACGAGCAGGACCGCCCGTACACGGCGGAGATCGTCGTTCCCGTCGTCCTCGAGGAGGCGCCGCGCAAGCGGCGCATCAGCCCGCAGCCGGACCTGCCCGCCCAGCGCTTCCTGCCCGGCGGCGACTGGTCGTTCCTCAAGGTGTACGCCGCCTTCGAGCGGCACGACGAGATCATCGCCGGCCCGCTGCGGGAGCTGGTCGCGGCGCTGCGCGCGGCCGGCCTGATCGACCGCTGGTTCTACATGCGGTACGCCGATCCCCGCCCGCACCTGCGGGTGCGATGCCGGGGGGCGGCCTCCGAGCTGTTACCCGCGCTCACGGCCTGGGGCAGCGATCTGGTGCGGCGCGGGCTGGCGAACGATCTCCAGGTCGCCACGTACGAGCCCGAGCTTGCGAGATACGGCGGCACCCGAACGTTCGACCTGGCGGAGCGCTTCTTCGAGGCCAACAGCGACGTGACCGCCGACCTGATCGCCAGGCAGCCGGACATCCAGGCCGAGCACCTGGCCGTGGCCACGGTGGACACCCTGTGCGCGCTGTGGGGGCTGGCTCCGATCGAGCGGATAGCCGCGGTTCCCGCCTACAGCGGTGAGGACGATTCGCACCGCCGGTTCCGCGAGCACCACGCGTACCTGTGCGAGCTGCTGGTGCCGAACGAGCGCCGCCCGCACGCCCAGGGCCGCGCCGACCGCGAGCTGCTCGCCGCCGTCCTCGGCCCGCAGGGCCCTGCGGCGCGGGATGTGGCGGACGCCGTGCGCGCGGCGGCGGCCGATGGCGAGCTGGCAGGTACGGAGCAGCAGGTGCTCAACACTCTCATGCACATGCAGATCAACCGGCTGCTGCCGATCGACCTCAACCGGGAGGGCCGCTGCTACGCGTTGTGGCACCACGCGTTGCGCGCGATCCGCGGACGCCTCGTAGCGGAGGCCTGACATGAACTGGTGGTGGCTGACCAAGCTGTTCTGGCGGCTGAGCCCGGCCAAGGTCACCGGATACGTCTTCGTGACGCTGCTCTCGGCCACCGTGCCCGGTGTGCAGGTCGGCATCACGGCGAGCGCGGTGCAGGCGGTGGTGGACGCGATCGGCGGCACCGACGCCTCACCGGTGCTCACGATGGGGCTGCTCCTGCTGGGGCTGACGATGTTCCAGCACGTCGTGTCCGCCGCGGGCCAATACCTCGACACGGTGCTGCGGCTGGAATTGTCGGCCAAGGTCAGCGAGCTGATCATGACCAAGGGCATCCGGCTGGACCTGCAGCAGTACGAGGACTCGGAGGCCTACGACCAGCTTCAGCGCGCCTTTCAAGAGAGCGGCGGAGGCCGGGTCTACCGGCTCATGACCGAGCTGATCAGCAGTGCCCGCGACACGGTCACGTTGCTGTCCGTCAGCGTGGTGATCTTCTCGTGGAGTCCGTGGATCGCGTTGCTCGTGCTGGTCTCGCCGGTGCCCTCGATGCTGGCGTACCTGAAGTACGGCAAGAAGACGTACGAGATCGAGTTCGCCAGGGCGGCCGACCGGCGCCGCATGTTCTACTACCAGTACCTCGCCACGACCGACCACTCCTACAAGGAAGTCCGGCTGTTCCAGCTCGGGTCGTTCCTGCTGGAGCGTTACCGCGGGCTGATCCACCGGTTCCTGCGCGTGGACCGCGATCTGGCCCGCAACCAGTCGCTGGTCACCGGCTCGCTGGGCCTGATCAGCGCTCTGACGGCGTCCGGCGCGCTGTACTGGGCCATGTTCGAGACGATCGGCAGCGGGCAGATCGGCCAGCTCGCCGGCTTCATGCAGGCGGTGGGAGTCGTCCAGGTGTCGGCGCTCAGCGTGCTGCTCAGCGTCAGCGGCATGTACGAGAACACCCTGTTCATCGGCAACCTGTTCAGGTTCCTGAAGCTTCCCGAGCACCAGATCCGCGGGGGCGACCTGCCCTTCCCCGCCAAGCTCCGGCACGGTATCGAGTTCCGCGACGTGACCTTCGTCTACCCCGGCACCTCGGTCACCGTGCTGGAGCAGGTGAGCTTCGTCATCCCGGCCGGGCAGTGCGCGGCCTTCGTCGGGCCCAACGGCGCGGGCAAGACCACGATCGTCAAACTGCTCGCCCGGCTGTACGAGCCGACGAGCGGCCAGATCCTCGTCGACGGCGTGCCCATCGAGCACTACGACCTCGACGACCTGCACCGGAACCTGGGGGTCATCTTCCAGGACTTCATCAAGTACGACATGACGGTGCGGCACAACATCGGCTTCGGCCAGGTCGGTGCGCTCGACGACGACGAGCGGATCAGGCAGGCCGCCGTACGCGGGGGCGCGGAAGGCATCGTGGACGCGCTCCCCGGCCGGTACGACGCCATGCTGGGCCGGCACTTCGAAGAGGGCAAGCAGTTGTCCGGCGGGCAGTGGCAGAAGATCGCCCTGAGCCGGGCCTTCATGCGCCAGGCTCCGATCGTGGTGCTGGATGAGCCGACCGCGGCCATTGACGCCGAGGCGGAGGCCGAAGTGTTCGGCCGGCTGCGGGAGATCTCCCAGGGCGCCACCGCGCTGCTCATCGCCCACCGGTTCTCGACCGTGCGCATCGCGGACAAGATCCTGGTGATCGACGGGGGCAAGGTGACGGAGGAGGGCACTCACGAGGAGCTCCTGACGATCGACGGCACCTACGCCCGCCTGTTCCACCTGCAGGCCGCCGGTTATCTTCCGGAACCGGCGGCCTGAACAGGCGGACCACGGCGGGTCCGGCCGGCTGTCACAGGGGGGTGGACCGGCTGACCTGCCGCAGGAAGGCGAGACCGTCGTACTGCTCAGCCAGGACCGTCGGCATGAAGGCGAGCTTGGCGGTCAGCCGCCCGGCCACCCCGCCGAAGCCCCGCGTGTGGTTGGTCGCCGCCAGCCAGTCGGCCACGGGCTCCGGGCGGTCCCCGCCGCGCAGATCGACCACGTAGTCGCCGGGGGAGGCCGCGGCCAGGCGGCCTTCCACGACCCGCGGCGTGTCGACCAGCGGGATGCGGAAACGGGCCGGCGGCTTGCCCCGGACCAGCCTGCCGAATCGCTGCCTATGGGCGCGGAACTCGCCCTCGCCGAACAGTACCCCGAGCGCGTAGTACTCCTCGCCGAACTCCCGGGCCAGGTGCGACCCCGTCGCGGGCACGCCGCCGCCGCTGTACGCCCCCTTCATGATGTGGCCGTTGTGCGCCCACACCACGACCTTGGCGTCAGGCTCGGCCATGAGCCGGCTGACGTTCTCGGCCATGTAGCGGTCGCGGACGACGCCGAGCGCTTGCAAGTCGGCGGCGGTGCGTGCCTTGCTCGCCACGTCGGCGGCTTGCCGCACGATCCGGGCGTGTTCGCGGGCCTCGGCGAAGCCGTGCGCGGCCACGTACTCCTCGAGGCGCCGGGCATCCGCCTCGATCCGCGGGTCCAGCGGCTTCCACGGCCCCTCCAGGCCCGTTCGCTTCAGGCCGTCGAGCGGGTCGAGCAAGGGGGCGGCGGACTCGTCCAGGACAGCGCGCAGCGCCTGGAGCGACGCCACGGCGTACTGCGGGTCGATCCCCACAACGCGGACCGGATGCGCGGCGGTGCGGTTGTGCTCGCGCAGCCGTTCGATCACCGTCAGCATCTCCGTGGTGTTCCACGTCCAGAAGCCCAGGCCGGCCAGCACCTCACGGGGATCGCCCGTCCCGTGGCGGACGTACTGGTCCAGGGCCAGCGACGCCGCGGCGCTGGCCTCGATCGCGAGTGTGGTGAAACTCAGCTCTTTGCTGAGAAATTCCATTAACCGCCATCTGACCTGGAAGAACTCCGCACTGCCGTGCGTGGCCTCGCCGATCCCCACCAGGCGGACCTTCTTCAGAATGGCCCGCAGCGGCTCAAGCTCCGCCGGCTCGGAGTCTGGTTGGAGGCTTCCGAGTGGAATCGCCCGGTCGGCCAGCCACACTGCGACATCGTCAGGCATGTACGAACTCCATTCGGTGATGACGCACCAATTGTGTCAAGGTTGGAGTGGACGCCCGCCAGGGGCGGCAAGCCGCCATCCATCGGGAGGATGAACTTCATGAGTTCCGACAAAAGGCATGAGGATGACAAGCCACATCTGGATGGCATGTTTGGAGAACTACTCTCGTTTTGGGCATTTGGCCCCAATGCTGATGCATCTGAGCATAGTTACCGATACCATCCCTTAAAGCTAGTAATCTGGACAATGGCAGCGATCGGCATTTCGGCCGTGGTTTCGGCCGTGCGGCTCGCCCTGTTCGGCGAGCCCACGGTGGGATGGGCGGTGGCGCTGTTCCCGCTGGTGCTGCCGCTCACCGGCGCGTTGGCGCACCGCCCGCCCCGATACGTCCCCGGCCTGGTGGCGGGCCTGGTGGCGGGCCTGGTCACGGCACTGCTCCTGGGGATCGACCTCGGCTCGTCGCTCAGCTCGTTCTGGACGGGGTTCGCCGCCATGTGCGCCGGCTTCCTGATGTGCTCGGTAGTGTTCGCCGCTGTCACCTGGCCGAGGCCCGCACCTCCGGACGAGGACCTCGGCAGTCGATAGTCACCCCGCACGCTTCCGTCACGGATCTCGCATTGAACGTTTTTCATCCTCGGGCGGCGTGAGCGACACAGTGGTTCTGAAGGACGGCGATGGCCTTGCAGAGGTGGCCGGCCTTGGAAGGGCTGCAGCGTAGCTTTCGGAGGATCTTCCAGCCTTTGAGCTAGGCGTTCGCGCGTTCTCCGGGCCCGCGGAGCCTGGCGTGGGCGCGGTTGGCCCGCTTCCGGGATTCGGGCTTGTTCTTGCCCTTGTACGGGGTGATCAGCGGTCCCTCGGCGCCCTGGTAGCCCTTGTCGGCCAGGGTGACGATCCCTGCCCCCTCCAGCGCCCGCAAGATCCCCCAGATGCGCACGGCGCTCAGGTCATGTGTCTTGCCCGGCAGCGCCCCGGACGTCCACAGGATCGTCCCGTCCGGAGTGGCGATGACCTGGATGTTCATCCCGTGCACGCGGTGCTTGCCGGAGAAGTAGGGCCGGTCGGCCTTGATCCGGTCGGCGCGGATCAGCATGCCGTCCAGGACCAGGTAGTGCAGCCCGTCCCGCTTGGCCTGCCGTAACGCCTGGCCGAGCTTCGGTGAGCGCACCGACAGCAGCGCCACCGTCTCCTCCAGATGCCGCCACGCGGTCGCTGTCGACACGCCGAAACCGGCGCCGAGCTCGCCGATCGTCTCCCCCTTGCGCAGGTAGACCAGTACCAGCAGGGCTTGTTGTCCCGGGTTGAGCCGTCGCCATGGCGACTTGATTGTCTTACGGCGCCGCCGGACGATCCCGGCGACGTAGTTCAGAGTCTGGGACGACAAATCGACGGCAGCACGATAGAACAGCATCCGAAGCCCCTGGTTGCGACGGTGTATTGTGGTGATCAACCCGTCTACCAGGGGTTTCTCTATGTGGTCAGGCGAACGCCGACCTTGCGATCACGCTGTGACCAACGCTCCGCTGCCAGGGGATGAAAACGTTCAATGACGTCGAGAACGTGGTGGAGACTGAATGACCCTGCCTGACTCCGTACCTGATTCCTTGCCGACCTCCGCGGACTTCGTGGCCGATCCCCATGCCTTCTACGCGATCCTGCGCAGCCGCCGCCCCGCCCATTTCGTGAGGTTCGACAACGGTCTGTACGGGTGGCTCATCACGCGTTACGACGACGCCCGGCTCGTTCTGGCCGATCCCCGTCTGAGCAAGGATCCGAGGAACGCTCCGCAGGAATGGCAGGAGGCGGCCGCGGCAAGCCGCTGGAAGACCGCTCAGGGTTGGGCACACACCTGCTGACGCTCGATCCTCCCGACCACACCCGCATGCGATCCGCTGTTTCCGGCTTTTCCTGCGCCATCGGCTGACGGCCATGCAAAGGGTCATCGAGCGTACGGTCGACGCCCTGATCGATCAGTTGGCTCCCGCCGCGGAAGGCGACCTGATCGCGCAGTTCCCGTGCCGCTGCAGATGACCGTCATCTGCGAGATCCTCGGTATCCCGCCCGCGCACAGGCAGGACTTCGGCCGCTGGTGCGACGATGTCGTGTCCTCCCGGCCCGACGACTCTTCCGCGTCCCACGACGGCCAGGCACGCGCGGAAGCCCTGCGGAACCTGATGGGCTACATCGGCGGCATCATCGAGGAGAAGCGCTGGCACCCCGGAGACGATCTGATCAGCACCCTCGTGAATCCCGGGGAACCGGATGGCGAACAGGCCGAGCTGACCGATCACGAGATCACCTCCTTGATCTTTCTCCTGCTCGTCGCGGGATGCGAGACGACGATCAATCTCATCGGGAACGGGATGCTCGCCCTCCTACGCCACCCTGACCAGCTCCCTCTCCTCCGGCGCCCGTCCGAGAGCCTGCTTGAGCAGGCCATCGAGGAGCTGCTTCGCTACGACAGCCCGGTCGAGATCTCCACCTGGCGTTTCACCCGGCAACCTCTCCGATAGGGGAGACGGTCATTCCCGCGGGGCAGCCGGTGCTGGTCGTCCTGTCCGCCGCGAACCGCGATCCGCGCGCCTTCCCGGACCCGGATCGGCTGGATATCCAGCGGCCCGGTATCACGCACCTGAGCTTCGGTCACGGGGCGCATTACTGTCTCGGCGCCATGCTGGCCCGCCTCGAAGGGCGCATCGCCATCAGCGCCCTCATTCGGAGATTTCCGGACATGAGGCTTGCTGTTCACCCTGACCGGCTGGAGTGGCGATCGAGCCTGACCATCCGGGGCCCGGTGCGGTTGCCCGTGCGGTTTGGCGCCTGAACGGCTGCCCGCCCCATACAGAGAAATCGTGTTGAGCGACGTATGAGATTCTCCTTACGCGGACGAGCATTGCCTGACGCGCCGCTGGTGATGGCGATCGTCAACAGGACACCCGACTCCTTCTACGACCGGGGCGCCACCTTCGCATGGGAGGCGGCGTTACGACGGGTGGACCAAGCGGTCAGCGCGGGGGCGGACATCGTGGACATCGGCGGGGTGAAAGCCGGTCCCGGTGACGAGGTGAGCGTCGCCGAAGAGGCCGACCGGGTCGTCGCGTTCGTCGCGGAGGTCCGGAGCAGGCATCCGAACCTGATCATCAGTGTCGACACGTGGCGGCACGAGGTGGCGCGGGAGGTTTGCGAGGTGGGGGCCGACCTGCTGAACGACACCTGGGGCGGTGCGGACCCGCTGCTCGCCGAGGTCGCCGCCGAATACGGAGCCGGCCTGGTCTGCGCGCATGCGGGCGGGCAGAGCCCCCGGACGCGGCCCCACCGGGTGGAGTACGACGACGTGGTCGCCGACGTGATCCGACGCAGCACCGCGCTCGCCGAGCGGGCCGTCGCGCTCGGCGTGCCGAAGCACAGCGTTCTGATCGATCCGGCTCACGACTTCGGCAAGAACACCTGGCATTCGCTGGAGGTCACGCGGCGCATCGGTGAGATGGTGGGGACGGGATGGCCGGTCCTGGTGTCCCTGTCCAACAAGGACTTCATCGGGGAGTCCCTGGACCTGCCGGTCGATGAGCGCCTGTACGGCACCCTCGCCGCGACCGCGCTGTGCGCGTGGGAGGGAACGCGGGTGTTCCGCGTGCACGAGGTGGCGCAGACGCGGCAGGTGCTCGACATGATGGCCGTGCTGCGGGGCGACCGGTCGCCCGCGCGGGCCGTGCGAGGGCTGGCGTGATCGCCGCCGTCGCCTGCACCCCGCAGACGCCGCTGCTGCTGCCGGGGTTGGGGGGACGACCCGTTCCCGAGATCGACCGGCTGCGTGACGCGGCGGCCGGTGCGGTGACCTTCCTGCTGGAGCAGGAGGTGGATGAGGTGATCGTGGTGGGCGCGGCGCGGAGCACGGGCCCCCATCCCGCCGACGCCCCTGATCCCACGGCGCGTCTCGCGCCGGCACCCGGGCGCCGATCAGTGCCCGGGGAACTGCCCGTCCCGCTCGCGGTGGCGCGGTCCCTGCTGGCGGGGTGTGACATGCCATGGAGCCTGTACGGGGCGGCTCAGGACGCCGGTCCCGAGGTCCACCGCGACCTCGGAGCGCCACTCGGACGGCGGCCCGGTCGCGGCGGCCTCCTGGTGGCCGCGGATGGAAGCGCGTGCCGTACCGAGAAGGCTCCGGGGTATTTCGATCCGCGTGCCCTCGGCCTCGACCAGCGGATCGTCACAGCGCTGCGCGACGGCGACGTGTCCGGCCTGGCGGCCCTGGACCCGGAAGCGTGCCGGGACCTGCTGGTGAGCGGCCGGGCCGCCTGGCACGTCATGGCCGGCGCCTGCGAAGGAGGCCGGTGGCTGGCGCGGATGCCGTACGAGGATGATCCGTTCGGCGTGGCCTACTGGGTCGCGACCTGGCTGAGGTGCGACGGCGAGCCGCGTGCACCGCTCTGATGGCCAGGTCAGCGGGTCTTTCGCCAGTACACGCCGGCGCCGTCGATCTGGACGATGGGCTCGTCGATGGCGTGCCGCTTGCGGTAGTCGGACACCGCGAGCCGGCAGGTCGGCACCTGTCGGTAGTCGTCGACGATCAGGAACCCGCCGACCGCCAGCCGCGGGTACAGGTGCACGAGCGCGTCCATCGTGGACTCGTACATGTCGCCGTCCAGCCGGAGCATGGCCAGCTCCTTGATCGGGGCGTCCAGCAGGGTGTCGCGGAAATAGCCCGGCAGAAACTCCACCTGCTCATCCAGCAGGTCGTGGCGGCGGAAGTTCTCCCGTACCGTCTCGAGCGGCACCCTGAGCACGTCGTTGAGCAGGTGGAACGGCATGACCTGGTCAACGGGATACTTCTCGGCGTCGGCCTCGGGCAGCCCCTCGAAGGAATCAGCCACCCAGACCTTTCTGTCCCGCACGTCGTACGCCTGAGTACGCCGCGCATGAGAATGGTCGCCCCGCCCCGCCACACACCGGTTTCTATCAGGTCGCCGGGCACTTGTTCGGCTATCACCTGCTCGATGCACGCTTGGAGGTTGTCCAGGCGGGCGAGCCCGATCATCGTGTGCGCGACCAGGGGGAAGTCTCGCCCGGTCTCGCGTACGCGGCCGTCGAAGGGCACCTCCTCGCGCCGGAGGGACGCCTGCTCCGCATCGGAGCCCGCCGTCACGGTAAATATTGTTGATCAGCACTTTCTTCAGCAGGTCCAGATGTAGGTCCTTGGGCATGTGCGACCTCATTACGTCGAGGAGGGATTGCGGAAATGCGCGGTTCTCGTCCGTCCCGCCGGCGGGACGGACGAGAATCACGGGATGCCGACTGTCACGATAACGCGCCGGCGTCGCGCCCATCATTCTGCTCGGCGGGACATCGGCTTGTTCCGGGAAGCACGGCGACCATATTCTCCGACGCTGCGAATATTCGCCGGCATCGAGAAACGGGGTGGCAATGAGCAGGGTGGGGACCACGCCCATGGCAGCGGCGGCAGCGCCGCGAGTGGCATGGAAAGGCCTCTCGGCGGTCTTTCTCATTTTCATGGCGCTTTCGCTGGCCACGCTCGGCGGGTACGGCTATTTCAGTGACGAGCTCTACCTCATCGCCGCCGGACGCCATCTCGACTGGAGCTACGTGGATCAGCAGCCGCTGGTGCCGCTGCTGGCCTGGCTGGCGGACACCCTGTTCCCCGGCTCGCTCATCGCGTTGCGCCTGGTGACGACCCTGGCCATAGCCGTCGGCGCGGTGGTCACCGGGGTCATCACCAGGGAGCTGGGTGGCGGCTCCGTGGCGCAGGTCGTCGCCGCGGTCGCGTACGGCGTCGCGTTCATCACGCAGGGACAGACGCTGGATACCGGAGCGCTCGACCTGGTCCTGTGGACGCTGGTCCTCTGGCTCGTGGTGCGCTGGGTGCGGCTGCGCGAGCAGGGAGTCGATCGGGATCGCCTCCTGCTGGCGGCCGGGGTGGTGACGGCTGTTTCCTTGCAGGTCAAGTTGCTGATCCCGCTGTTGTGGGTGCTGCTGGTCGTCAGCGCGCTCGCGGTCGGGCCCCGGGTTCTGCCCCGCCGGCCGCTGCTGTGGGCGGGCGGGCTGATCGCGGTGGCCTCGGCTCTTCCCGGGTTGCTGTGGCAGGCCGTCAACGGCTGGCCGGTGCTGGAGTTCGCCAAGGTCGTGGCCGAGGAGGAGGCCCTGTTCGGGCGGCGCGGCGTGGGCTTCGTCGTGTGGGTCGCGCTGCTGGCGGGGATCGTCGCGGGAACGGTGCTGATGGTCTACGGCCTGTGGCGGTTGCTCGCCTCCAGGGCGCTGCGGCCGTACCGCTTTCTCGGGCTGGCGGCGCTGGGGGTGTTTATGTACGTGGGGCTCACCGGTGGGCGCTTTTACCACGTCATCGGGGTCTTCCCGGTGCTGTGGGCGGCCGGCGCGCTCAGGTTCGAGTCGCTGGTGGCCCGCCGGCGATGGTGGTGGGCCGCCGGGCCGATCCTCGCCCTGTCCGCCTGCTTCGCGCTCATGGGGCTGCGCTGGACTCCGGAGTCGGCGATCGGGCAGCCCACGGAGGAAGAGCTGTCCGACGTGGAGGTCTCGACGACGATCTCCCAGTTCGGCTGGCAGGAACTGGCCGACTCGGTCGCGCGGGTCCACGGCGCGCTGCCGCAAGGCCTGCGCGAGAAGAGCGTGATCCTCACCGAGACCTACTGGCAGGCGGGCGCCGTCGAGGTGTACCGCGAGGATCGAGGGCTGCCGCCGGTCTTCAGCGGGTCCCGGGGCTATTGGTACTTCGGCGCGCCGCCGCGGGATGCCACGACTGTGCTCTATGTCGGCAAGAACCCCGGCGAGCTGCGGCGAAGCTGTGGCGCGCTCCGCCAGGCAGGCGCCGTGGAGGGCAGGGTAGGTCTGGAGATCGGCACTGCGATCTGGGTGTGCGAGCAGGTCACCGAGCCGTGGAGCAGCCTCTGGCCGCGCCTGCGCCGGTTGGAGATCGTCGGGTGAACAGCGTTCGGGCCGGCGTCGTCGGCTGACCGGCGCGCGGGCCGGCATCGGCGGGTGATCGGCGCGCGGGACGGCGAGATGTTCGGCGTCGTCGGCCCGCGCGTCCGCTCAGGGCCTGTGCGCCGCCTCGGGAGGGGCCCAGGCGACTCCTCTGTTCTCGATGAACCAGTCCACCGTGCGCGCCATCCCCTCCTCCAGCGACACCAGCGACTCGGGCGGAATACCCACACTGAGCAGCGTGGACGGGTCCGCCGTCACCGGAGTGTCGGGGGTCTCACCCGGCCGCATGGGCAGATCCACGATGGGCACCCGCGGATATCCGCGCTCCTCGCAGAGATCGAGGATCAGCTCGGCGACCTCCCTGATCGTGCCCGAGGTCGCCGGGCCCACCTCGACGGCGTGCTCCAGGACCTCACCCGACGCGGAGGTCTCCAGCGCGGACACCAGGGCGCGGGCGGCGTCGCCCACCCACACCATGTCGGAGATCTGCCGCCCCCCGCCGTACAACTCGACCGGGAGCCCGGAGATCGCCCGGCACACCACCGCAGGGGTGATCTTCCTGACCTTGCCGGAGGCGAAGGGAGGCGCCGCCTTCTGCCGTGGGCCGTAGGCGTTGACCACGCGCACGCTGTTGACCCGGGTCTTCCGATGAGCGTTGTACATCTGGACGAACCGCTCCACCGCGGTCTTCGTGATCGAGTAGCTGTTGTTCATCCAGTGGTTCCCGACGCAGATGTAGACACCGGGCAAGTCGTACTGCGCCACCGCCTCAAGGAAGTTCAACCCGCCCTGCAGGTTGGTCTCGACGGCCGGTCTGGGGTTGTCGATGGTCTCCTGCGTGCCGAGCACGGCGGCGAGGTGGATGATCCCGTCGCATTGAGCCGCCAGCTCGCACATCGCGGTGGCGTCGCGAATGTCTCCGAGCATCACCTCCGACAGGCCGGCGGGGCACCGTCCTCTATGATCGAAAACAATGGGAATGTGTCCTTGATTGATAAGTTCTTCGCAGACGTACTGGCCGATGAAGCCGTTTCCTCCGGTGACGCCGACTTTCATGATGTGCTCGCGTTCCTTTCTTTCGAATGTGGCTCATTGGCAGCCGGTGCTAGGATACAAAAATCATTCCGGAGAAGAAGCCGTCGGGAGGCGCGATGGAAGGCGGAGTTACCGTTCTAGTGCCTTGTCTGAACGAAGGGCGCCAGGTCGACGTCGCGTACGAGAAGCTGGTCGAGGCTCTGCGGGATATCGATGACCTGGAAATTCTGTTCGTCGACGACGGCAGTACGGACGATTCTCTGGCCCGTATACGTGACCTGTCCCGGGCGGATTGCCGGGTGAACTACCTGTCCTTTTCCCGGAACTTCGGCCTGGGCGCCGTGGAGGTGGCGGGGTTCCGTTACGCGGCGAAGAAATGGACCGTGCAATGCGACGCCGACCTGCAGGTGCCGCCGGAGGAGATCGGCCGGCTGCTGGACAAGGCGGCCGAGGGCTACGACGTCGTCTTCGGGGAGCGGCGGGACCGCCAGGATCCGTGGATCAGGAAGGCAGGCTCCGGAGCGCTGCAGTGGCTGGCCGTACGAGTCTTCGGGATCGGCTTCCCGCCCGGCGCCTCCAACTTCCGAGTCGTGCGCAGCTCCGTGGCCAGGACCATAGCGGGACTGGGGCTGACGTGGTTCATCCCGGCGGTGTCGCTGGTGGGTGCCACGTACGCGCTCGTGCCGGTCTCCCACCAGGCGCGGGCCGAGGGCGAGTCGCGGCTGCGGCTGAGCCGGCTGGTGGCCTACAGCCTGGAGCTGTTCTTCGGGTTCTCCTGGCGCCCGCTCACCGCCTTGTACGCGACGGCCGCCCTGGGAGCCCTGCTCGCGGTCGTGTCCGTGGTGGCCGGCCTGGCTGGGGGAGCGGGGCCGGTCCTGCTCGGATCCGTCGCCGTGCTGCTGGGCGGCCTTGCCCTGGCCGCTCTCGGGCTGATCGCGCGCTACCTGCAGCGGCTCATGAAGCAGGCCGGGCGACTGCGGCCCTACTACGTTCGCGAGGCCAGCATCCTCCTGCACGCCGCGGACGCCCTGGAGAGCGACGCGGCGACCCCGACCGTCCGCCGCGAACCGGTCGCAGCGAAGTCCAGCGGTACGACCGGGCCCAGCGTCGCGGTCGGCTGAGCGCGGCGTCCCGCCGGCGAGACAGGGCTGGCACGGCGCGGAGTTCAGCAACGCGGGGTTCACCAACGCGGACGGAATAACGCAACTCACCGGACGAAGGAGTGTCCATGTCCTTTCCGAAGCAAAGATCCGGCAGCCGGTGCCGGGTTTGCGGCGGTCCTGTGTCGGAATTCTTTGATTTCGGCCGGCAGCCGCTGTCCGATGCCTTTCATGAGCAGCCGCCCGCCGACGAGCTCTTCTTCCGCCTGGCCGTGGGGAACTGCTCGTGGTGCACCATGGTCCAGCTCATGGAAGAGGTGCCGAGAGACCGCATGTTCCACGCCGGATACCCGTACCTCTCGTCCGGATCGGCCGTGATGCGTGACCACTTCGGCAAGGTGGCCGGGCGTTTCCTGGAGACGGAGCTGACCGGCCCGAACCCGTTCGTCGTCGAGCTGGGCTGCAACGACGGCGTGATGCTGCGCACGATCGCCGAGGCGGGTGTTCGGCACCTGGGGGTGGAGCCCTCGGGCGGGGTCGCGGATCTGGCCGCCGCGAAGGGCGTACGCGTGCGCAAGAGCTTCTTCGAAGAGCAGGTGGCCACGGAGATCCTCGCCCAGGACGGCCCGGCCGACGTGATCTACGCGGCCAACACGTTGTGCCACATCCCCTATCTCGGCTCGATCCTGCGGGGCGTGGACGCGCTCCTGGCCCCCGACGGGGTGTTCGTGTTCGAGGACCCGTACTTCTCTGACATCGTGGAGCGCGCCTCCTTCGATCAGATCTACGACGAGCACTTCTACCTGTTCACCGTGCGCTCCGTGCAGGCCGCGGCCCGTCCGTACGGACTCGAGCTCGTCGATGTGGAACGCCTGCCGGTACACGGCGGGGAAGTGCGCTACACGCTGGCGCGGGCGGGCGGCAGGCGACTGGCCCCGGCGGTCGCCGAGTTGCTGGCCGAGGAGCACGAGCGGCGGCTGACGGAGGCGGAGACCCTGGCCGGTTTCGGCTCCCGCGTCGAGGGGATCCGGGAGCGGCTCGTCACCCTGTTGCGGGAGCTGAAAGCCAAGGGCAAGCGGGTCGCCGGTTACGGCGCCACCGCCAAGAGCGCCACCGTGCTGAACTACTGCGGCATCGGTCCTGACCTGATCCCGTACATCACCGACACCACGAAAGCCAAGCAGGGCACGAAGACCCCCGGCTCGCATATCCCGGTGCTGGGGCCGGAGGCGTTCCGCGACCCCTATCCGGACTACGCCGTGCTGTTCGCCTGGAACCACGCGGCCGAGATCATGGAGAAGGAGGTGGGTTTCGCCGGCGTGGGCGGGGAGTGGATCACCTACGTGCCGGACGTCCGCGTGGTCTGAGCGGTGGCCGCCACCACGTCCTCCAGTCCTGACGGCCAGGTCGCCGCCGGGCGCCAGCCGGTGGCGCGGGTGAAGGCGGAGGCGTCCACGACGCAACTGTGGAAGTCGGCCGGCGTCGCGTCCGCCGGCGGCTCGGTCGGCAGCACCGGGACCGGCGGCCGGCCGGAGCGGGCGGCGACCGCCGCGGCGATGGCGGTGAACAGGTTCGAGAGACGGATGGGCGTCCCGGTGCCGATCAGCCACGGCGCGGACGCCTCGCGGGCAGACCCGAGGGCGCGGCCGTGATCATGGGCCGCGAGCAGCGCGGACGCCACATCCTTCACGTGCAGGAGATCACGCATGGTGCTCCCGTCGCGCCACATGAGGAGCGGCCGGTCCTCCCAGGCGCGCCGGGCCATCGCCGCCACCACGCCCTTGCCGGGACCGGACGGGCTGACGCCGTACACGGTAGGGAGCCGCAGCGTGATCCCCCGTACCGCGCCTTCCGCGCTCGCCGCCGCGAGCAGCCGCTCGGCGGCGACCTTGTGCCGGTCGTAGGCCGTGGACGGACGATCGGGCTCGCCGCCGCTCACCAGACCGTCCACCCCCGCCTGACTGGCCGAGCCGGTGAAGACGACGACGGGCCGGTCCGTACGGCTCCGCAGCGCGTCCACCACCCGGCCGAGCAGCCCGACGTTGACCGCCCTGCCCTCCTCGTCCCCGCCCGCCACCCGCCAGGCGCCCGTGCCCGAGATCTGCGCGACCAGGTGAAAGACGGCGTCGGCGTCGGCGACGGCGGCCTTGATGACGCCGGGCGCGCGGAGGTCGGCCGCGACGACCTCGACCTGAGCCGGGCCATGAGGCACGGCGGCGGGGCGGCGGGAGACCAGCCTGAGCCGGATAGGGCGCGCGGCGAGCCGCCGGGCGAGTTCGCCGCCGATGAAGCCGGACGCGCCGAGCAGCGTGACGAGTGGCCGGTCAGGCACGGTGACCCGCCGCCAGGCGCCGGCACGTCTTGTAGTCGGGCAGTACCCGGGCCGCCAGCGCTTCCGCGAGTGTCGGCGCGATGCGATCGCGCTCGGACAGGATCGGATCGAGACCGTCGGGGATGGGCAGGCCGAGCGCGGGGTCCAGAGGGGAGAGCGCCCGCTCGACGGCCGGGTCGTAGAAGGCGGAGAGCAGGTACGAGATGATCGTGTCCTCCTCCAGGATCACGAAGCCGTGCGCCACGCCGATGGGCAGGTACAACGACCGGCAGGTCTCCTCGTCCAGTTCCACGGCCTCCCAGGCGCCGAAGGTCGGCGATCCGGTCCGGATGTCGACGATCAGGTCCAGGGCACGGCCCCGCGGGCAGTAGACGTACTTGGCGTTGCCCGGTGGAGCCAGGGTGTAGTGCAGCCCCCTGATCACCCCGCGCTGGGACCGGCTGTGGCTGGTCTGCGCCACGGGGAACAGCAGCCCGCCGACGGCCGCTTCGAAGGCCGGCGCCTGATAGGGCGAGGTGAACATCCCGCGTTCGTCCGGGAAGACCTCGGGGGTGAACTCGACTGCTCCCTCGACGGCGAGTTCGCGTACGCGCACGATCACCACATCCTTTCGATCACCACAGGCTGTGCAGGCACGACAGGAGGCTGCGCGCCTCGACATTGAGATAGTGGCCGTGCCGCAGAAGGTCCGTGAGCTGGCCGACGGTCACCCAGCGGAAACCCTCGGGCACATCCGGCGGCGGCCCTGGGTGGGTCTCCACGACCATGTAGCGGGTCAGCGCGTGATAGAAACGACCGCCCTCCTCGGACATGACGCAGTCGAAGCGCACCCGGCTGCGGTCCACGGTGAGCAGGTCCCTGCCGAACGCGTGGCCGCCGGGATCCTGTCCTGCCGTGAGGTGCAGCGTGGGGGCGAGCTCGACCACGTCCCGCAGTCCCGGCTCACGCCGCGCCTGCACGAGCAGGTGCAGAACGCCGTCGAAGGCAGCGGTGAGGAAACCCGCCAGCGCCCTTCCCCGGGGGGCCAGCAACGGCTGCGTCCACCGGGTCACCTCCCGGTTTCCCGCCTCCACCGCGACGGCCAGGATGCGAAAGTCCTGGTCGTCGAGGTTCGCGATCTTGTTCTCGGCGCGCGACCAGCTTTCCACCTCGGCCAGGGGGATCAGCCGGGTCCGCCAGTCGCATCCGGTCCTGGCCTCGGTGAGCCAGCTCGTGATCTCGTCCGTGGTGTGCAGCCCCCGCGACGCCCGGTAGGAGCGCAGCAGGGCGTCGGTGAACGGGTCCGCGGCCTCCTCGGGAGGGGTCATGGGCATGCAGGCCAGCACCGTGCGGGCGTCCATGTTCACGAGGTTCGGCCTTCTCAGCAGAGAGCGCAGCGCCGGCAGCGGCAGCCAGTGGAAGTCCTCCCGCACCGGGACGTCGTCCGCCGTCTCGACGACCATGTTGCGGTTGCGCTTGTGCCAGAACCAGCTCCCCTGCTCCGACTGCAGGCTGTCGACCAGCACCTTCCCCTGGGCGGGGCCGGCGAAGTGCTCGAGGTAGCGGGTGGTGGAGCCGCGGTGCACGCGGGTGAAATTGCTGCGGGTGGCCTGGACCGTGGGGGAGAGCTGGAGCGTGTTGACGTTTCCCGGCTCCATCTTGGCCTGCATCAGGGCGTGCGGCACACCGCCGATCTCCTTGACCAGGATGCCCAGGATGCCGATCTCGGGCTGATTGATGATCGGCTGTGACCAGGAGAGCGCCGTTCCCTCCTCGACCTTCACGCCCTCGACGGTGAAGAAGCGCCCGCTCCGGTGGACGAGGTTGCCGCTGCCCGGCTCGAAGTGCCAGGCGTCCAGTTCGCGGAAGGGAATGCGCCGCACCGCGAACTTCGTGGCCCGGTGCCGGGCGGCCCACCACCGGACGAAGTCGTCGTTCACAGCGTGTCCAAAGTGCGGCGGAGGGCGTCGATGACCTTGTCCTGGTCGTCGGCCGACAGCGACGGGTACATCGGCAGGGAGAAGATTTCGTCGGCGAGCCGTTCCGTGACGGGCAGAGCGCCGGGGCCGTAGCCCAGGTGGCTGAAACCGCTCATCGTGTGCACCGGCCATCGGTAGCTCACGTTGAGCGAGATGTCGCAGCTCTCCAGCGCCTTCAGGATGTGCTCCCGCTCGGGGTGTCGGACGACGTACAGGTAGTAGACGTGCTCGTTGCCCGGCGCCACGGACGGCAGGACGAGATCGGTGTCGGCCAGCCGTTCCGCGTACCGGGCGGCGATCGCCCTGCGCGCGTCGATGTACCGGTCCATCCGGGTGAGCTTCCTGCGCAGGACCTCGGCCTGGACCTCGTCGAGCCGGCTGTTGTGGCCCGGGGTCGCCACCACGTAGTAGCGGTCCTCCATGCCGTAGTAGCGCAGGCGCCGCAGGTTGGCCGCCACCGCGTCGTCATCGGTGATGGTGGCCCCGCCGTCGCCGTAGGCGCCGAGCACCTTGGTCGGGTAGAAGGAGAAGGCGGCCGCCGCACCCCAGGAGCCGGCGACCCTGCCGTGCTGGCGGGCGCCGTGCGCCTGGGCGCAGTCCTCCAGCACCGGAATCCCGTGCTCGGCGGCCAGTTCCAGCAGCGGCGCCATGTCCACGCACTGCCCGTACAGGTGGACGGGGAGAAAGCAGCGGGTACGGTCGGTTATGGCGACCGCCACCTCCTCGACGTCCATCAGGTACGTGTCCTCCCGCACGTCCACGAAGACCGGAGTGGCGCCCACCGCGTCGATGGCCACCACGGTGGGCGCGGCGGTGTTCGACACGGTGATGACCTGGTCGCCCGGCTTGACGCCGAGGGCCTGCAATCCCAGCACGATGGCATTGGTGCCGTTGTCCACGCCGATGCAATGAGATACGCCGTGGTATGCGGCGAACAGCCGCTCGAATTGCTCCACCTTGGGGCCGAGAATGAGCTGGCCGGACCGGAACACCTCATCGACGGCCGCCAAAATGTCCGCACGCTCGTTCTCGTACTCCTGTATGTAGTCCCAGACGAGAAGAGGCATGATCGCGAGTTACCTCCGCAAAGAGAAGGACGGCCGGGCCGGCGCTCGTTTCATCGAGCCGTCGACAGCCTCGACCTCGGGTCGTTCATCGCCGCACGGCCGCTCGGGCCGGCGCCGCTGTTTCGGGAAAGTGGCCGGCCCGTGGACGAGTCGGCCGTGCTCATCGCAGTCCCCGGTGTTCCGTGCGCCGCCGGAATCCGTGGTAGCTACTGAGGCCATCGAATGCGATGCGAATCTGTCCACCATGACTAGCCGATCCGGACGGCTTCGCGCAAGAGAAACAATGGCCGGCAGCCGATCCCGGAGCGCGTCGCCGGATATGTAAAAGTGTTCTCACTTCCAGGGGCTGTATATGTGTTCCAGGGTTTTGCGTCGCCAGCTATTCGCGTCCTGCCGGCGGGACACCGGCCCGGTACGCCGCGAAAGCCGGGACAGCTACACCATGTAAGCGATGCCAAGGGGTGGTGAAGTGAAATGCGATATGCGCGGCTCGGCCGAACGGCGCTCAAGGTGAGCAGGCTTTGCCTCGGGACTCTGAACCTCGGCGTGCGGACCACTGAGGCCGAGGCGATGGCCCTCATGGACGAGGCGCTGGAGCAGGGCATCAACTTCTTCGACACCGCGAACCACTACGGCTGGCAGATCCACCGTGGCCTCACCGAGGAGATCGTCGGTGCCTGGTTCGCCCGAGGGGCCGGGAGGCGGGAGAAGGTCGTTCTCGGCACGAAGGTGTTCAGCCCGATGAGCGACTGGCCCAATGACGGCGGGTTGTCCTCGCGGCACATCATCGCCTCGTGCGAGGCCTCGTTGCGCCGACTGGGCACCGACTGGATCGACCTTTTCCAGATGCACCACGTGGACAGGGACGCGCCGTGGGAGGAGGTTTGGCAGGCCATGGAGATCCTGGTCGGTCAGGGGAAGGTCCGCTACGTGGGCTCCTCGAACTTCGCCGGCTGGCATCTGGCCTCGGCTCAGGAGGCGGCCAACCGGCGGAACTTCCTGGGGCTGGCCTCCGAGCAGTGTGTCTACAACCTGGTGACCCGGCATGTCGAGGTGGAGCTCATCCCGGCGGCGCAGGCCTACGGGATCGGGGTGCTGGCCTGGTCGCCCCTGCACGGCGGGCTGCTCGGCGGAGCCCTGCGCAAGCTGGAGGAGGGAACGGCGATGAAGACGGCCCAGGGCAGGGCGATGGTCGCGCTGGACCGGCACAGGGACGCCGTCGAGGCCTTCGAGCAGCTCTGCGCGGAGCTGGGCGCCGATCCGGCGGAGATCGCGCTGGCGTGGGTGCTGTCACACCCGGGTGTGACGGGGGCCGTCATCGGGCCGCGCACCTCGGGCCACCTGAAGGGGGCGCTGCGAGCGCTGGAACTGAGCCTCGACGCGGAGGTGCTGGACCGGTTGGAGGAGCTTTTCCCGCCGATCGGCAACGGCGGCCCTGGGCCGGAGGCCTGGGCCTGGTGAGCCCGTGTTCCTCACGCCACATGCTTTATGACGCAAGGGATGCACAGCATGGAGAACGAGACGACGACCGGGTCAGAGACCGCGGACCTGAGCCGTCTCCGACGGGAGCTGACCCGCGGCACCGCCGAGATGGCGGTGCTGTCGGTCCTCAGCTCCAGCAGGCGTTACGGCTATGAGTTGCTGAAGCTTCTGCGAGGCACGGGCCTGAAGATGCTCGAGATCAAGGAGGGCACCCTCTACCCCTTGCTGCACCGGCTGGAGACCGCGGGCCTGGTCGTCCCGACATGGGAGGCCGAAGGGCGGATCCGGCCACGTAAGTACTACGAGATCACCGATCAGGGGCGGCGCCGTCTGCTGCTGCTGCTGCGAGCCGAGTGGGACGGGTTGGTGGAGGCGATGAAGGAGCTTCGCGCGATGCTGGACGAGGTGCGTAAATGAGGGACGACGAGCAGATCATCGAGGACTACGCCCGCGTGTTCGAGCGCCACCTCGTGGGGCCCGCCAAGGACAAGGAGCGCCGCACGCAGGAGCTCGTCGGTCACCTGTCCGACGCGGCGCAGGACGGCGAGCTGGCCGGCACCCTGAAGCGGCTCGGTCCGCCCGAGTCCGCGGCGGCCACGTTCGCCAAGAAGCCCACGCCCGACTACGCGCCGCTCGGCAGGCGGATCACGGCCATTCTGATCGATCACCTTCCGCTGATCGGGGTGTCGGTCGCCATGCTCGTGCAGTCCATCCAGCGTGGTCACGACTACTACTTCGCCCTACCGCCCCGGCTGAGCTTCGACCAGGGCGACGGGCTTCTCCACTTCGTGGGGGTGCCGCTCGCGATCGTCTGGTCGATCGTCGTCCTGGGCATCATGGAGGGCGTCCGGGGGACCACCCCCGGGAAGATGCTCATGAAACTGCGGGTGGTCACGGAATCCGGCACCAAGATTCACGTGGGCGACGGCATCTTCCGGCGCGTCTGCCTGCTGCTCGGGCCCTTCGCGTGGATCGACTGGCTGCCCATCGCCTTCAACGAGCGCCGGCGGATCCTGGAGCACCTGACGCACACCGTCGTGATCGACGCCGACGGCAGCCGGCAGCAGGCGGCTCCAAGCCTGAAGCGGCGAGACTGAGACGTGGTGGCGCGAGTAGCGAGCAGGGGGAGCGCCGCTGCCACATGACCGCGACAGCGCCGTCGCCACGCCATCGCAGCGCCGTGACCGTGCCGATCTCCGTGCCGATTTCCGTCTCCGTCTGAAGGGCGGGCATGTCCCCGACATTTGGTCTCTATCTCCCGCAGGTGCGCCGCAGCGCCACCGAGCTGCTGGACCTGGCGCAGGCCGCCGAGTCGTGCGGGTTCGGGTCGGTGTGGTTCATGGACCACCTGCGGCTGCCCGGCCTGCCGGGCGGCACCTTCGAGGGCTGGACGCTCGCCACGGCCGTCGCGGCCAGGACCACGACGATCCGCGTCGGCCACCTGGTGCTCTGCGCGGCGTTCCGGCCCCCCGCGCTGCTGGCCAGGATGGCCGTGACGCTCGACCACATCAGCGGCGGGCGGCTCGACCTGGGGCTGGGGTGGGGCTCCTCGCCGAGCGAGCTGGCCGAACTGGGGCTCAGCCATGATCCGCCGGCCGTACGCTTGGCCAAGCTGGCCGAGACGATCGACCTCGTGCGGATCATGGCGAGCGGGGAGCCGGTGGACTTCCACGGCGCGTACTTCGCCGTACGGGACGAGCAGGCCGGCCCGCCCGCGATCCAGCGCCCTCTCCCGCTGTACGTCGGCGGGACGGGGCCGCGCACCCTCGAACTCGTCAGGACGAAGGCCGAATGGTGGAACTGCTGGGCGCCGGACCGCCACCGGCTCGCGGAGCTGATCCCGCGGGCGCGGCCCGCGCGGATCTCGGCGAACTACTCCATCCGGTTCGGCAGGTCCAGGGCCTCATCCGAATGGGCCCTGTACGGCACGCCCGACGCGATCGCGAAGGAACTGCGTCACGATCGTGAGCTGGGCGTGGAGCACTTCGCGGTTCAGATGGTCGATCCCAAGGGCGGCGTGGCGGATCTCGAGCGCTTCATGGCAGAGGTCGCGCCCGCCGTCTCATGACCCCGCCTGCCCTTTGCGGTTGTCCGCCCAGCGGGACTGGGCGGACCCCGGGACCACGCCCGCGAAGGCCGGGCACTTCACGACGCCGTCCGGCAGGTCGGCCGGGTCGATCCCTTGGGCCACCTGCCGGCGCAGGGGCCCGACCCGTTCCGCGATCGGCCGCAGCAGCCCCATGTCGAAACCGAACAGCTCCGCCGCCGTTCCGCCGAGCATGCGCTCCACCTCTGCCTCAGGGACGCCTGCGTAGCTGAAGGAGATGGCCTCCCGTGAGTAGGGATAGCTGGCCTCCACGTGCGGATAGTCGCTGCCCCACATGATCTGGCCGATCCCGATGCGCTCCCGGATGGCGGTCTCCGACGGGTGCATGAAGCTCGCCCCCACGTAGCACTGGCGGGTCCAGTACTCGCTGGGCAGCAGCGACAGGTTCCCGGCCACCTGGGCCCCGTGCGAGAGCTCCCCACTGGAGTCGGCCCTCATGGACCGGCAGAAGTCGTCCATGGCTTTGAGCTGGGCGGGGATCCAGCCCAGGCCCTCCTCGGTGAAGACCACCCGCAGGCCGGGGTGGCGCTCCAGCACGCCGCCGAGTATCAGGTGCCGGAGCGTGCGCTGGTCCCACCATCGCAGGTCCAGCATGAAGAACACGTGGTCCTCCGGGCGGTCCCCGGTCCTGGGGGCCGCGCTGCCGCTGTGGCAGTTGATCGGTACTCCCAGCTCGGCGCAGGTCCGCCAGAGGTCGTCGTAGCGCTCGTGGTAGTACAGCGGGGGCAGGCCGGAACCGGGCGGGGTGCCCGGCAGGAGCAGGCCGCCGCGCAGCCCGGCCTCCACGGCCCAGCGGATCTCGCGTACCGCCTGGTCGACGTCGTACAGCATGATCTGGAAAACGCCGGAGCGGCGCCCCTCGGCCTGAGCGCAGAAGTCGGCCAGCCACCGGTTGTGCGCCTGGAGGCCGGCCCAGCGGCGGTCCAGATCCTGCCTGGACTCCGAGGCGCGCTGGCTGCCGAGGGAGGAGACGGCGAAGAAGGGCGGGATCGTGTTGGGGAACAGGACCTCCGCGACGACGCCGTCCTCCTCCAGCTCCTTCAGCCGCCGTTCGGAATCCCAGTTCCGGTTGCCGTCCTCGCCCTTGAGATCTTCGTACGGGATCTCGTAGGCAGCCGCCCAGCGGTCGAACTCCTCGTGGTAGGAGGAGTCCAGGTAGTCCCTGTAGTCCAGCAGGTTCGCGCCGCCGTGACAGTCCGACGAGATGACGGCGTAGCGCTGATGATCAGTCATTCTGCCTCGTTCGCTCGAATCGATGGTCGCCGTCGGGCACGACGAAGTCCATGTGGGCGCCGGTCATCCCCTCGCCGAAGCCCAGGTGCACCGGGCCCGCACCCTCGTTGAGCTGCGAGTTGTGCTGCCACTCGATGTGGGGCAGCAGCGCCATGTTGGTGCCGATGCCGAGCTCGAGAACGTGGCCGTCGTACTCGGGGTTGGTGGCGTCCTTGATGGCCTCGGTGAAGTCCTTGCCGCTGTCGCCGACGGCCGAGACCAGTCGGCTGTTCTCCAGCTCCAACCTGATGCCGCCCTGCGCGGCGATCTCGTCGCGCACCCGCTTGGCACGCTCGATGCGCTCGGCGCCCTCAGCGGTGACGCGCGCGTCGGTGGCGACCAGGACGCCCGAGGCCACCGCCGTGCCCTCGATCGTGAAGGCGCCGTGCCAGTCCTTCGACGAAGGGGCGGTGATCGACATCTCGGCGTAGGCGGCGATGCTGACCCACTGACCGGGCTTGATCGCCGGGTTCAGCCAGGCGCTGGCGTTCAGCTCCATCGCGAGCGAGCATTTCAGGTCGGTGCCCGCGCTGTTGCTGAAAATCAGCGCGCCGGACTCCTCGGCGATGCGGCGGGCCCAATAGCGGTTCCACTTGCACGCCTTTTCGTAGTCGGTCTCGAGCACCAGCCGCATGGTGTATTTCGCGATTTCCAGCGTAGGATCGAAGCTGGAGATCGGAATGAGCAGGGCGCGCATTCCCTTAAATGTTCTGCGGATGTCTCTGGTGACCAGGCCGTTGCGCAGGAAAACGGCCACATTGGCTTCCGGCGGAAGTTCTCCGGCGTTTTCGACGAGCAGGGTTCTGAGGCCGAGTTCCCGGCCGTATTCGGCGAGCTCGGCGTCGTCGAAGGCGATGTGCACATCCCCTTCCGGGAAGACCTGTCTGAGGCCTCCTTCGGGGATTCTTCTGAGCGTGCTCAGGTCAGTTGTCATGGCGTCACCATAATGGCGGGCCAGCATGCTGGCAACCAACTGCAAACGCGAATAAAAAGGCTCTGGAGTCGCTTGTGTCAAAGCAATTGAAGATGCTCATAGGCTATGCTTCGCCACATCTCGGTGCGATTTCCGTGGCGGCTCTTGTCACGCTGGCGGGCAGCGCCGCGGCGCTGGCGCAGCCGCTCGCCGCCGGCCGGATGGTCGACGCCCTCGGGTCGGGGCAGGACATGACCGCCGTCCTGATGGGCCTGGCGGCGCTGGTGCTGGTCGGCGCGGGCGCCAACGCGCTGTCCGCGTACGTCCTGGGCAAGACGGCGGAGAGCGTGGTCTTCTCCGCGCGCATGGATCTCGCGGCCCGCTTCGCCCGCCTGCGCCTGTCCGCCATGGACCGGACGCGGCCCGGTGACCTTCTGGCGCGGATGATGTCCGACACCGTCCTGCTGCGGGAGGTGGCGACCAGGTCGCTGGTGGACGGCTTCGTCGGGGTCCTCTCGGTGGTGGCCATGCTGGTCGCCATGTTCCTGCTCGACCCGCTGCTCTTCACGGGAACCGCTGCCGTCTTCGCCGCCAACCTCGTCGTGCTCGGACTGCTGGCGCCCAAGATCGGCAGGGCCACCCGGCAGGCGCAGGAGGCTGTCGGCGTGGTCGGTTCCGCGACCGAGAAGCTGCTGGGCGCCTTCCGTACGATCAAGGCCTTCGGCGCCGAGGCCGGGCAGATCGCGGTGATTCGCGAAGCCGCGGAACGCGCTCGGCGCCACGGCGTCTCCGCCGTCCGCTGGAACGCGTTGATCGGCTCCGCGATGGGCTTCGCGGTGCCGGCGGCCGTACTCGCGGTGCTCGGACTGGGGGGCGCCCGGGTGGCGACCGGCAGCATCGAGCTGTCGACGCTGATCGCGTTCCTGCTGTACCTGTTCTACCTGGTGGGCCCGGTCGAGCAGGTGATGCACGCGGTTTCGCAGCTACAGGCGGGGGCAGCCGCGGCCGATCGGCTCCGGGAGGTCTCCGTGCTGGAGGTCGAGCCCGGGCGGGCCGGCGAGGACGGGCCGGGGACGTGGGACCGCCCGGCCTCGCTCCGCTTCGACGACGTGCGCTTCCGCTACGACGACGAGCGCGAGCCGGTGCACCGCGGGGTCAGCTTCACCGTTCCGCCCGGCGGCATGACCGCCTTCGTCGGCCCTTCCGGCGCGGGCAAGTCCACGGTGTTCGCCCTGGCCGAGAGGTTCTACGACCCTGACTCCGGCAGGGTGCTCCTCGACGGGACGGACCTGCGCGACTGGCCATTGGACGCGTTGCGGGGCGCCATGGGCTACGTCGAGCAGGACGCGCCCGTCCTGGACGGCACGCTGCGGGACAACCTCCTGCTGGGCACGCCCCACGCCGCCGCTTCCGAGATCCGCGACGTCCTGGTGGCCACGAGGCTCGACGGGCTGGTGGACGGGCTGCCCAGCGGGCTCGACACGGTGGTCGGCCATCGGGGGAACCGTCTGTCCGGCGGGGAGCGGCAACGGGTGGCCATCGCGCGGGCGCTGCTCCGCAAGCCGAGGTTGCTGCTGCTGGACGAGGTCACGTCCCAGCTGGACGCGGTGAACGAGCTGGCGCTGCGCGAGGCGGTCGCGACGGCGGCCCGGATGACGACGGTGCTGGTGGTGGCGCACCGGTTGTCCACAGTGATGCGGGCGGACCAGATCGTGGTGATGGACGCGGGCCGGGTGCGGGCGGTGGGGACGCACGCGGAGCTGGTCGCGGGCGATGAGCTGTACGCGGAACTGGCCGCGACCCAGTTCCTGACCGCCGAGTCCCAAGGGGATCACGCGCGAGGGTGAAGGGCCGCGGGGCCGTGTTCCCGCCTGTCCTGCCGGCGGGACGGCCCTGGCACTACGCGTACGCGGACGCCAGATAGCGCTCCCTGCATCGGCCCCGCTGGATCTTGCCGCTGCTGGTGCGCGGCAGGCTGCCCGGCCGGACTAGGAGCAACCGGTGGACCGTCACCCCGTGCCGGCTCGTCACCGAACGGCGCAGTTCCTGGACGAAGTCCTGCCTGTCGGCGTGGCCGGCGCCCGGCCGCACGTGGTCGCACTCGACGAGGATCACCAGACGCTCGGCTCCGTCGAGGTCCACCGAGAACGCCGCCGCGACCGTGCGCTCGTGCGCCTGCTCGATGGTCGCCTCGATGTCGGACGGATGATGGTTGCGCCCTCTGATGATGATCACTTCGCTGGCGCGGCCCACGATGTAGAGGTGATTGTCGTGCTGGAAGCCCAGGTCACCCGTGCGCAGCCAGCCGTCGCCCGCGCCGAAGGCCGCGGCGGTGCGCTCAGCCGCCCTCCAGTAGCCGTCGGCCACGTTGGGCCCCCGCAGCAGGATCTCGCCCACCCGGCCGGGCGGCAGCTCGTCGCCGCCTGGATCGGCGATGCGGATCGACATCCCGGTCTTGGGCCGTCCGCAGCCGACGAGCCGCTGCGCCGGCCGGGTCTCGTCGGCCACGACGACCTCGCCCGCGGCCAGCGCGGCACGCTCGAAACGCGTCGCGGTCATGCCCTCGCCGAGCGGGGGCGCGGTTACGGCCAGGGTGGCCTCGGCCAGCCCATAGCTCGGCGCCAGGACCTCGGGCGCGAGCCCGGCTGCCGCGAAGGCCGCCGTGAACGCCTCCAGGTCCTCGGCGTGGACCGCCTCTCCCGCGATGTTGAGCGAGCGGAGCGACCGCAGATCGAGTGACCGCGGTTCGAGCGTCCGCGAGCGATCGGCCCGGCGCGCGGCGCGTACGCACTGTGTCAGGCCGAAGGGCGGGGTGACGCTCCAGTCGGCCCGGTAGCGGGTGATCGCCTCCAGCCAGCGCAGCGGGTCCTGGATGAACGCCATCGGGCTGAGATGGATCGTGTGCGCGCCCACGCTCAGCGGATGCGCGATGCCGAAGACCAGACCCATGTCGTGGGAGAACGGCACCCAGGAGGCGAGCGTGGCCGCCTCGGGGAAGTGGGCCCGCAACTGGGCCGAGCCCGCGGCGAGGCCGCGCCGGGTGATGCGCACCCCTGCGGGCGACCGCGTGGAGCCCGACGTGTACTGCAGGTAGGCGAGCCCGTCCGGGTCGATGTCCGGAGGACGCCAGGCCGTCGAGGGCCGGCAGGAGTCGGTCTCTATGAGCGTCGGTGTCGTCCCCGTGCAGCGCTCCAGCGCGCGGCGCACGGCCGGGGCCGCGTCCGAAGAGGTGAGCACGGCTTCCGGGCGGCAGTCGGCCAGCACGGACTCGAGCCGCTCCCGGCCGCGCGACGCGTCCGGGGCGGGCAGGGGTACAGCGACGACCCCGGCGTACTGGCAGCCGAGGAAGGCGATGACGTAGCTGGGATCGTGCGGGCACAGCAGGGCCACGCGCGCCCTCGGCGAGCAGACGTGCGCCAGCTCGGCCGCCACGGCCGCGGCTCGTTCGTCCAGCTCGCCGTAGGTGAGCGTGGTCGACTCGGCGTGCCGGCCGCCCTGGCGGACGACATAGCGGAGCGAGGTCACGGCCGGGGCCGAGCCGTGGATCCCGGCCCGGCGGCGTACGGCCTCGGACAGCAGCTCCATCGTCATGAAGCCGATGACATGAGGCCGCGGAGCGTACGCTCGGCGCCGAACCCCACCCACTGCTCGCGGTACATCGCGAAGATGTGCAGGTCCCAGTGCCTGCCCTGGAAGTACAGGTGATCGTGCAGGATGCCCTCCTCGGCCAGCATGTTGATCGACAGTCCCATGCTGGGCAGGCTGGCCTCGGTGGTCCTGATGTAGACCTTGTGGATGTTCCAGGTGGTGAAGGCGTAGTTCATGGTCAGCAGCGCGGCCTCGGCCCCGAGTCCCGGCAGGTTGGTCACCGGGTTCGTGTAGATGCCGAACTCGACGTGGCCGGCGGGGTCGAAGGCGTGCAGGGAGCTGAAGCCGGTCGCGTCGCCGGTGTCGCGCCGCTCGATGCGAAACTGGGCGGCGGCGCCGCGCGCGAACTCGGTCAGGAACGCCTTCTGCGTCGGCAGGGTGCTCAGCCCCTGCCCCAGAAGGAGCCGGTAGAGCACCACGCCGTCGTCGTCGCCGGCCGCCACCAGACGGACCCGGCGCGATTCGAGAGTCGAGAGGGGCATGAAAGGCAGCTCCTACCGCGGCTCTGGCTGGTCGTCGGCGGCCATCTCGACGAGGAAGCCGGCCAACTCGAGAAACGTCTCGCCCTTGAATTCGGGAACCTTCTCGAGCACGACGATCCCCAGGCTGTCCTCAATGTTGAGAATGAGCTGGACGAGGGTGAACGAATCGAGGTCGGTGAGCTCGATTCGTTCGGGCAGGTCGGGCAGCTCCTCCCGATACGCCTCGGCGGTCGCCAGGATGAGCAGATGCACTTCGTGTTTGTCCAGAATGACGTCAGGCATCTTGTTCGTGTTCCCTTTCTTGAGCTGGCGCGAGCGCCTCAAGGACGTTCGCGGCGTGCTTCTCCCAGGTATTACGGTGAATCGCGTAAATGCTCAGGTCCTGGTGCCTGCCGCGGGCGAAGACATGCCGGGGGAGCAACGCCTCCCGATCGAGCAGCGGCTGCAACAGCGGCCCGGTCAGCCCCAGGACGTCGTGCTCGTCCTCGGCCGCGTGCAGGTAGACCTTCCGCAGGTTCCACATGGCGAAGGCGTAGTTGACCACCAGGGCCACCGTCTCTTGACCTGGCCCGGAAGCGGAACCCAGCTTGAGCTCGGCGGTGACGTGACCGGCCGGGTTGAAGTCGCGCAACGTGGCCACGCCGACGGGGCCGGCCTCGCCGGCGCCGTGGACGAGGAACTGCGCCATGGCGCCGTGCCCGAAGCCATCGAGGAACGTCTCCAGCGTCGGCAGCACCCCGGACCCGAATCGGACCAGCAGTTCGTACACCATTTTTCCGTCATCCGCTGAGATCGGCCGCAGTTCGACGCCGGATGATTTGACGAGCGGGAAGAACATTGATGGCCACCTCGATTCACGTCCCGCCGGCGGGACAGTTGTCGTGCGAAATCGACTTCGGCCGACGTTTCTGACCAGTATTCGCATCAACTGGTCGCCCGTCAAAAATGGGCCGCGAAATCCCATTGCTGCTACCGTGCTCGGCATGCGGGTGTTATTCGCGTCTTATGGAGAAAAAACTCAGTTCTTTAGCATGGTGCAACTCGCGTGTGCCTTCTTCGCGGCGGGCCACGAGGTCCGGGTGGCGAGTGAACCGGCGATGGCCGACGTCATTACGAGTGCCGGCCTCACGGCCGTTCCCGTCGGCCCGAACAGCGAGTTGTACCGCATCCTCTACACGTTCGAGGGCCGGGAGAACGTACGGAACTCGCGGACCGCGCCCCCGTTCCACCTGGTGGGGGAGCCGGTCGAGAAGATCTCTGCGGCGGAGTTGCAGGAAGGCTACTACGAGACCGTTCGCTGGTGGTGGCGGCTGGTCAACGATCCGATGATCGAGGACCTGGTGGAGTTCTGCCGGCTCTGGCGGCCGGACCTGGTGATCTGGGAGCCGGTGACCTACGCCGCTCCGGTCGCGGCCACGCTGGTCGGCGCCGCGCATGCGCGCATGCTCTGGGGCCTGGACGTGTTCGCCCACATGCGCGGCCACTACCTGCGGCTGCGTGCCGGGCAGCAGCCGGACGGCACGGAGGACGTGCTGGCGGGCTGGCTCGACATGGTGGCCGACAAGTACGGCGGCGGGTTCCGCGAGGAGATGACCTCGGGCCAGTTCACGATCGACCAGTTGCCCCCGTCCGTACGGCTGGATACGGACGTGACATACGTCCCCATGCGCTACGTGCCCTACAACGGGCGATCGGTGGTGCCCCGCTGGTTGTGGGAGCCACCTGAGCGACCCAGGCTCGCCTTCACCCTCGGCACCAGCGCCGTCGAGCGTACGGGCGGGTACGTCGTGCGCGTGGGCGACCTGCTCGGCGCGCTGGCGGACCTCGACGCGGAGATCGTGGCGACCCTGCCGGCCCAGGAGCGGGACAAGCTCGGGCCGCTGCCGCCCAATGTGCGCGTGGAGGAGTACGTGCCGCTGCGCGCGCTCGCCTCCACCTGCGCGGGCGTGATCAGCCACGGCGGGTGGGGAACCGTGCTGACCAGCGCCATGGCCGGTCTGCCGCAGCTCACCCTCACCCACCAGTTCGACGAGCCGCTGCTGGGACGCAAGCTCGCGGAGCAGGGCGGCGCGCTGACCATGGGGGCCACGGACGTCACTCCGGACGGGCTGAGGGAAATGGCCCAGCGCCTGCTCACCGACGCCTCGCTCAAGGCCGGCGCCGCCTCCTTCCGCGACCAGTTGACGGCCATGCCCACCCCCGCCGCGCTCGTCCCCGAGCTGGAACGGCTCACCGCCGTGCACAGGAGCTGACGATGCGCGTACTGATGACGTACTACTCGGAGCGCACCCACCTGTTCTGCATGGTCCCCCTGGCCCAGGCGCTCATCGCCGCGGGGCACGAGGTCCGCGTGGCCAGCCAGCCCAGCCAGGCCGAGTTCATCATGGACACCGGACTGCCGGCCGTGGCCGTCGGCAAGGACCACGTGGTCTGGCGGCTCGTACAGGCCCGCGAGGACGTCTTCGCCAATTTACGCACCATGGGATGCCCGCCGTTCGACCGCACGGACGAGCCCGTGGAGAACATCACCTGGGACGACCTGGCCGAGGGCTACTCCAGCATCGTGCCCTGGTGGTGGCGGCTGGTGAACGATCCGATGATCCCGGACCTGGTGGAGTTCTGCCGGTTCTGGCAGCCGGACCTGGTGATCTGGGAGCCGGGCACGTACGCGGGGGCGGTGGCCGCCCGGGTCACCGGGGTCGCCGGCGTGCGGGCTCTGTGGGGGGCGGACATGTTCGGCTACATGCGGCAGCTCTTCGTCCGGCTGCGCGACGCCCAGCCGGAAGGCAGCCGGACGGATCCGCTCGCCGACTGGCTGGGACGCTGGGCCAGGAAGTACGGCGCCACCTTCGACGAGGAGATGACCTGCGGTCGGGTGACGCTCGACCAGCTGCCCGAGTCCGTGCGGCTGCCCACGGGGCTCCCGATCCGGTCGATGCGGTACGCGCCCTACAACGGGCGATCGGTGGTGCCGCGCTGGTTGTGGGAGCCGGCCGAGCGCCGCCGCGTCTGCCTCACCCTGGGTACGAGCTCCTCCGAGCGCATGGGGGGCTACTCGGCCCCCGTCGCGGACATCCTGGGCTCGCTGGCCGAGCTGGACGTCGAGGTCGTGGCCACCGTGCCAGAACGGGAGCGGGCGGGACTCGGGACACTGCCGCCCAACGTGCGGCTGGTGGAGTTCGCGCCGCTGCACGCGCTGGCGGCCACGTGCGAGGTGGTGATCCACCACGGCGGGTGGGGATCGGCGTCCACGTCAGGGATCAACGGGGTTCCGCAGCTTGTACTGGCGCAGCAGTTCGACGCGCCCCCGCTGGCGCGGAGGCTGGCGGCCAGGGGCGGGGCGCTGCAGATGCATGAGTCGCAGGCGACGGGCGCGAACGTGCGCGAGCACGTGGTACGGCTGCTGGAGGAGCCCGCCTTCGCCCGGGAAGCCGCTGGGCTGCGTGACGAGATGCTGGCCATGCCGTCCCCGTCCGAGATCGTCCCGGAGCTGGAGCGGCTCGCGGCGGAGCGGCGGAGCTGAGACATGCGGGTGTTGTTGGCCGCGTACGCGGCGAGATCGCACCTGCTGCCCATGGTGCCGCTCGCGCAGGCGCTGGCGGCGGCGGGGCACGAGGTCCGCGTGGCCAGCCAGCCCGCGCTCGCCGGCGACATCGCCGCCGGCGGGCTGACCGCCGTGCCCGTCGGCCGCGACCATATCGTCAGGCGCGTGCTGGGCGCCCGCCCCGACATCGCCAGCCGGCTCAGGAACGCCGGGATGCCGCCGTTCGATCTCGCGCAGGGCCCACCGGAGGGCGTCACCTGGGAGGCGCTGTCGGCGGGCTACCGCGATTTCGCCGTGCCGTGGCTCTTCAGGCTGGTCAACGAGCCGATGCTGGCCGATCTCGTGGAGTTCTGCCGCTTCTGGCGGCCCGACCTGGTGATCTGGGAGCCGATCACGCTGGCCGCGCCGCTGGCTGCGGCGGCGGTGGGCGCCGCGCAGGTGCGGCTGCTGTGGAGCGCCGACCTGTTCGGCCACCTGCGGGCGAGCTTCACCGAACTGCGCGGGACCCGGCCCGTGGAGGATCGGGCCGACCCGCTCGCGGAGCTGATGGAGCGGTGGGGCGCCCGGTACGGGGTCACCTTCACCGAGGAGCTGCTCTCCGGTCGGCTCACCGTGGACCAGACGCCCCCGTCCATCCGGATGGAACCCGGGCTGCCCTGCCTGTCCATGCGTTACGTCCCCTACCACGGTCCCAGCGTCCTGCCCCGGTGGTTGTGGCGGCGGCCGGAGCGTCCCCGCGTCTGCGTCACGCTGGGCATCACGGACGGCCAGTTGCACGGCCGGTCGAGCCTGCCGCTGGATGAGCTGCTGTCGGCGCTGGCCGGCCTCGACGCGGATGTCGTCACGACGCTGCCGCCACACGACCACCGGAAGGTGCCGGCGAACGTCACGGCCGTCGGGTGGGTGCCGCTGCGCGCCCTGGTGTCCGGCAGTTCCGCGGTGATCCACCACGCTGGATGGGGGACGGTGTGCACCACCGCGTACTGCGGCGTGCCTCAGCTCGCCCTGGCGCAGCGGGAGTTCGACGGGCCGTTGCTGGCCCGGTCGGTCGCCGCCCAGGGGGCCGGGCTGGTGCTGGAACCGGAGAACCTGGACGGTGACCGGGTACGCGACTGCGTGCGCAGGCTGCTGGAGGATCCGCCCTTCCGGCGGGGCGCGGCACGCCTGCGCGAGGAGATGCGCTCCATGCCGTCCCCGGCCGAGGTGGTGGCGGAGCTGGAAGGTCTCTGATCACGTCATCGGGGTGCGCTCTTCAACGGAGCCCACCAGGCGCGGTTCTCGGAATACCACCGGACGGTCTGGGCGAGGCCGTCGGCGAAGGACGTCGCCGGCCTGAACCCCAGCTCCGCGGCGATCTTCCCGGAGTCGAGCGAGTATCGCCTGTCGTGGCCCTTGCGGTCCTCGACGTACTCGACCATGGAGCGGTCGTGATCCAGGAGCCACAGCAGCAGGTCGGTGACCTCGCGGTTCGTCATCGTGTGACCGCTGCCGACGTTGTAGACGTGGCCGGCTCGCCCACGGTGCGCCGCCAGCGCGATCGCCCGGCAGTGGTCATCGACGAACGTCCACTCCCTGACGTTGCCGCCGTCGCCGTACAGGGGCACTTTCCGCCCGTCCAGCAGGTTGGTGACGAACAGCGGGATCAGCTTTTCCGGGTGCTGGTAGGGCCCGTAGTTGTTGGACGACCGCACGATCGTCACGGGGAAGCCGTGGGTGTGGAACAGGGCTCGGGCGAGCAGGTCGCCGGCGGCCTTCGAGGCCGAGTACGGCGAGGTGGGATCGAGCGGATGGTCCTCCGGCCAGGAGCCGGCGTCGATCGATCCGTACACCTCGTCGGTCGAGACGCTCACACAGGTGTCCACCCCGTGCCGGCGCGCGGCGTCGAAGAGCGTGTAGCCGCCCAGGACGTTGGTCCTGACGAACTCCAGCCCGCCGTCGATCGAGCGGTCGACGTGGGATTCGGCGGCGAAGTGCACGACCGTGCGCACGCCGTGCATGACCTTGTCCACCAGCGCGGGGTCACAGAGGTCGCCTTCCACGAACTCGAGCCGGGGGTCGTCGATGACGGGAGCGAGGTTGGCCGGGTTGCCGGCGTAGGTGAGCCGGTCGACGACCACGACCTCGCCCCCGGGCAGCCAGGGGTAGCCGTCCGACAGCAGCCGGCGGACGAAATGGGAGCCGATGAAGCCCGCGCCCCCGGTGATGAGATAACGCATGCCAGATCCTCCGATCACGCGATCGAGCCAGCGATGCTCATCACATATCTGCCGTACTCGGAATTAGCCATTTCCGCTCCCAGGCGATAACAGGAATCCGCGTCGATAAGACCCATGCGCAGCGCGATCTCCTCGATGCAGGCCACCCGCACGCCCTGGCGGCTCTCCATGATGCGGACGTATTCGCTCGCCTCCAGCAGGGAAAGCTGGGTGCCCGCGTCTATCCACGTGAATCCGCGGCCGAGCTCCATCACCTTGGCCCGGCCGTCTTTCAGATAGATCCGGTTGATGTCGGTGATCTCCAATTCACCGCGTGCCGACGGATGCAGCTCGCGAGCTATGTCCACGACGTCGGACCCGTAGAAGTAGAGCCCGGTGATGGCATTGCTGGACAGCGGCCGGACCGGTTTCTCCTCGATGGAGACGAGATTGCCGTGCGCGTCCAGCTCGCCGACGGCGTAGCGCTCTGGGTCGGTGACGGGGTAGCTGAACAGCGTGCAGCCGTCGAGGCTCTCCCATCCCCGCAGCAGCAGCTTGCGGAACCCCGAGCCGTGGAAGAAGTTGTCCCCGAGGATGAGGGCCGAGGGCTGTCCCGCCACGTGGGCGGCGCCAAGAAGATAGGCCTCCGCGATGCCCCGCGGCTCGGGCTGGGCTCGGTAGCCGATCGACAGCCCCAGATGGGAGCCGTCACCGAAGAGCCGCTGGATGTCGGGCAACGAGTCGGGGGTGGAGATGATCAGTATGTCGTGGACGCCGGCCAGCATCAGGGTGGCCAGCGGATAATAGATCATTGGTTTGTCGTAGACAGGTAAGAGCTGTTTCGACATGGCCAGAGTGAGCGGCTGCAAACGCGTTCCGCTGCCGCCGGCCAGAAGAATTCCCTTCATGGCGCCGTCCATTAACGGTAGATATTGGATTGGGGCCCTATCCTAAGGCTGTCGCGAAACTTTCGGGAGGTGTCATGAGAATTTTGTTCGCCACTTATGCGGAGCGTACTCATTTCCATGCAATAGTGCCGCTGGCCAGGGCGCTGGAAGCGGCCGGTCACGAGGTCGTGGTGGCCAGTCAGGCGTCAATGTCGGGCGTTATATCGGGCGCCGGTCTCACGGCTGTCGCGGTGGGCCGCGACAGTAATCTGTGGCGCGTTCTCCAGCTTCATGCGGAGGCGTGGAAATCGGCTCGGACGGAGCTGTTCCCGCCATTCGATCTCCTGTCCGCCCCACGGCGGGAACGGGTGTACCCGGCCTTCCGCCACGGTTACGAGCAGGTGGTGAAGTGGTGGTGGCGGCTGGTGAACGACGCCATGGCCGGTGAGCTGACCGCGTTCGCCCGGCACTGGCGTCCGCGACTGGTGATGTGGGACGCGGGTACGTTCAGCGCGGCGATCGCGGCCTCCGCCGTGGGCGCGGCGCACGCGCGGATCCTGTGCGGCCTCGACCTGTACGGAGCGGCCCGCCGGGAGTTCCTCACCCTGCTGGAGCGGCAGCCGCCGGAGGAGCGGGACGATCCGCTGGCCTCCTGGCTGGGCCTGTGCGCGCACCGGGCGGGGGTGCCTTTCGCCGAGGAGATGACGACCGGGCACTTCACCGTCGACCAGCTTCCCCCCTTCATGCGCATGGAGACCGGCCTGCGCCGCCTGCCCATGCGGTACGTGCCCTACAACGGCGTGGCCGTCGTGCCCCGCTGGTTGTGGCGGCGCCCCGAGCGGCCCCGCGTGTGCGTGACCCTCGGCACCATGAACGCCGAGCGGCTGGGCGGTTCCCCGATCTCCGTGCGCCAGGTGCTCGACGCGCTGGCCGACCTCGAGGTGGAGGTCGTGGCCACGGTGCCGCAGGCGGAGCGGGAAGGGCTGGGAGCGCCGCCGGCCAACGCCAGGATCGTGCCGCACGTCCCGTTGCACGCCCTGATGGGTACGGTGGCGGCGGTGGTCCATCACGGGGGGTGGGGCACCATGAGCACCGCGGCGCTGTGCGGCGTGCCCCAGCTCGTGCTGGCTCAGCAGTTCGACGCCCCGATGCGCGGGCGGCTGCTGGCCGGGCAGAGCGCGGGGTTGTGCCTGCCGCTGGACGAGGTCGGCGTCGAGCGGCTTCGGGAGTGCGTGCGGCGCCTCATCGAGGACCCGGTGTTCGTGGCGGGGGCTGCGGGGGTGCGGGAGCAGATGAGGGCGATGCCGGCGCCCGCCGCGGTGGCCGCCGAGGTGACCGCGCTGGCGGCCGGGTTCGGCTCGTGACCCCGAGATCTCGCCGGCCGGGGCCGGTCAGCTCCAGCGGCGATGGCCGGCCGGGCGGGGCACCGCCGCGAGCTCCCGCAGATCGTCGGGACCGAGTTCCAGCTCGGCCGCCGCCACGTTCTCCCGCAACCAGCGCATCTTCTTGGTGCCGGGGATCGGGATGACGTCCTTTCCCTGAGCGAGCACCCAGGCGATCGCGACCTGTGCCGGAGTGGCGTCCAGCCGGCGGGCGACCGCGCGGACGGTCGTCAGGATCCTCTCGTTCGCGGTCATCGCCTCCACGGTGAAGCGCGGGTCACGGGAGCGCGAGTCGTCGCCGGAGAAGGCCGCGGGCGGGAGCCTGCCGCTGAGGTACCCGCGTCCGATGCAGGCGAAGGCGAGAAAGACCGCTTCGTGCCCGCGGCACCAGGGGATCACGTCGCGCAGCGTGTAGTCGGCCCAGATCGACAGCTCGTACTGGACGGCCGAGACGGGGTGGATGGCGTGCGCCTCGTCGAGTTCCTCGACGGTGGCGTGCGAGATCCCGAGGTGGACGACCTTTCCCTCCGAGACCAGCTTGGCCATCGCACCCCATGTCTCGGACAGGGGTACGGCGGGATCGATGCGGTGCAACTGGAGCAGGTCGATGCGATCGGTGCGCAGCCTGGCCAGCGAGGCGTCACACGCGGCGCGAATGTGTTCCGGGGTGCCGTTCCTGCGCAGGACGCCCCGGGGACCGGAGACCAGGCCGCACTTGGTGGCCAGGACGACCTCGTCGCGGCGCGTGCGCAGGGCGCGCCCGATGAGTTCCTCGTTGGTGTACGGCCCGTAGATGTCGGCGGTGTCGAAGAGCGTGACCCCGAGGTCGACCGCGTGGTTGAGCACGCTGACGGACTCGGCGTCGTCCCGTTCGTGCGGGCTGTAGGCATGCGACATGGACATGCAGCCGAGCCCGATGCGGCCGACTTCCACTCCGTCGGGCAGGACTGTCGTGCGCATGGCACCTCCCAGAGGGGCTGAGCGGGTACGGAGGCGAACGGAGAAGGGGGGCGTGGGCCGGCGCTGAGCGGCCTGCCCACGCACCCCTCGGTAATTAGATGCGCGCGTAGCCGTAATCCACGGTCGCGGCTTCGACCGTGTCGGACGACTCACGCTTGTCAGCACCGGCCAGAACGTCGTTGTCGTCGGCTGTCCATGAGGCGCTGGTAATGGTCAGATTGCGCATCTTGTCACCTCCTCAGGCTGAACCAGATGGAATTGCGGGGCAGGCGGTATCAGATACGCGCGTATCCGTACGAGACCTCGGCGGCCTCGACGGCGTCCGCCGAGTCGTGCCGACCGGCCTGCTCGTTTTCGTTGAGGTTCCAAGAGGGCTCCTGGACGGTGATATTCCGCATTTCCTTTCACCTCCTTCGGGCTTTGGGGTGAGAGTAATGACCGCAATCGGCGATGACAATTCTCCGGGCTTCCTATATTCCATTGGGAGATGTCCCGCCGGCGGGACGGCCGTGGATTGGAAGAGGGGTGCGGAAATGCGGAAAGTCGTTGTCACCGGGCGCGGTGCGATATCGCCGATCGGTCTGACCTGGGCCGAGACCTGGGCGGGCATGTGCGCCGGCCGCAGCGGCATTCGGCGGCTTTCCGGAATCGACGTCGCCGGTCTGCCTGTGCGGATCGGGGGGCAGATCGACGGGTTCGACCCTATGGAGCACCTGCCTGCCGCGCTGGTCCGCCGTACCGGCAGGACGGTTCACCTGGCCCTGGCCGCCGCCAGGGCGGCCCTGGACGAGGCCGGTCTGCCGGAGGGCGGGCTGGGCCCGCGCGCGGCCGTGGTGATCGGCTCGGTCGGCGGTCACGGCCAGAGGGCCGCCGAGGCGCGGAGCGCCTTCGCGCGCAACGGCGTCAAGGGCCTCAGTCCCTACACGTTCGCGGCCACGGGCATCGTCGGACCGGCCTCGGAGGTGGCCCTGCTCGTCGGCGCCCAGGGGCCCGTGAGCACGGTCGCGACCGCCTGCGCGACCGGCGCCACCTGCGTCGGCGAGGGGATGAGGCTGATCAGGGAGGGCCGGGCCGACGTGGTGCTGGCGGGCGGCGCGGACGACACGCTGACCGCGTTCGACCTGGCGGTGGCCGCCCGCGCCGGCGCGCTGTCGCGCAGGAACGACCGCCCCGAGGCGGCGAGCAGACCGTTCGACCGGGGCCGCGACGGCTTCGTGATGAGCGCGGGAGCGGGCGTCCTCGTGCTGGAGAGCGCCGAGCACGCCGCGGCACGCGGGGCGAGGGTGTTCGGCGAGTTGGCCGGATACGGCGCCACCACGGACGCGCACCATCTGACGGCGCCGCACCCGCAGGGCACGATGGCGCGGGAGGCCATGCGGGCGGCCCTGGCGGAGGCCGGGGTCGCCGTGCGCAGTGTGGGCTACGTCAACGCGCACGGCACGAGCACCAGGCACAACGACGCCACCGAGATCGTGGTGCTCCGGGCGGTGCTGGAAGAGCGCGCGGCGTCCGTACCCATAAGTTCGACGAAGAGCGTGACCGGGCACATGCTCGCGGCGGCGGGCGCCGTCGAGGCCATGGCCATGCTCGAGGTCATTCGTACCGGCATCGTCCCGCCGACGGTGAACTGTGACGATCCGGAGGACCCGGAGCTGGATTTCGTCCCGCAGCACGCGCAGGCGCGCCGCGTGGACGTGGCCGTGAGCAATTCATTCGGCTTTGGCGGGCACAATGCGGTGCTCGTCGGCAGCGGCGCGGGCGTTGACAGGGGTTGAATCAGGAAGTAATTGTTCGTAGATGTTTCGCGCCCCTCGACCGAAAGGTGGGACCAGTGCCGGAGAGCGATCCCGAGAAATTTGAAGTCCTCGTGCGGACCTTTCATGAGGTGGCCGGAGTGTCAACAGACTCCATACGGCCGGACAGCCTTCTCATCGAGGAGGTCGGCCTGGACTCGCTGTCGCTCGTCGAGGTCGTTTACGTTTTGGAAGACCGCTTGAAAATCGCCGTACCCGAGCAGTCACTGACGGACGTGAAGACCGTCAAGGACCTTTTTGACCTTTTCTGACGCTGGAGGCTCCCGTGTCATTCACCGAATACACGCCCACGGAGTTGCTCAGGCTCGGGCTGGACCATCCGAAAATCACGGACAGCCCCTGGACGGTCCGCTGGAACGAGGTCGGTGCCCCCGTGCTCGCCAGGACCGACATCGCACGGCGCATGCTGAGCCTGTTGCCGGTCATCACCCGGTTCGGGACCTCGGGCAGCACCGGGGAAAGCCAGACCTGGCTGCGCACCCGTGAACAGTTGTGGACCGAGGCTGGCTTGCTGGCCGGGCTGCTGGCCGCTGACCGTCCGCAGGGACTGTTGTCGTTCGCGCCGCCGCGCCATTTGTACGGAGCCCTGGCGACGGTGCTGCTTCCTGCCCTCCTGGGAGTGCCAGTGTGGTACCGGCCGCAGTACTTCGGCGCGATGCCGCCCACGGGGCCGCGCCGGTGGGCGGTCGTGGCGGTGCCCTGGACGTTCTCGATCCTGCGACGCAACGCGAGCTGGCTGACCGGGATCGACCGGCTGTCGGTGCTCCACAGCACGGCGATCCTGCCCGAGGCCGCGGGGCAATTCGTCAGCGAGGTCGGTGCGGATCGCATGAGCCTGGTCGAGATCTTCGGCTCGACGGAGACCGGGGGCGTGGCCCACCGCAGATGGCGGCCGGACGACCCGGACTGGGAGCTCTTCCCCGACGTGCGTTTCTGCGGTGATCTCAGCCTGGACGTGCCGGGGGAGCAGCCGCTGGTCGTGAGCAGCCCGCGCCTGGCCTACCGCGCGAACGGCAAGCGGCTGGAGTGCTGGGAGATGGACGACTACGTCGTCAAGTCCGGGGAACGCGGCTTCGTCTTCTCAGGGCGGCGAAGCCGGCTGGTCAACCTCAACGGCCGTCGCGTCGATCTCGACGAACTCGAGGTACGGGCCAGGGCGCTGCTCGACTGCCGGGACATAGCCTTCCTACCCATCAGACATGAGATGTCCGGGGAACACGTGGAGATGCTCGTCGTCCCGAACGAAGACGTCGCGCTGACAGAGTCCACCGTCCGCGCCGCGTTGACGGCACTGAGCGTGCGACCGCACCGGGTGCATCTGGTGGATCACATCGACCGGTCGGAGACGGGCAAGTTGCTGAAGAAGAGTTCATTTCCCTCGATGAGCGCGGGAGCGACATCATGAGCGCGGTCAATGGGAGCCGCGCGTCCCTCGCGTCGCTGGCCGACGTGCTCGCCGCGGCGGGAAGACACGCCGAGCTGCCTCCGTGCGACGTGGAGACGGCCACCCGGATGCGAGAGAGTGTCGCCGTCCTGGCCAAGGCGCTCGTCGCCGACGAACCTGTCTATGGCGTGACGCGCGGCTTCGGCCCGTTCGTCGTGTACGACGCCGATGAGTCCGCCGTCGCGCAGGGCCGGAGTCTCATCTCGCACCTGGCCTCCGGCCAGGGCCGCCCGCTGGATCCCGGCATCAGCCGGCTGGTGGTGTGGCTGCGCCTGATGAGCATGCGGCAGGGGTACTCCGCGGTCTCGCCGGAATTCTGGCACGTGCTGGCCGATCTGTGGAATCAGGGCTTCACCCCCGCCATCCCACGCGACGGCACCGTGAGCGCGAGCGGCGACCTGCAACCCCTCGCCCATGCCGCGCTGAGCTTCGCCGGCGACGGGGAGGCCTGGATCCCGCAGCCGGGCGGCGGCTGGAAGCCGGCGCCGGCGGATGAGGCACTGCGGGCGGCGGGGGGCCACGCGGTCGAGTGGCCGGCGCGCGAGGCGCTCGCCTTCGTCAACGGCGGCAGCGTCGCTCTGGCCGTCACGATCAGCAACCACCAGCAGGTGGCCAGGCTCAACCGAGCGGTGGCCGTCCTCACGGCCCGGATCGTGGACCTCCTGGGCGCGAGCCTGGAGGCCTACCATCCGGGGATCAGCATCGTCCGAGGCCAGACGGGCCAGGCGCGGGCCGCCGAGTGGATCAGGCTTGACGTGCCCGCGAGCTTCGCGCGTGACACGACCCGCCCGCTCCAGGAGCCGTACAGCCTGCGGTGCGCCCCTCAAGTCCTGGGCGCGGTCCTCGACCAGCTCGCCGCCACAGAACAGATCCTCCTGCGCGAGGCCACGGGCTGCACCGACAATCCCATCTGCTTCCAGGGAGAGCTGCTGCACGGCGGCAACTTCCACGCCATGCCGGTCGGGCTGGCCTCCGACCAGATCGGCCTGTGCCTGCAGCAGGTCGCCTTCCTCGCCGAACGCCAGCTCGCCCTCATCTGCGCGCCCGCGACGAACGGCGGCCTGCCGCTGATGCTCACCCCCCGTCCGGGAGCCGGCAGCGGCCTGGCGGGCGTGCAGATCAGCACGACCTCGTTCGTGTCGCGCATCAGGCAACTCCTCTACCCGTCCTCCCTCACCGCGCTGCCCACGAACGGCGGCAACCAGGATCACGTTCCGATGGCGCTCAACGGCGCGAACGCCGTTACCGACGCGGTCGAGCTGGCCTGGCACGTGGTGGGTTCGCTGGCCGTGGGCGTGACCCAGCTCGCCGCGCTCAAGCGCCGGCCGATCGGCACGGGCGGCCTGTGGGCGGAGCTGGCCCGGATCTCCCCGCCTCTCGCTGCTGATCGGCCGCTCGCCAAGGAGGTAAGCCTGGCCGCTGACCTGGTCGCCGGACACGCGGCGGAGCTGCTGAGCATCGAGACGGCGACCGGTCGTTACGCTATGGCCGACGACCGCTGACGAGATCGAGAGCTGGGCGAGGTTTCATGCGTGTCCTGTTCACGTCGGTGCCGCTGGCCGGTCACTTTCTCCCCCTGGTGCCACTGGCCTGGGCCTTTCGCGCCGCGGGACACGACGTGCTGGTGGCCTCGACCGAGGAGCTCCTCCCCGCGGCGTTGAGATCCGGCCTGCCGGCGGTGGCGTGCGTGCCCGCGGGTCGCTTTCACGAGCACCTGGCCGAGGTCGTGACGTCCGAACCCGGCCGGCAGCGCAGCGCGCACGGCCGGGCCTTCGGGGCCCTCGCCGCGGGTGGCCGCGAAGGCATGGGCGATCTGCTGCGGCGTTGGCGCCCCGACCTGGTGGTGAGTGAACGGGCCGAGTTCGCCGGGGCGCTGGCCGCCGCCGAGAGAGGTGTCCCGTCAGTGCGCTACCACTGGTCGGTCTCCGACGAGTACGAGCTCAACCGGGCGGCGGCGGAGGTACTCGGCGGCGATCTGACGAACCTGCCCGATCCCCTGGGGGTGCTGGACCCCTGGCCGATCGGGCTGCGCCTGCCGCAGGCGAGGCAGCATCTCGGCATCAGGCACGTGCCGCACCACGGTGACACGGCCATTCCCTCCTGGTCCTTCGAGCGCGGCGAGCGCCCGCGGATCTGCCTGACGTTCGGCACCGTCCTGCCCAGGTTCGGCGGGGACTCGGCGTGCAGGCTGATCGTGGCGCTCCTGGAGAGCCTGAGCCGCCTGGACGTCGAGCTGGTTGTGGCGGCGGATGACGAGCTGGTCGCTACCTGGCCGCCGTTGCCCGTCACGTACGCCGGCCGCATGCCGCTCGGCGCGGTGCTGCCCACCTGCGCTGTGGCGATCCACCACGGCGGGCAGGGAACGACGCTGACCGCGATGCTCGCCGGCTGCCCGCAACTGGTGCTGCCGCAGGTGGACGATCAGTTCGACAACGCGCGGGCGGTGGCGGGGTCCGGCGCGGGACTGGCCCTGGCGCCGGACGAAGCCACGCCTGACCTGGTCGTGAAGGCGTGCGGGGAACTGCTCCTGATCGCGGGCTACCGCACCGCCGCGGTGTCACTCGCGGCGTCGGCGGCGGCTCTGCCGGCGCCCGCCGAGGTCGTCACGCTGCTGGCGGAGGGGCGTACCGACCGCCGTTGACCCGCTGCGTGTCGATCCCGGAGAGCGGAATGACGAGCGGGAGAATCGCCGGTCCGGCGGCCGGGATGGCCGTGACTATAGGCGTGGAATGGCGATGGCGATGAGGCGTACCGAATAATGCTCTAGATGGCAAACGTAGGTTTGCCCCCATTGGCGACCCTGGTGGTTTATTCGTGATCAGGCGGCGAGGGCGAGTTCCAGTCGGGCGAGGTGGCCGGTTCGGGTGCGATCGAGTGCATGCCCGTTCCACCAGGCATCCAGCCGGATCAGGTTGAGCGCGACCACGGAGAAGACGTGGTCGAGATGGACCTTGGCCAGGCCGCGATAGCGAATCCGGCGGATGTCGGTGACCGCGACGGCTTGCCGGATGGTGCCCTCGACGCCCGCGCGGAGCTTGTACCTGTCTTGCCACTCGGTAGTGAATTGCTCGGCGCGGGCAGCGTCCAGGGCCTTTTGGATCTTCTCCGTGCGGATGGTGAGCTGTCGTCCCCGGACGGTGGCGGTGGTGCACGCCTGCCGGACCGGGCAGGGCTGACAGTCCTGGCCGGAGAAGCGGATGACGATCGCGTCGGTGCCGCGCTGGATGCACGGTGTCCATGAGGTGTTGCGCGTGCCCTGCGGGCAGGTGACCTGCTGGTTGTTCCAGTCGATGGTGAACGCGGTGCGGTCGAACCCGGTCCGGGCGCGTGCTTGCGGGGACTGATCGAGCAACATGGGGGTGACCAGCGCGATCCCGAACTTCTCCCGCGCGCCGACGAGCAGTGCGGCTGAGGGATAGCCCGAATCAAGGTAGTGCTCGGCGGGAAGCAGGCCGCGCCGGGCGAGCGCCTGGTGGATCGGACCGGCGGCCTGGCTGTCGGGCACGGTGGCGTCCGTCGTGGTCACATTGGTGATCAGATTCTGTGGTAGCGGTTCGCCGGTGCCGGCCGCAGCGGCGACGGCGTCGGGAGTGTTGTCGCAGGTCTCGCTGACGTGCACCTTGTAGCCATTCCAGAAGGATCATCGCCCTTGGCGGCCCACCGGGCGTCGGTGTCGTAGGGGGAGCTCAGCCGGTATCTGCCCGGCGGGAGTCCCTCGCCTGTCCGGTGCCAGAACTGACGCATAGGGTCTGACCTGGTCTTCTAGGCTCGGCTCTCGTGCTATTTCGGCTGCTGTATCTGCTGGTGGGTCGGGTGTTCGGTTGGCTGGTGCTGCTCACTCGGGGCAGCTCCTCCAAAGAGGTGGAGATCTTGGTGTTGCGGCATGAGGTCGCGGTGCTGCGTCGCCAGGTCGCCCAGCCCAGGCCGGATTGGGCCGATCGGGCGCTGCTGGCCGCGCTGGCCAGGCTGTTACCCGCTGACCTTCGGCTGCATCGCATCGTGACGCCTGGCACGCTGCTTGCCTGGCACCGCAGGCTGGTCAAGAAGAAATGGACCTACCCCGCCAAGCATGGCCGGCCCCCAATCGCGCAGGAGATCCGCGATCTGATCGTCCGGTTGGCGCGGGAGAATCCACGATGGGGGCATCGACGTATCCAGGGCGAGCTACTCGGTCTTGGATACCGGGTGGGGCACGGGACGGTCCGCCGGGTGTTGGCGGCGGCGGGGTTTGGGCCCGCGCCGCGCCGGGCTTCACCGACGTGGCGTCAGTTCCTCATCTCTCAGGCCTCCGGCATCCTGGCGTGCGACTTTGTTCACGTCGATACGGTGTTCCTCAAACGCCTGTACGTGCTGTTTGTCATGGAGGTCGAAACGCGGCGCGTGCATATCCTCGGTGTCATGGCTCATCCGACGGGTGCCTGGACAGCGCAGCAGGCGCGCAATCTGCTGATGGACCTGGGCGAACGAGCCGACGGGTTTCGGTTCCTGATCCGAGACAGGGATGGCAAGTTCGGCGGAGGATTTGACGAGGTGCTTGCCGGCGCGGACGTGCGTGTCCTGAAGATTCCGCCGCGCTCGCCACGGGCGAACGCGTTTGCCGAGCGGTTCGTCGGCACGCTCCGGCGCGAATGCCTCGATCACCTTCTGGCCCACGGTGAACGGCACCTGCGACAGGTCCTGGCCGAGTACGAGCTCCACTACAACCACCATCGGTCGCATCAGGCGCTGTCACTACGCCAACCCCTTCACGATCCTGCCGAGGTGGTCGATCTCACGGATGAACGCCATCTGCGAGCGGGTCATTGGCACCCTGCGCCGTGAACTCCTGGACCGGATGCTGATCCTCAGCGAACGCCATCTAGCCCTGGTGCTCCGCGAGTACCTGAACCACTACAACGGGCACCGGCCGCACCAGTCCCGGCACCAACGGCCGCCAGACACCGCCACGCAGTCCACCCGCGACGTGACCGAACTCAATGGCCTGCGATCCATCCGCCGAAGACCCGTTGTCGCAGGCATGATCAGCGAATACCACCACGCCGCTTAATCGCAGCTCAGCCCACGTAACTCAATATTCGAGCGGCACACCGTCCTACGCACCCTGCTGCATGGGGCCGCACGAACCGGGCGCGCCATCTTCTACGACGACGACCTGCACGCCGACGACGCCGACGACGCCGACACAGTATTCGTCCAGCTATGGGAAGGGGCGCTCCGCGAACAGACCAGCACCGCCTCCGAACGAGCCGGATGGCGACGAGCCGCACGAACCGCGATCGACCGCTCCACACACACGATCGTGGGAGGCAAGCAGCGAGCCAGGTACAACGATGCTGCCAGCCTTGCGGCTGCGCTCGCCGAGACCGAGATCATCATCGACGGGGAGAGCACTTATCTCGACGCCGCCCTGGACACCTACCGGCGCCACATCGCCTTCCGCCGCGAAGCCGACGATGTACCCAGGGCATCCGTCCTCCTGTGACACCGCGGCTGCGAGGGCTCGTACTCGTTTGATCTGCCGTGAAGCTCGAGTTCTCTTCAGCCGGAGCCTGGCCCTATGAAGCCGTGCTGCACTCGGAAACAAAATGACATGAGGCCGGTGGTCAAGGACACATGGTTGCTCGGCGGGCGGCGGGGGAGGGGGGGGAGGAGCACCACCCCGGCGGATTGTGTTTATAAGTTGTGGTTGGGGGAGAGGTTGTGGGGGGGGGGGGCCC